>CAYWTK010000066.1:0-20248 GCA_964460895.1 uncultured Opitutaceae bacterium
CGGCGCCGACGGCCGCGCGCTTCGGGCCCGCGCTGCAGCTGCCCTTCCTCCAGGCGCTCGCCGACCTCATCGGCAGCGGCCTGCCGGCGGGCGAGGCGGTGCGGCTCCTCAGCCAGCGCCTGCAGGAACCGGCCCTGCGCGGCCTCTGCGCCGCGCTCTGGGAGAAGCTGAGCGAGGGCCTGCCGCTCTCGCAGGCGCTCGAGGCGTTCCCGACCGTCTTCTCCGGCCACACCGCCAACCTCGTCGCCGCCGGCGAGGCCACCGGCAACCTGCGCGAGGTGCTCGGCCGGCTGATCGAGCACCACGCCGCGCGCGAGGAGATGCGCCGCACGATGGCGGCGGCCTTCGCCTACCCGCTCTTCATCGGCGCCATCGCCGTCGGCGTCGTGCTGTTCTTCATCTTCTTCCTCCTTCCCCGGCTGCAGAACCTCCTCGACTCGCTCGGCGGGAGCATGCCGCTGCCGACCCGGATCCTCGTCGGCCTGTCGGACTTCCTGCTCCACTACGGCCTCGTCGTACTCCTCGGCGCGGCCGCCGCGGCGGTCGCGTTCTGGCGCTGGCGCCGGACCGAGGGCGGGCGGACCGCGACCGACGCCGTCCTGCTCCGCCTGCCGTGGATCGGCCGGTTCGTCACCGCCTCCACCGTCCACAACTTCAGCGCGACGCTGGCCGTGCTGCTGGAGAACGGCGTGACGACCGCGGAGGCGCTGCGCATGACCGAGCGCACCATCGCCAACCGGCCGCTGCGCGCGGCCTTCGGCGACGCCACCGGCCGCGTGCTCGAGGGCGAGAGCCTGTCGGGCGCGCTCTCCCGCACCGGCTGCTTCCCCCCGCTCGTCATCGACCGGCTGGCCGTCGGCGAGAGCACCGGCCAGCTCGCCCCGGGCCTGCGGAGCATCGCCGCCTCCTACCGCGACGAGCTCCGCCGCCGCATCCAGGCCTTCACCCAGGTCGTATCCACCGGGGTGCTCCTCTTCGCCTTCGGCTTCGTCGCGTTCATCGCCTACGCCATCGTCTCCGCCGTGTTCCAGGTCAGCGCGAGCTTCAAGTTCTGAACCTCTACCCCGCCCCATGAGCCCCACCGTCCGCAACGTCCTCGCCGTGGTCGCGGCCTTCGTGGCCGGCGCCCTCGTGAACATGGCCCTCGTCTCCGTCGGTCCGCACGTCGTCCCGCCGCCGCCGGGCGCGGACCTGACCAACCCGGCCGGCATCAAGGCCGCGCTGCCGCACCTGCGGCCCGCGCACTTCGTCTTCCCCTTCCTCGCCCACGCGGCGAACGCGTTCGTCGGCGCCCTCGTCGCCCACCTGCTCGCGGCCACCCGGCGCGACGCGTTCGCGTGGGGGCTGGGCGGGCTGACGTTCGTCGGCGGCGTCGCGGCGGCGTTCCTGATCCCCGCGCCGGGCTGGTTCGTCGCGCTCGATCTGGTCGTCGCCTACCTGCCCATGGCCTGGCTCGGCATCCAGGTCGGCCGTCACCTGCGGCCCGCGTCCCCCGCCGGCCGCCCCTGAGCACCCGCACCATGCAACGCCCCGCCCGTCCGCTTCCGTCCGCCTCGCGGTCCCCCCGGACGACCGACCCGTCCCGCGCGCGCGCCGCCCGGTGCCGCGCCCTCGCGGTCGCCGGACTGCTCGTCCTGCTCGAGCCCCGCGTGGTCCAGGCGGAGACCACCGTCGCCTACAAGTACCAGGACTACCGGGAGACGGGCGGCCGCGTCGGCGTGCAGGTCAACTCCGCCCTGATCGAGACCTCGCTCGGCCCGGCCGCGCGGCTGCGCCTGACCGGCGTCGTCGACACCATCGCCGGCGCCACGCCGACGGGGCAGGAGCCGGCGACCCCGGGCGGCGCCGTGCCCCTCGCGCAGATGGACGACGAGCGCAAGGCCTGGACCGCCGACTACACGCACCAGTTTCCCCGCATCGCCGTCACCTTTGGCGCCGCCGGCTCGCGCGAGAGCGACTACGTCTCCGACGGCTTCTCGCTGAACACCGTCACCGACTTCCTCGACAAGAACGTCGAGCTGCTCGCGGGCGTGGGCGTGACCGACGATTCGCTGCGGGTCTTCCACCAGGCCGACTGGGCCGGCAAGCGCGGCACCGAGGCGCTCGTGGGCCTCACGCGTCTCTTCGGCCCGCGGACCAAGGCCGGCCTCAACCTCAGCTGGGGCCGCAGCACGGGCTACCTCAACGACCCCTACAAGATCATCACCAAGCGGACGCAGCTGCTCCCCGGCATCTTCCTGCCCCTCACCTTCCGCGAGAACCGCCCCGCGGAGCGCGAGAAGCGCGTCCTGTTCGCCTCGCTCAACCACGCGGTCCCGTCCGCCCGCGGCGCGCTCGAGTCGAGCTACCGCCTTTACGACGACACCTTCGGCCTCACCAGCCACACGCTCGCCGTCGCCTGGTTCCAGCGGCTGGGCGCGGACTTCATCCTCGTCCCGAGCGTCCGCCTCTACCGCCAGACCGCCGCGGACTTCTACCGCGTCACGCTCACGGACACGCCCATCGTCCCGTCGAACTCCCCCCGGCCCGACGGCCCGTTCTACTCGGCCGACTACCGCCTCGCGGCCTTCCGGAGCCTGACCTGGGGCCTGAAGGCCGTGTGGACGCCCGATCCCCGGCTCCGCCTCGAGCTGGGCTACGAGCGCTACGGGATGACGGGCCGCGACGGCGTCACCTCCGCCTCCGCCTTCCCCGACGCCGACATCGTGACCGCCGGCATCACCTGCGTCTGGTGAGACCCCCGCCCCGATGAACCCGCCCGCCGCGACCCTCCCCGCGAACGCCACCGGCGGCGCCCTGCGGCGCGCGGCCTTCGCCGCCCTGGGCACCCGCTGCGAGCTGCAGTTCACGGCGCCCGACGCGGCCGCCGGCGAGGAGTTCGTGCGGGCGGCGCGCGCGTGGGTCGAGGCGTTCGAGGCCCGCTACTCCCGCTTCCGGCCGACGAGCCTCGTGTCGCGGATCAACGCCGCGGCCGGCGGCGCGTGGGTGACCGTGGACCCGGAGATGGACGCCCTGCTCGACGTCTGCGGGGCGGTGCATCGGCTGACGGGGGGAATCCTCGACCCGACCGCCGGCCCGCTGCTGCGGCTCTGGGATTACAAAGCCGCGCCGACCACGCTGCCCGAGCCCGCGCGCATCGACGCCGCGCGCGCCCTCGTCGGCTGGCACCTCGTGGAGCGGCGCCCCGGCGCCGTGCGGCTGCCGCGGACCGGCATGGCCCTCGATTTCGGCGGCTGGGGCAAGGAGTGGGCGGTCGACGCCGTCGCCCGCCTCGCGGGCGAGCTCGGCCTGCGCGACGTCCTCGTCGATTTCGGCCACGACATCCGCGGCCTCGGCCGTCCGCCGGACCGTCCGGCCTGGCACGTCGGGCTCGAGGACCCCGACCGCCCCGGCGCCCACCGCGGGAGCCTCGTGCTGCAGGGCGACCGCGGCATCGCCTCCTCCGGCGACTACCTCCGCCACTTCACGCTCGGGGGACGGCGCTACGGCCACATCGTGGACCCGCGCACGGGCTGGCCGACCGCGCACGGGGTGCGGCAGGTCACGGTCGTGGCCGACACCTGCTTCCAGGCCGGGCTCCTCTCCACCACGGCCTTCGTCCTCGGGCCCGGGGCGGGACGGGAGTTCATCGAGCGCTTCCCGGGCGCCGAGGGAATCGTCGTCACGACGGACGGACGCGAGCAGACGCGGGGATTCTGGAACCATGTCGTCGCCTAGCCCCGCCTCCGCCCTCGCGCGCCTCCTGCTCGCGCTGCTGCTGCCGCTCGCCGCCGCGCGCCTGCCGGCCGCGCCCCGTGCGGGCGAGCCCTTCCCCCGCCTCGCCGACCACGCGCTCGAAGGGAGCCTGCCGGAGCTGGAGGGGCGCCTGCTGCTCGTGGACTTCTGGGCCTCGTGGTGCGCGCCGTGCAAGGCCGCGTTCCCCGCCCTCGCCCGGATCCACGCCGACTACGCCCCGCGGGGGGTGACGATCGTCGGCGTGAGCGTGGACGAGCAGCCGGCGGCCTATGCCGCGTTCCTGAAGCGGCTGCGTCCCCCCTTCGCCACGGTGCGCGACGCGCGCCAGGAACTCGTGTCCGCCGTGGGCATCCCCTCCCTCCCCACCACCGTCCTCGTCGGCCGCGACGGGCGCGTGCTCGCCGTCTTCGCCGGCTACCACGGCGCGAAGTCCGACGCCGAGCTCCGCGCCGCGCTCGACCGCGCCCTCGCCCCCCCTCCCCCATGAATCCACGCCACGTCCTCCGGCTGCTCGCCGCCCTCGCCGCCCTGTCCACGCTCACCGGCTGCGTCACCGAGACCGTCCGCCCCTGGCAGCGCGCCACGCTGAGCGACTACACCATGCGGCCCGACCGCGATCCGCTGCAGACGGCGATGGCCGAGCACGTCTTCTACTCCCGCGAGGGCTCCACCGGCGGCCGCGGCGTGGGCGGCAGCGGCTGCGGCTGCAACTAGGAGGCCGCGCCCATGAACTCCCCCTTCCTCGCCGGCGCCGCGCTCCGCCTCCAGGCCGCCGCCCTGATCCTCGCCGCCCTCCTGCAGCGCGCCCCGGCGCTGCGGTTCGCCGCCGCGGGCGGCAACCTGCTCGCCCCGCCCGGCGCCGGCCACGTGCTGCGCGCGGCGGCCGCGGTCGGACTCTTCGCCTCCGCGGTCGACACCGTGGCGGGCGCCACCGCGCTGGTGGCGAGTCCGGCCTCGCCCGCGACCGCCTCCGTCGGCGCGACGTTCAGCGCCGCGTTCGCCGTCACCGGAGCCCCGGCCGAGACCAGCTCCTACACCGTGAGCGGGCTGCCGCCCGGCCTGACGGTCGACGGCGCGACCCTCGTCGGGAGCACCTACCGCCTGAACGGCAGCACCGGCACCATCACCGGCACCCCGACCGCCGCGGGCAGCTTCGTCGCCAGCATCACCGCGTGGGAGTTCGCCAACGCCGCCGGCCGCAGCGCCAGCTACTCCTTCCGCATCGACGTCTCCGGCACCGCCACCGCGCCCGTCATCACGGCCGCGCCGGCGACCCGCACCGTGGCGAGCGGCGCCAGCGTCGCGTTCACGGTGACGGCGACCGGCTCGCCGCCGCTGAGCTACCAGTGGCTCTACAACGACGCGACGGTGGGCGGCGCGACGTCCACGCGCCTGGAGTACAGCCCCGTGACCGCCTTCAACGCCGGCCACTACAGCGTGCGCGTGACGAACGCCGGCGGCTCCGTAACCAGCGCGCGGGCCGTGCTCGGCCTGACCATCGACACGAAGGTGAGCGGGGCGGGCAGCGAGTTATCGCCCAACATCCGCCACCCCAACGGCAACGTCTACGACCAGTTCCTCCTCAGCGGCTCGACCGCGTTCATCCGGGCCGACCCCGGCCAGGCCGTCCGCGTCTCGTTCATCGACCTGACCGACGACATCGTGCAGGTGGAGTTCTCCGGCGCCGGCACCCTCATGGTCTCGCTGGAGAGCGCCTCGGGGCCGGCGCGGCCGACGAAGTACAACCAGGCCATCGACTACATGCGCGGCCACGCCCGCATCCTCCTCGCCGGCGCCGACGAGACGACCAACCTCACGGTCTTCTGCGTCGGCCGCATGACGGCCTTCGATCCAAACGGTAAGTGGAATCCAACCTTGCCGATCAGCGCGACCAACGATCCAGCCAACAGCGAGAATCCGCTCTTCACGGGCTTCCCCATCGCCTCCTACGACGCGTTCGCGGACCTCGCCTCCATCACGATCACGAGCACGAACGGCAAGTTCGGCGGCATCCGCACCGCCAACGCGAGCTACTTCGCGACCAGCGGCATCACGGGCGTGCTCGCCCCGGGCGTCGAGTTCACCGGCCCGGTGTTTATCGGCGACCTCAGCGCCTCGGATTCCGCCACCCCCGTCATCCTGCTGGGCTCGGCCGCCGACGTCCGCATCACGGGCGGCGACCTCCTGCAGTCGAACGACCGCGCGGTCGCAATCAGCGGATTCACCCAGCTCCGTTTCGCCGCCGGCCAGAATTCCCACGGCGTGCTCCAGGGCGCGCAGCAGAACCGGGCGCGGCTGGAGCGCGACGGCACCGACGTCACGGCCACCGTGGTCGTGAACCCGTCGAACTGAGGCGCCTGCCGGAGGCGGTCAGGCGCCCGGCGCGGGCGGCGTCGCCGACCGGGCCGCGAGGCGGGCCCGACGGTCGGCGAGCTTCTTCAGCACGAGGGCGCCGCCGAGCGCGACGGTGCCCAGCACCGTGGCGGAGCCGCCGCCCCCGCCTCCGCCGCCGCCGGAGGAGCCTCCCGTGACCGGAGCCGGCGCCGGCGTGGCCGGCGCGGGTGCGGGCGCGGGCGGCGGCGGTGTCGAGATCGCCGACGTCGTCATCAGCTCGAGCGACGGGCGTCCGCCGAACCGGCTGCTGAACGCGGGCAGGACGTAGTCCATGTCGGCGTTGGCCACGCCGAACCAGCTGAGCAGGTCGCGCGCGTACTCGTCGACCGCGATGCCCGGCACCAGCCGGCCGGCGCCGGTGTCGATGTCGGCGAGGCGGGTGAAGTCCGGGTAGTAGCCCTGGTCGCGGTTGCCGGCCACGCGGCCGCCGTTGACCGCGCCGCCCAACACGAAGTGGTTGCCGCCCCAGGCGTGGTCGGAGCCGTTGCCGTTGGACCGGAGCGTGCGGCCGAAGTCGGAGGCGGAGAAGAGGGTCACGTTGTTGCGCAGCCCGATCTCGCCCAGCGCCGACCAGAAGTAGCCGACCGCCTGGCTGACCGTGCGGAGCATGGTCTGCTGGCTGTTGAGCACCTCGTTGTGGTGGTCCCAGCCGCCGATCTGGACGAAGAAGATCTGCCGCTTGGCGCCGAGGCGGCCGTTGACCGAGGCGATGCGCGCGACCATCGCGAGGCTGTTGGCCAGGTTGTTGCCCGCGGGCACGACCGTCTGCAGCGTCACTCCGGTCAGCGCGGTGGCGAACTCGTAGTAGGCGTCGATCGCGTCCCGCGTGTGCTCGCCGAACGACTTCTCGAAGAGGCTGCGGTAGTCGGCGTCGAGCAGCGAGTCGACCGCGGCCGTCCGCAGCGCGTTGAGGTTGTTGCGGGCCAGCGGGTCGTAGCCGGCGAGGGCCGTCGCGCCGTTGTTGCCGATGCTGTAGGTGAAGGAGTTCTCGCCCGTGAGGAAGGTCGTCTGGCCGGCGAGCGAGATGTTCATCGACACCATGCTCGGGGCGTTGAGCGACTTGATGATGTCGGCCGCGCGCCCGCCCCAGCCCAGCGCGGTGCGCTTGTCCGGCATGCAGGTCTGCCACTGCTTGACCTGGTCCGCGTGCGAATAGAGCGACACCGGGCGGTAGCGGTTGGCCCGGTAGTCCGCCAGCGTCGTCGGGCGGACGAGGGAGCCGACGTTCGAGACGAAGGCGAGCCGGCCCTGCGTGAAGAGGTCGCGCACCTCCGTCATCGACGGGTGCACGCCGAAGGTGCGGCCCCCGGTGTTGCCCGGGGTGATCTCCAGCAGCGTGTCGCTCGGGAGCGCGAGGTTGCGCCGGACCCCGGAGTAGGCCGCGTACTCGGCCTGGGTCGTCGGCACGAGCATGTTGAACGAATCGTTGCCTCCCGCGAGGAAGAGGCAGACCAGCGCCTTGTAGTCCGACGGGGTCGTCTGGGCCGCCAGCGAGTTGGCCAGCCGGAGCGTGAGGAGCGTGGAGAAGAGCGCGGTGCCGCCGATGCCGGCGCAGCTGGCCTGGCCGATGAACTCGCGGCGGGAAAGGGGGGTCGGGGAGCTCATGGGGTCACTTGAGGACGGCGTAGTCGGGCGACATCAGGGTGAGGTAGAGGGCGAGCCGGGCGCGCTGCTGGTTGAGGTTGCTGTTCGCCGGCACCATCGCCGCCGTGATGCCGCTGACGGCCGTCCGGATGGCGGTGCGGCTCTCGGCGCTCATCATGCCGTGGGTCAGGAGCAGGTTGAGGTTGTCGAGCAGGGCGTCGACGTTGCCCGCGAGCGCCTCCTGGTCGGCGAGGTTCAGGCGGAACGTGCCCGTGCCCGAGGTGATGAGCGTGTTGAGGGTGTTGGGCAGCGAGATGCCGAAGACGGCGTTGAGGATCTGGTACTCCGGGCCCACGAGGCCCGCCGCCTGGATCGGCCCGGGCGGCTCGTAGTCGGGCAGGTAGAAGTTGAAGACCGTCGGCGCCCCGAGCGGGAACTGGCCCATGACGTTCTCGGAGAACCCGAGCTCGTAGGGGATGAACGTGATCGTGCTCGAGGGCGTCGCGGTGAACTTGAAGGCCCGCAGCACGTGGGTGACGCGCAGGAACGGCTCGCGCAGCTTGCCGTGCTGCGGGTTGGTGATGGACGCGAGGCTGCGGGCCTCCGGGTCGAGCAGGATGGCCTTCACCACCGCGAGCAGGTCGCCGCGGACGCCCCGGCCGTTGTTCACGAACACCGTGGCCACGCGCCGGATGTAGTCGGGGCTCGGGTTGGAGGAGACGAGGCGCTGGATGAGCAGGCGCGAGATGAACGGCGGCGTGCTCGGATGCTCGAAGAGGTTGTCGAGCGCGTCGGTCACGTCCTGCAGGCCGGCTTGGCCCGCCGGCAGGGTCGCCTTGCGGACGCCGGGGTAGCTGAGCAGGGTCTTGGCCGTCGTGTCGTGCTGCGGCTCCCACATCCGCATCGGACTGGTGTAGTCCTGCGCCGCGGTGGGGAAGTCCTGCCGGCCGGTGCCCGTGCCCGTGTTGTTGGTGCTGGCGTCGGTGAACCCGGTGAAGACCTTCGCGAGCTGCGTGATGGTGTCGTTGGTGTAGTTCTCGATCGGCCGTCCGGCGGAGTCGGTGGCGACCGAACCGTCGAGGTTGAGCTGGTAGAGGCCGATGGTGAAGAGCTGCATCACCTCGCGCGCGTAGTTCTCGTCGGGCTGGGTCCCGAGCGCCGGGTCGCCCTTGCGGTTGCGGTAATGCGTCAGGTACCGGCCCATCATCGGGTGCCGCGTCACGTCCGTGAGCAGGGTGCGGAAGTTGCCGAGGGCGTTCCGCGCGAGCATGTCCCAGTAGTCGGCGGGGCCGTCCCAGCCGTTCTGCACCGCGGAGTCGTTGTCGGAGATGACCAGGATCTGGCTCAGCGCGTAGGCCACCCGCTGGCGCAGCTGGTCGTTGGCGGTGAGCATCACCTGCACGCGGGCCCGCCGGTTGATCGCGCGGTCGGCGGTCGTGAAGTTGCCGGCGCTGCGCGCGGCGTTCAGCACGTCCTGCACGCGCGTGAGGGGCTTCGCCGCCTCGCGGTCGATCCACGTCTCGATGCTGCCGGCGTAGGGCCGGAACTCCGCGATCGACTCGGCCGTCGGGCCGAACGTCGCCTGGGACAGGAAGCGGGCCGCGGCTTGGTCGGCGGTGAGGCTCGCGTTGGGCGAGACGGCGGCGAAGGCCGCGAGGGGCGCGCACGCGGCGGCGATCAACAACCTCAGGGGGGCAACCATGGGTTCGGGGGATGCGGGCAATCTGTCCCAACCCTCCCGGACGAACAAGCCTTTGGTCGCCGCCCGGCGAATTTGACAGTCGCCTCGTAACCTCGCCCGACCCCCGGACGTCCGGTCACGGCTGCAATTCGGCCGCGACGACCCGGAAGGTGGCGTTGAGCGTCCCGGGGGAACCCCGGTCCACCGCCAGCGAGACCTGCTCCAGCCCGACGTAGGGCGAGCGCCGCGCGACCTCCTCGTAGAAGCGGACGAGAGCGCCGAGCTCCGCGCGCCGGAAGGACACCTGGGCCGAATGGAAGGCGAACTGGGAGGTGCGTTCGGTGCGCTGGCCCGAGACCTCCGGCGCCAGGCCGGCCTGCCCCGCGAGGGCGCTCAGCTCGCCCACCAGCCGGGTGCCGTTGAGCGTGCGCGCGGCGTCGAGCCGGGCCGTCGCCTGCGCCGCCTGGGCCTCGATCGCGGAGCGGTTCGCCAGCCACAGCGCCTGGTCGGCCCGGGTCGCCGCGACCGCGCGGGCCTCGGCCACGACGACGCGCGCCCGGCCGGCCACGCTCGCGAGCCAGGTCGCGGCGGCGAGCACGGCGAAGGCGACGAGCAGCGCCTTCTCGCGCAGGGTGCGGGCGAGGAAGCGGCGCTTCACGGCGACCCTCCCGGACCGTCCAGCGCGGCGAGCGCCGCCTCGCGGAAGCGCACCGTCAGCTGGAACGTGGTCAGGCCGTCGCGCAGGCGCAGGTCGCGCACCTCCACGCCCTCCGCCGCCGGGAGGCCGCGCAGCGCCGACTCGAAGTTCCCGACCGTGTCCGCGTTCGCCGTCTGCGCCTCGATCTCCAGCGCGGTCTGGCCCGCCGTGACGGCCCGCGTGAAGACGATGCCCGCCGGGCGGACCTGGTTCACGAAGGCGAGCATCTCGAAGGGGCGGAGCCGGCGCCGCGACAGCTCGTCGATGCGCGTGCCCAGCGCCTGCGCGGTCTGGATGCGCTCGATGCCCGGCGCCGCCGCGTCGGCCGCGGCCCGCTGCTGGCGCACGAGGGCGCCGCCGGCGGCGAGCGCCGCCTCCAGCAGGACCGCGGCGCCGAGGCCGGCGACCGCGACCTGCAGGCTCCGCCAGAGCCAGCCGTCGCGCCGGGCCGCCGCGCGCCGCGCGGCGAGCACGGCGGCGTCGCGGACGTCCATCGCCTCGACCGCGCCGCGCGCGAAGGTCGTCGTCAGCGTCCGCCCGTCCGCGCCGGGAAGCGTCAGCACCAGCCCGCCGGACTTGGCCGGCCCGACGCCGGCCTCGCCGGAGAACTCCTCGACCGGCGGCGACGCGCCCAGCCGCGCCGCGACGTCGGCCGCCAATTCGGTCCGCGCCGCGGCCTCGCCCCCGGGCTCCGCGGCGCGCGCGAGGACGTGCGCCGGCAGCGGCCCCGTCCCGTCCCACGCGGCCACGACGACCGCGCCCGGGCGGGTCCAGGTGCGGAGGCGCGCCCCGGCCGGCGGATCGCCGAGCAGCGCGACGAAGGCCGGCAGCACGGCGTCGCGGCCGTCCCAATCCGCGGCCGGGAACAGCCGCCGGTGGGTGGCGAAGACGAGCGCCTGCGCGCCCGCGACGAGCCGGCCGTGGTAGAGCTGCCCGAGCCCGAACGGCGCGAGTCCCTCCACCGCGATCTCCGCCTGCGCCGCGGCGTCCGCGGCGGGGTCCACCGCGACCCGCCGGACGAAGAACGCCTCGGCCGGAAGCAGGACGACGGCGCCGGCGTCGCTGGACTGTGCGGGTTGGGAGGGCATGGGGACGTCAGGGACCGGCGGGCGCCGGCGCTTCCAGGTCCTCGCGAATCTCGACCACCGCGAAGGGGTAGTCCAACTCTTTGCGCGGCGGCTCCGGCGCCGCGGGAGGCGCCGCTTCGCCGGCCGGCGGCGGGTCGCGGCGGACGGCGCGCGGACGATAGCCGGGCGACGTGGCGACGACCGCCTCGAGGCGGAAGGCGAGCGCGCCCTGCCGGACCGTCACCGCGATGCGCAGCAGCTCGATCGCCACGCCCAGCCGCTCGCCCGTCGCCGCCGCCCCGAGCACCGCGCCCGCCTCGGCGGTCGAGCGGAAGACGGCGCCGGGCTCGCCGGGCCGCGCCCGCGCGCGGTGGTCCTCGAGCGCGCGGACCTCGCCCGCGCCGAAGCCCAGCGCGCTCAGCGCGCCGGCGCCGGCCGAGTTCAGGTTCACGCGGGCGAACTCGTGGAGGGACGCGACCTGCGCGAGCGCGGCGACGACGGGCGACGGCTCGCCGTCCTCGCCGACGAAGACGCCGCGGTCGCCGTCGACCGCCGCCAGCTCCTCCCACGAGCGCAGCGGCCGCCGCGCGGCGCGGTAGGCCGGCTCCGCCCGGGAATAGTCCGGCGCCTCCAGGTCGGGCGCGGCGTCCGCCGGCGCCTCGCGCATCCACGCGTGCAGCGTCCGCGCGCTCCGGTCCGCCTCGTTGCGCTCCAGGCCCGCCACCTCGAGGAGGGCGGCGAGCTCGTCCACCGAGGCGGTCGGCAGCGACACCTTGGCCGACTCGTCCGCGAACGCGACCTCGACCGTGCGCCCCGGGGCCGGCTCGTACCCCGCGTCCACCAGGGGCTCGGCCCAGCCCTCCGCCGGGCTGCGCAGGCCGCCCTCCGCCGCCCGGAAGTCCGCCAGCACGGCGAGCACCGTCTCGAGCGCCGAGTAGGCCTCGGCCCGCAGGCCGCGCTGCTCCCGCGCCCGGGCGTCGGCGAGCAGCTCCGTGCCCGAGCGCCGGATGAACGCGGTGAGGAGGAACGACGCCAGCAGGATCGTCACGAGCACCAGCACCGCGACCGCGCCCCGCGCCGCCGCGCCTCCCCGGAGACGGGGGGAGGGAAGACCGGGATGCCTGCGCCGCGTCATCGGTCCAGCCTCAGAAATGCGGCAGCGCGCCGGCCGGGGCGGGCAGCGCGACCGTGGTCTCGGCGCTGAACGCGCCGTGCTTGAACCGCAGGCGGAGGCGCGCGGGGACGCTCCACGCGCCGGACGGCAGGCGCTGCAGCTGGTCGTAGGCGCGCCAGTAGGCGCCGTCCGCCTCCCGGTACTCGTAGGCCAGCCCGGCGCCGAAGGGCGAGAGCACGAACGGCCGCGGCGCGGCCTCGTCGAACCGCTCCTCCAGCCGCGACTGCCAGTAGAGGAGGAACCCGCGGCCCTCCTGGTGCACGAGCGACAGGACGACGTCGGGCAGCGGCCGTTCCGGCCACGGCAGCCGCGCGTAGCCCGCGGGCAGCTCGAACGCGAGGGGCGACACCCGGCGGCCGTCGTCGAGCCGGATCTCCCGCACGAAGACCGGCGTCTCGCCCGCGGGCGGCGGCAGCGCCGTCCGGCGGAAGAGGTCCTCCACCTCCCGCGTGACCGCGCGCACGTGCTGCTCGAAGAGCCGGCGCTCGGCCCCGGCGCCCCAGATCTCGGCCATGGAGAAGACGAAGAAGTTCAGCGCGAGCAGCAGCGCCCCGAGCAGCGCGGTCGCGAGCAGCACCTCCACGAGGCTGAACGCCCGCGCCCTCACCGCCGCTCCTCCCGCGCCCGGCGCCCGTCGCGCCAGCGCTGCCGGATCTCGTCGCGCCGGCCGGCGTCCGACCACGTGGGCCGCAGCAGGTGGAGCGACTGCGCGAACTCCTCGGCGCCGCGGCCCGCCTCGGTCTCGGCCGTGCCGGTGACGACGACGCGGAAGAGGTCGGGCACGGCGGTCTCCTCCACCGCGGCCGACCAGCGCAGGCGCCGGTTGCCCGGGAGCACGAGGTCCCCGCCCTCCTCGACCTTGGCGCGGTCCGGCTCCAGCAGCACGGCCTCGCGCAGGAACCCGAGCGGCTCGCCCAGGCCCGCCCGCTGGGCCGCGGCGCGGTGCGCCTCCAGCGTGTTGGCGTAGGCGGCGCCGAGCACGACGGCGGCGAGGGCGAGCAGCGCGAGGCTGACGAGCACCTCGACGAGCGTGAAGGCCCGGGAACCGCGGGAGGTCGTCACGGGCGTCCCTTCGCCTCCACCGGGCTCAGCGCGGCCGTCCACGGGTCCGCGGCCAGGACGCGGGGCGCGCCCGACGTCCCCTCGCGCAGCCGCAGCCGGAACGGGTCGCAGGTGCCGTCGGGGAAGAAGCGCACCCGGCGCAGCGGCGGCGTCAGCTCGGCCAGCTCGCCGCCCAGCAGCACCGCGCCGCCCGCGACGGGCGGCAGCAGCTCGGCCACCAGGCCGGGCGGCAGCGCGGGCGAGCGCGCGCCGGGCGGGTCCCAGACGAAGGCGCGCGTCTCCGCGTCGTAGCGCAGCACCACCGTGCGCCCGCCCTCGAGCGCGGCCGCGCGCGCGGCGAGCACGGCCTCGGCGGCCACCTGCTCCGGCGCGCGCTCGTCCATCGCGCGGAGCATGGAGCCGACGCCCGGCACGAGCAGCGAGCCGAGCAGCGCGAGCAGGGCGAGGACGAGCAGGACCTCGACGAGCGTGAAGCCGCGGCGGCCGGCCGGGGAGGGTTGACGGAAGTCCATCGGGCGCGGCGCGGCGCGCGGCCGGGCGCTCACCAGTTGCCGATGTCGTCCTCGGTCCCCTCGGCCTTGTCGGGTCCGACCGAGAAGAGGTCGTAGCCGCCCTTGTTTCTCACGCCCGGATAGCGGTAGCGGTAGGGCTCGCCCCACGGGTCGTCGGGCAGCTTGCCGCCGGGCGATTCCGCGTAGGGGCCGCGCCACCGCTCGGCGCGGTTGGCCGGGGCCGCGAGCAGGGCGCCGAGGCCCTCGGCGGTCGACGGGTAGTCGCCCACGTCGATGCGGTAGCGGGTGAGCGAGGTCTTGAGGGAGTCGCGGACGAAGATGCGGGCGACGGCCTCCTGGCTCTGGCCGAAGATCTTGTCGCTGTTCGTGATCGCGAGACCCGCGAGCAGGCCGATGATGGCCAGGGCGACGAGGATCTCGAGGAGGGTGAACGCGGAGCGGGAATGCATGGCGGGACGGAAGCTCAGTTGCGGGGCGGGGCGGACGGCGGCGGCTGCGCCTGCTGGGCCTGCTGGCGCAGCGCGCGGCGGCGGCGGATCTCCTCCGCCACCTGCGCGAGCCGCTGCGCCTCGCTCGTGGACGGCAGGGCCTGGGCGGACGCGGGGGCTCCGGGGGCGGCGGCGGGCGCGGCGGCCATCGCCGGCGCCGCCGCGATGCGGGCGGAGTGGAGCTTGAGTTCGAGCGGGCGGCCCTGGAAATCCACCGTGACCGACTCCTGTTCGGCGTTGTAGGCCTTCACGGTGAAGGCGCGGCCCGGCTCGTTCAGGCCGACCCACTCCGCGCGGCGCGCGGACGGGTCGAGGATGCTGAAGAAACGTTCGCCGCCGTCCACGAAGGTGCCGCGGAACTCCAGCGGCGTCGCCGCCGCCGGCGACCCGGGCACGGCCGCGGCGCCGAAGGGCGACTTGGCCACGAGCTCCTGCAGCGACGGGGTCGGACCCTGCGCGGCGGCGGGCAGCGCGAGGACGGCGAGCAGAAGGGGGCGCGGGACGCGGGGCACGGGATTCAAGGTGCGTAGCTTCACCCTCGCGGCAACGCCGAACAAGGGGGCCGACGGGCAGACGCCCCGCGCCCCCGCCGGTTACCAGGCGTACACCAGCGAGGTCGTGATGCGCGAATCCGCGCGCAGGTCGGCCTCGGAGATCGAGCGGTCGAAGTCGTACTCGTAGCGGAGATTGAGCGAGACCTGGTCGGTCATCCGGGTCTGGATCGCCGTGTTCAGCCGCAGGCGGTACGTGCCGTCCGGGGCGTCCTCGACGAGCGTCGTGCCCGGGACGTTCCGCGCGATGGCGGGGGCCCGGTCGGAGAACTGGAAGGTCGACTCCTGGGTGAGCTTCACCCGGTCGTTCCACGCGAAGGAGTAGTCCTGGAAGGCCGAGCCCAGCACCGCGGTCTGGTCGAGGTAGCCTTGGCGCTCGAAGCGCTGCAGGACCGCACCCACGCCGACGTTGGCCTTCTGCCGGTCGCCGTCGATCAGGCGGTAGCCGCCGCCGAGCTGCTGCTCGAGGCTCAGGTCGATCCGGCGCACGTCGTCGGAGAAGTAGTTCGTGAGGACCTGGGCGAAGGTCCGGCGGTTGAAGTCGCGCCGCACGCGCAGCTCCGCCTCGTCGCGGTCGCGGGTGACGCGCCCCTCGGACTCCGCCCGCGTCATCGCGGCGGTCGCGCGGACGCTGTTGCCGGCGAGGCGGCCCTCCGCCTGGACGCGGGCGTGGACGTCGCGGGTGGACCTCGGGCCCTCCTGCTGGACGAAGCCGAGCTCCACCTTGCGCGTCCACTTGCCACTCGGCGCGGCCTTCGCCGCCTTCGGCTGCGGGGCGGGCTCCGGAGCCGGCGGCGGGGCCTTGGCCACGTCCGCGGCGGGACGCAGCGCCGACCGCGGCAGCGTCAGGCGGCCCAGCTGCGGGTGCTCCACGACGACCTCCGCCGGGGTCTCGGACACGAGCCGGCCGGTGAGCCGGTCCCCATTCGCCAGCACCCACGTCTCGCCGCGGGCGGCGGGCAGGAGGCAGGTCGCGGCGAGGACGAGGGCGGACAGGAGCGGGCGGCGCATCGGGGGAGGAATGTGCCGCGTTGGACCCGTCCGCAACGCCCGGGTTCAAAAAATTCCCGCCGCCGCTTCCGCCGCGAAGACCGCGCGGGGCCCCCGGCTGTGGCCGCGGCCCGCGAGCCGGCCTGCCCTCGGCCGCGGATCGCGCGGATGGTTTCAGATGCGACGTATCCGCGCCGCCCTCCGTCTGATCGGCTCCGGTCTTCGTCCGGGCGCGGCGGATCGCCGCGGAGGTCGGGTGGCAGGGAAGTTTCCTGGTCGGCGATCAGCCGATCCCCGAAGCACCCGAGCGGAGCCGATGAGGCGGAGCCGCTTTCCGTAGCATCGCCGGTAGGCGAGGCCATGAGTGTTCCATCCTTCCGGCGACTGAAGACAGGCCCGAGTAACGCAATGTATTACTAACGGATCGGGGCGCGGCGGAAGGGGGGCGCCGGGAGGAAAGGGCGGCGGGGCGGGTCAGGCGCGACGGGCGCGCGGGGCGGGCTTCTGGCCGGTCTGGACGAGGACGTCCTGGAACCAGCGCTGGCGGAGGTCGAACTCCTTGCCGCCCTTGACGCGCTCGAACTCGATCGCGCGCAGGCGGTGCTGGCGGTCGTCGTCCTCGCCCACGAGGCCGGACTCGCCGCGGAGGGCGCACTCGACGGCGTGCTCGACGCAGCGCGTGATGAGGACGAGGTCGGCATCGTTGGCCGGGGCGGAGCGGGCGAAATAGCCGCTCTTCTGCACCAGCACCTTGTCGGCGCCGATCATCGCGGCGAAGCGCTTCCCGAACCAGGCGCCGACGTTGATCTTGTCGAGCTTCACGTGCCCGAAGGGGTCGCGCTCGATCGGTTCGCCGCGGGCGGTGAGCTCGGCGATCACCGTCTCGACGCAGGCGCCCTCGCTGACGAAGAGGTTGACGTTGCCCAGCCGGTCCATGACGCCGCGCAGGCGGTCGGCCTCGGCGTGGAGGTCGAACTCCATCTCGGGCAGGTAGACGCCGTGGACGGTCCAGCTCTCGGCCTTGTTGCCGAGTCCGGGCACGAAGCGCCCGCTCTCGACGAAGCGGAGGTAGTCGCGGGTGGTGGCCGCGGTCAGCCAGCCGGAGTGGCGGCCCATGACCTCGTGGATGATGAGCATGCGCGAGCTGGCGCCGTGCTCGCTGACCACGTTCTGGAAGAAGCGGGCGCCCTGCTCCGCCGCGGTCCAGGCGCCGAGGCTCTGGCGGATGGGGACGATGTCGTTGTCGATGGTCTTGGGCAGGCCGACGACGGTGAGGTCGTAGCGGTTGCGGCGGAGCCAGGCGGCGAGGTCGGCGGCGGCGGTGTTGGTGTCGTCGCCCCCGATGGTGTGGAGGATGTCCACCTTGTCCTTCTTCAGCTGCCGCGCCGCCACGGCGCGGGGGTCCTGGCCCTTGCGCACGAGGCCGCGCTTCACGCAGTCGTCCACGTTGGTCAGGCGCACGCGGCTGTTGCCGATCGGGCTGCCGCCGTAGCGCCGGAGGATGCCGGCCTGCGCCCGCATGTCGGGCGTGACCTTGATCGAGTCGCCGAGGAGCAGGCCCTTGTAGCCGGAGCGGTAGCAGATGATCTCGAGGTCCGGCGCGGTCTCGGAGTACTGGAGGATCAGTTCGCCGACGGCGGCGCTGAGGCACGGGGCGAGCCCGCCGGCGGTGAGGATGGCGACCTTGCGTGGTTTCATGCGGACCCCGGAAACGAACGGAACGCCCCCGCCGCCGCCAGCGCGTTCTTCCGGACAATACCGCGATGACAAAGATTGGGGGCCTCCCATGCTGGTTACTGCCTGGATCGAGACCGTCGCGGTTGGCCGGGGCGAATCTGGGGTTCGCTCGCGACGGACCGATTCCGTCCGCATGAGCCCGGCTCTCCCAGGAAGCCGCAGGCGGGCGCAGACGACCCTTCCGTGCTCCGTTTCCTCAGTTCCCTCCTGTGGAAACGATCCGGTCCGGGGGTCAGGAGCGAGTCACGTGGAGCGTGGCGACTCGATTCGGGGGAATGGCCGCGACGAGGCGGAAGGATGGAACAGGAGGCAACGGAGGAAACGGAGGGGGTGGGCCGGACTCTGCGCGCTCGGCGGCCTCCGGTGAGGAGGATCGGGTCCGATTGGGCGGGAGGGACCTCTCGAAGGCATGCTCCCCTGAGGTCGCTGAGAGCGCGGAGGACTGCTTCCGTGCTCCGTTTCCTCCTGGACAAGTCGTTCGGGTCAATGCGTCTGGCCAGCGCCGTGGGGACGGACGGGGGCGGCATCCCGTTCGACCTGTGCGAGGAGCGCTCGGGCCACCCGGGGGGCGGGGGTGGACGCAAAACCGGCCGCGCCCCGAGAGGCGCGGCCGGCTCCCATTCTGCTATGCGTTCTGTTGTGTTTACAGGCCGGCGGTGACGCCGACCGTAAAGATCAGGTTCTTGGGCGCGCCGGCGATCTTGTTGACCCCGGTGTAGGTCAGGCCGGTCTTGAGCGTGGCGGCCGCCGTGAGCTTGTAGGCGATGGAGGCCGAGACGGCGTAGTAGCGGTAGTCGAAGCCGCCGGTGCCCGGCAGGTCGCCGTCGCCGTCGCCGATGTCGTTGAACCCGTAGGTCGCGCCGAGGTCGAACGAGCCCTTCTCCTCCGGCAGCGGGATCGAGTAGGCGAGGCCGAACTGGAAGGTGTTCGATTCCATCACGAAGTCGTGGAAGTAGGTGGCCGAGCCCGTGAGCGGGCCGACCGGGCCGGTGAGGCCGGCGCTCAGCTCGTAGGTCTTGTCCACCTCGGAGAGGCGCGGCCGGGCCGACGGGTAGAGGTAGTACGTGCCGCCGAGGACGGCGGTGTAGCTGTCGTTCAGCTTGATCCCGTAGGTGCCCCAGAGGTCGATCTCGCTGCCCTGGGACCAGTTCACCGAGCGGTTGGTCAGCGCCTGGCTCGTCCACACGCCGAGGGCGAGGGAGCCGGAGGTGAACGTGACGGCCGGCTGGAGGGCGGCGTCCTGCTGTTCGATGCCGCGGAAGACGTACTCCGAGGCGTAGACGAAGTCGGCGGTGATGGAATAGGAGGACTTGGGTTCCTCCGCGTGGAGACCGGACGAGGCGAGGGTGAGCGCCAGCGCGGCGAGCAGGGTTTTCTCCATTGGGTGTGGTGTTGGGTCGTGGCGGGCGGCGAAGGCGCCGCGCCGACGACCCCCACTCAGCACCCCATCGGCCAACCGCGGGGGTATGACACGCGGTCGCGGCTCATGACACAACCGCGGCGGGCCGCGCGGCCGGGGCCGTCGCGGGATCCTGGAAGCGGTAGCGGGCCTTCGGCGCGTCGGGCGACGGCGGGTGCGGCACGACCTTCCAGAACTTCGGCACGCTCGCGGCCCAGTGCTCGACGATGCGCTTCGCGTGCGGGCTGCCGGTGGCGGCGGCGTGCGCGGCGACGAGCTGCCGCAGCGCCTCCGTCTCCTCGGCGTCGGCGAGCCGCTCGAGCGCGACCATCTGCGGGTTGTGCCGCTGCGGGAGCGTGTCGCGCTCGTCGTAGACGAAGGCGAGGCCGCCGCTCATGCCGGCGGCGAAGTTGAGGCCGGTGCGGCCGAGCACGACGACCGTGCCGCGCGTCATGTACTCGCAGCCGTGGTCGCCCACGCCCTCGACGACGGCGGTGGCGCCGGAGTTGCGCACGGCGAAGCGCTCGCCGGCCCAGCCGGCGGCGAAGAGCGTGCCGCCGGTCGCGCCGTAGAGGCAGGTGTTGCCGATGAGCACGTTGGTCTCCCAGGCGAAGAGCTCGTCGGCGCGCGGGCGGATGACGATCTCGCCGCCGCTCATGCCCTTGCCGACGTAGTCGTTGGCCTCGCCCGTCAGCGTCAGGCGCACGCCCGGCACGAGGAAGGTGCCGAAGCTCTGGCCGGCCGTGCCGGCGAACTCGAGGTCGATGGTGCGCGGGGCCAGCGGGCTCTGGCTGCCGCGCAGGTAGGCGATCTGGCCGGAGAGGTGCGTGCCGAGGCAGCGGTTCTCGTTGGTGACCTTGTAGCGCCCGGCGAAGCGGCCGGCGCGGCCGGCGACGACGTGGCGGGCCTCCTGGACGATGGTCTCGTCGAGCGAGCCCTCGCCGCCGAAGCGCTCGTTGCGCTCGCGGGTGTGGAAGCGGTCGAGCTGGCCCGAGGGGTCCACGTTGTGGAGCACGCCGCTGAGGTTGAGGAAGCGCGTCTTCGGGTTCGCCGGGTCGTCGATCTGCTCGAGCAGCTCGGGGCGGCCGATGACGTCGTTGAGGGTGGTGGCGCCGAGGCGCGCGAGGTAGTGGCGGACCTCCTCGGCGACGGCGTTGAAGTAGGCGATGACGTTCTC
>CAYWTK010000067.1:0-20142 GCA_964460895.1 uncultured Opitutaceae bacterium
GGTTCGCGTAGCCTCGGGGCTCCTCCATGCACCCGACCCTGCGCCAGACCGAGCATCGCCCGTGGCCGTTGCCGCGCCGGCCGTGGATCCTCCAACAGGCGTGGCTGGACCTCGCGTTCTTCCACGTGCGGGTGGCGGCGGACGAGGTGCAGCGCCAGCTGCCGCGCGGAGCCCGGGTCGAGGAATTCGACGGGAGTGCGTGGCTCGGACTCGTGCCGTTCCGTCTGGCCGCGGCGCGGCCCCGGGGCGTGCCGGCGGCGCTCGGCCTGCCGGCCTTTCCCGAGTTCAACCTGCGCACCTACGTGGAGGTGGACGGCAAGCCGGGTGTCTGGTTCTTCAGCCTCGACGCCGATTCGTGGCCCGTCGTGCTCGCCGGACGCGGCCTCTACGCCCTCCCCTACTTCTCCGCGCGCATCCGCCACCGACGGGACGGCGACCGCCACGAGCTCGTCGGCGTGCGGCGGCGCGGCGGCGTCGCCTTCGCGGCGCGCTACCGACCGACGGGCGCGCCCTTCGTCGCGGCCCCGGGCACGTTCGCCCACTGGGCCACGGAGCGCTACTGCCTCTACACCCACTCGCCGCGCCTCGGCCTGAGTCGCGTGCAGGTCCACCATGGACCGTGGCCGCTGCAGGACGCCGTCGTCGAAATGGACGGCGCCGGACTCCTCGCCGCGGCGGGATTCTCCGGGGAGTGCCACGACGCGGTCTGCCACTTCTCGAGCGGCGTGGAGGTCGTCTCGTTCCCTCGGGAGGCGCTGTCGCGCGGCTGAACATTCGGCCCGCGGGGACCGGGGTCCCCGGGAGACTCCCCCACCGCAAATCGGCGACGAAAGTCCGATTCGGGAACCTAGCCGGGATTCCGCCCACGGAACTCCGCCGTCGGAATGCCACCCTGGGCCTGCCTCCCCCGGGATGCGCCACCTTGGGGATGCGCTGCCATGGGAATGTGCCCAATGGGGATGCGCCGCCATGGGGATGCGCCGCCCTCGGCGCGTCCGTTCGCGCACCGACCGGGACGAGGGCGTCCCGGATCCAGGAATTCGCCGTCGGGAATCGTGGGGATACGGCGCCCTCGCCGCGTCGCGCCGAACCACCGGGACGGAGGCGTCCCGGCTCCAGTTGCGGGAGACCAACGCACCTGGACGCGGGGCGGGCAATCCGTGCTCGCGGCCATCGGGACGTCGCTGCGACGATGCGCCTCCGATGAAGATCGAGCACGTCGCCCTCTGGACCCCGGACATCGAGCGGTTGCGCGCGTTCTACACGACGCACTTCGGGGCCGTCGCAGGTCCCCGGTACGAGAACCGGACGAAGGGCTTCGCGTCGTACTTCCTCAGCCTCGGCGACGGCGCGCGGCTGGAACTCATGCAACGCACCGACGTCGGGCCCGGCTCCCGGGCCGAGGTCCACGGCTTCGCGCACGTCGCGCTCTCGGTCGGCAGCGAGGCCGAGGTCCGCGCGACCACGGAGCGGCTCCGCGCGGCGGGTGTGGCCGTCCTCGGCGAGCCCCGCTGGACCGGCGACGGCTACTACGAGAGCGTGGTCGCGGATCCGGACGGCAATCGGATCGAGGTCACGATCTGAGGGCGTGGAACCGGGGTCGGCGACCCCGGCTGCAGCGGACGCGCGCGAATCAGCGGGCCGGTGGCAGCGATTCCGGCGGGAGGAAGTCGAAGGTCGCGACGTCCTCGACGCGGAGGTCGCGCTCCATCACCCCGAGCGAGCGGAGCAGCTTCAGCTGGGTGGCGAGCCGCTCGGCGGTGAGCTGGCCCATCCGCTCGCCGCGGGCTGGGTCGCCGAGGACGAGCCGGTAGTCCTTCATCGCCTGGATGCTGAAGGCGAAGAAGTCCTCCGGCAGGTCGGGTCGCGCCTTGCGGAGGAGCGCGTTGCCCGGCGCCGGGTCGCCCGTGAGGTAGTCGATCCACCCGCGCACGCTGGCGCGCACGAAGCGGCGCACGACGTCGGGGTTGCCCTGGAGGAACGCGTCGCTCGTGAAGATCACCCGGTACGGCTCGTAGCCGGGATGGGCGATGAGCAGCGCGCCGACGTCCGCGCCGCGCTGGCGCGCGAAGTAGGGCTCGTTGGTCACGAAGCACTGCTGCACGAAGCGCGGGTCGTTCATGAAGCGCGCGAGGTCGCCCACGAGCGGCAGGAGGTTGAACCGGATGCCGTACTGCTGCTGGACGAGTTGGATCCACACCGAGCCCGCGCCGGCCATGACGGTCTTGCCGTCGAGGTCGCGCAGGTCGCGGATCGGGTGCGCCGCGTGGTAGAGGATGCCCTGCGCGTCGCGCTGCATCTCGGCGGCGACGAGCTTGAGCGGCAGGCCGCGCGACGCCGCGACGAGCACGTCGTCGCCGTTGGTCATGCCGATCTGCGCCCGTCCGGTCGCGACGCCGGTCATGACCTGGGCGTTCGGTCCGCCCGGCAGGATCTCCACGTCGAGCCCCTCCTCCGCGTAGAAGCCGCGCGCCAGGGCCTGGTAATAGCCGCCGTGCTCGGGCTGCGGGAACCAGTCGGTCTGGAACCGCACCTTCACCAGCGCGGCCGTGCCGGCGGCGGGTGCGGCCGCGCGTTCGGAGCGTCCGCAGCCCGCGAGCAGCAGGGCGGCGACGGAAAGGCCAAGGGTCGCGAGGCGGGGGAATCGGGAGGTCATCGTCGGCCGGGGAAAAGGGACGCCGCGACCGGAACGGCCGCGCGGCCTTCACGGGATACCGAGACCCGCGGGGCGTCAAACGCCGAGCAGGTCACCGGCCGCGCCCGCGGGAGCCGGGGCGCCCCCGCCCCGGGCGATGCTCCGACGCGGCGAGGGCGCCGCATCCCCAGCTTCTTCCCGAGCATCATCCCAGCCTCTGTCCGCAGCACATCCCCACCTCCGAGGAATCGCCGGACGACGGCGTCCCGGCTCCGACCCGCGCTCACTCAGTGGTCATGCCGGTCGAACGAGTCGTGCCAGTGCCGCAGCGCCGCCCAGTTGAGCGCCGCGACCGCGGCCACGAAGACGAAGCCCAGCAGGCAGCTCGTGAGCGCCGTGGCGAAGAGCGCCGGGATCTTGATCTGCGTGTTGTAGCTGTACACGAGGAACCCGAGTCCGCCGCTGCCGCCGGACGCGTTGCCGACCATGTACTCACCGAAGATGGCGCCGATCGGCGCCAGCGTGGCCGCGATGCGCAGGCCGGCGAGGAAGAGCGGGAGCGCCGACGGCAGGCGCAGCAGCAGCAGCTCCTGCCACCGCGAGGCGTTGCACATCCGGAAGAGCGCGACGTGGTTCTGGTCGGTCGAGAGCAGGCCCTGCGTCGTGTTCGCGACGATGGGGAAGAAGCTGATCAGCCAGGTGATGGTGACGATGCCGGGAAAGCCGGGCCCGGCCCAGAGGACGATGATCGGCGTGAGCACGATGACCGGCGTCATCTGCAGCGCCAGCAGCCAGGGGTAGAGTCCCGCCCGCAACGAACGCGACACCCCCAGCACGAGCGCCAACGCGAGGCCCGAGACCGTCGCCAGCCCGAAGCCCGCCGCCGCGCCGAGCGCGGTCGAACCGACCGCCGCGAGCAGCCGGGCGCGCTCGTGCCACGCGGCCTGCAGGACCTCGTGCGGCGTCGGCAGGATCCAGCTCTGGAGGCCGCTGACGGCGCGCACGCCGTACCAGACGGCGACGAAGGCGCCGCCGACCACGACGGGCAGGAGCCAGGAGTGAGCGCGGGCGTGCAGCCTCATCGGGCGCCCTCCTCCACCTCGTGCAGCCGGCGCGCGACCTCGTTGACCCGGGCGAGGAATTCCGGCCGGCCCCGCAGGGAAGCGTCGCGCGGGTACGGGAACTCCACCGGGCACTCCGCGTGGACGCGCCCCGGATGGGCGGCCATGACCACGATGCGGTTCGAGAGGAACACCGCCTCCGCCACCGAGTGCGTGACGAAGACCGCGGCGAAGCCCGTGCGCGCGCGGAGCTCGAGCAGCTCCTCGTTGAGCCGGTGCCGCGTCATCTCGTCGAGCGCCCCGAAGGGCTCGTCGAGCAGCAGCAGCTGCGGCGCGAGGGTCAGGGCCCGCGCCAGCGACACCCGCATCCGCATGCCGCCGGACAGCTGGCGCGGGTAGTAGTCGGCCACGCGATCGAGTCCGACGAGCCGCAGGAACTCGTCCGCCCGCGCCCGCCGCTCCCCGGCCGGCGCACCGCGGAGGCGGAGCGGGACCTCGACGTTGCGGCGGGCCGTGAGCCAGGGCAGGAGCGTCGCGTCCTGGAAGATGAACGCCTGCCGGTCGCGCGCCTCGCGCGGCGGGCGGCCGAGGACGGCGACGTGTCCGGACGTCGCGGGGCTGAGGCCGGAGACGAGCTTGAGCACGGTGGACTTCCCGCAGCCGCTCGGGCCGATGAGGCTCACGAAGTCGCCGGGGCGGACCGCGAGGTCGAGGCGCTCCAGGACGACCGGCCCGCCGCCGTAGCGCTTATGCACGGCATCGAGTTTGACGATGGGCCCCGAGGCGTCCATGGAGGCGCCAGTGGACACCAACGCCCCGAAAACGCCAGAACCTTTGCCCTTCGCGGCGTGGCGTTCCCTCGGTCCCGCCGCCGCCGCGCGGGAGTTCGCGCGGCGCGCGCTCGCGCTGCCCCTGCCCCTGCGGGACGCGGCCTTCGCGTGGGCGCCGACGGAGGAAGGCCTGGCCGCGGCGCTGGCGGCGGCGCCGGCGGACGCCCCGCTGCGCGGCGTGCCGTACCTGCTCAAGGACCTCTTCGACGTCGTCGGCCTCCCCACCCGCGCCGGTTCGCCCTTCCTCGCCGCGGTGCGGCCGGTGGAGCGCGACAGCGCGCTCGTCGCGCGCCTGCGGGAACTGGGAGCGGCGCTCGCGGGCAAGACGCACCTCGTCGAGTTCGCCGCCGGCCTGACCGGCGAGAACCGCACCTTCGGCGACTGCCCCCATCCCACCGCGCCGGGCCGGCTCGCCGGCGGCTCGAGCAGCGGCTCCGCCGCGCTGGTCGCGGCGGGCGTGGCGCCCTTCGCCATCGGGACGGACACCGGCGGTTCGATCCGCGTGCCCGCGGCGTTCTGCGGCGTGTACGGCTACCGCGGCGCGCCGGGCGACGCCTTCATCCGCGACGCGTTCCCCCTCTCCCCCACCTGCGACACCGCGGGCTGGTTCACCTCCCGCGCCGACGACCTGCTCGAGGTGTGCGACGCCCTGCTCGGTCCCGTCGCGCCCGCCGCCGCCCGGCCGCGCGGCGTCGCGCTCCGCGCGGCGGACCTCTGGCCGGGAGCCATCGTGGACGCCGCGTGCACGGAGGCGGCGCAGCGCCTCGCGCCGCTCGCCGATCGGGCGACCGTCGCGGGGCTCCTCGCCTCGTGGCGCGACGCCACCGACGCCTACGCGACGCTCGTGGCCCACGAGGCCCACGGCATCCACCGCGCGTGGCTGGGGCCGCACCGCTCGGCGTACGATCCGACCATCTGGCAGCGGCTGGAGGCGGCCGCCGGGTTCGACGCGGCGCGGCTCGACGGGGCGCGCGCCGTGCGCGAGCGCGTGCGGCGGGAGTTCGACGCCTTCCTCGCCGCGCACGACTTCCTCGTCCTCCCCTGCGCGCCCTTCCCCGCGCTGACCAAGGCCCAGTGCACCCCCGAGGCCCGCCGGGCCATGCTCACGTTCACCGCTCCGGCCAGCCTCGCGGGCCTGCCGGTGCTGACGCTGCCGGTGCGGCTGGCCGACGGCCTGACGGCGGGGCTGCAGGTCGTCGCGCGGGACCCGAACAGCCCGGTGTTCCGGTGGGCGCTGCGCGGGCGGTGAGGCCGGGAGTTTGGTGTTGCCCGCCCGGACCCGCTTGCGCGACGGTCCCGCGATGCCCCTCGTCCGTTTCGCCGCGCTGTCGTGCCTGCTGGCCGCGGCCGCGTTCGCCGGCGACTTCGCCCGCCGCTTCGAGGAGTTGAAGGCCGCCGCCTCGCCGGCCCAGCTCTACGCGCTGCTCTACGACCTGCCCAAGGGCGGCGACATCCACAACCACGCCGGCGGCTCCAACCTGCCCGAGTGGATCCTCGCGGTGCTGACCGATCCCGCCCGCAACGGCGGCGACCGGTTCCTCGCGCGCGTGCGCTTCGCCGCGGCGCCGGACGCCATCGCCCCCGCCGCCCGCTTCCACACCGTGCGGCGGCACACGTGGGAGCGGTTCCCCCCGGCCCGCCGGGCCGAGTACGTGCCCCTCGAGGAGCTGACCGCGGAGGAGCGGCAGGGCTGGCTCGACGCGCTGCGCCTCGACGCCGCCGGCGAGGGCCGCGCGGAGTTCTTCGACGTCCTCTGGACGCGCCTCGGCGACACGGGGCGGAACATCCACGTCCGCACCGAACTCCTCGTCGAGAACCTCAAGGCGTTCGGCGCCGAGGGCGTGCTCTACCTCGAGACGCAGTTCTCGGTGGACAACCTCGTCCGCAACGACGGCGGCGCGCTGCCGGTGGACGAGGCCGTGGCCTTCGTCCGCGCGCGCCTCGCCCGGCCCGACGCGGCGGCGACGGGCGTGACCGTGCGCTTCCAGGAGAGCGTCCTGCGCTTCTCGCCCCGGGCGGAGGCGGACCTGCGGGAATCCTACCGCTTCGTGCTCGCGCACCGCGACCTCTGGGTCGGGCTGAACCTCGTCGGCATCGAGGAGCGCGGCCCCGGCCACCCGCGGCGCTTCCTCGAGACGTTCCGCGAGCTCCGGCGGGAGCTGCCGGCCGTGCCGCTGGCGATCCACGCGGGCGAAATGGACGGGCCGGACTTCCACGTGCGCGACACCCTGCTGCTCGGCGCCAGCCGCCTCGGCCACGCGGTCAACCTGATCAAGGACCCGGAGACGCTGCTCCTGCTGCAGCAGTCGCGGCGCGTGCTCGTCGAGGTGAACCTCATCTCCAACCGCCTCCTCGAGTACGTGCCCGACCTGCGCCGCCATCCCTTCCCCGAGTACCTGCGCACGGGCATTCCCGTCGCCCTCGGGACCGACGACCGGGGCATGTGGGACTCCAACCTCACCGACGAGTACTACACGGCCGTCACGACCTTCGGCCTGACGTGGGACGAGCTCGTCGCGCTCGGCCGCAACTCGCTCGCCCACGCCTTCGTGGACGAGCGGGAGAAGGCGCGCCTGCTCGCGCGCTACGAGGAGCGGGTCGCCGCCTTCGCCGCGCGCTACGGCGCCGGCACCGCGGCCGACGCCCTGGCGCGCGTCGCCGACGTGCGGCCGGTCGCCCACGGCTACGCGCGCCGCACCTGGGGCCTGAGCTTCCCGCCATGAGGGCCGCGCTCGCGGTGCTCGCCGCATCGGCCCTGACGTCCCTCCTGCCGGCGACGGAGGTCCTCCGGCCCAAGGTGGTCGTCGTGGCCATGTTCGAGATCGGGGCGCCGACCGGCGACCGGGCCGGCGAGCTCCAGTTGTGGATCGAGCGCGAGGGGCTCGACCGCGTCATCCCCGTGCCGGCCGCGCCCCATCCCGTGCGCGCCAACGCCGACGGCTCGGTCGTCGCGCTCCTCACGGGCGTGGGCAACACGAACGCGGCCGCCGCCGTGATGGCCCTCGGGCTCGACCCGCGCTTCGACCTGCGCCGGAGCTACTGGCTGGTCGCGGGCATCGCGGGCGTGGACCCGGCCGACGCCTCGCTCGGCTCCGCCGCCTGGGCGCGGTACGTCGTGGAGGGCGACCTGGCGCACGAGTTCGACGCGCGGGAGATTCCGCCGGACTGGCCGACCGGCTTCGTCCCGCTCGGCAAGCGCCGGCCCTACGAGCAGCCGCGCGCCGCGCCGCGTCCCGGCCAGGTCTTCGCCCTCGACGCCGGGCTCGTCGCCTGGGCCTACGCGCTGACGAAGGACACGCCCCTGCCCGATTCGCCGGGACTGCAGGGCCTGCGCGCGCGGTACGCCGGGATGCCCGCCGCGACGCGTCCCCCCTTCGTGCTGCTCGGCGACGCGATGGCCTCGAGCACCTTCTGGCACGGCAGCCGCCTGAACGCGTGGGCCAACGAGTGGCTGCGCTACTACACCGACGGCCGCGCCGAGTACGTCATGACCGCGATGGAGGACACCGGCACGCTGCGCGCGCTCGCGCTGCTCGGGCAGGCCGGCCGCTGCGACCCGCGCCGCGCGCTCGTCCTGCGCACCGCCAGCAACTACGACTCGCCCTGGCCCGGCGCCTCGGCGGTCGAGAGCCTGAACAGCGAGGCGCCCGGCACGTTCTCCGGCCTCCAGCCCGCCCTCGAGGCCGCGCACGCCGTCGGCTCGCGCGTGGTGCGGGAGCTGCTCGCCGGGTGGGACCGGTACGAGCACGCGCCGCCCGGCGTCCCCTGACCCCTCCCATGCTCGAACGCCTCTTCCAGCTCCAGGCCCACGGCACGACGGTCCGCCGCGAGGTGCAGGCCGGCCTCACGACCTTCGCGGCGATGGCCTACATCCTCGCCGTCAACCCGGCCATCCTCGCCGCCGCCGGGATGCCGCAGGCGGCGCTCGTGACCGTCACGGCCGTGACCGCCGCGCTCAGCACGCTGCTGATGGCGTTCCTCACGAACTACCCCATCGCCCTGGCTCCCGGCATGGGCATCAACGCGTTCTTCGCGTTCACGATCTGCCTCGGCCTCGGCGTACCCTGGCAGTCGGCGCTGGGCCTCGTCTTCGTCAACGGCTGCCTCTTCCTCGCCCTCTCCGTCACGGGCGTGCGCGAGCGCATCATCGCCGCCGTCCCGCTGAACCTGAAGCTGGCGATCACGGCCGGCATCGGGCTCTTCATCGCCTTCATCGGCCTCAAGAACGGCGGGCTGATCGTCGCGAGCGCGGCGACCTTCGTCACCGCCGGCGACCTCGGCCAGCCGAAGGTCCTCCTCTGCTTCGGCGGCATCCTGCTCGCCGCCGCGCTGCTCGCGCGCCGGGTCCCCGGCGCCATCCTCCTCGCGATGCTCGCCGTCGCCGCCGTCGGCCTCCTCGTGCCCGACGGCGCGGGCGGCCGGGTCACGACCCTGCCGGGCAGCCTCGTCTCGCTCCCGGCCTCGCCGCTGCCGACCTTCCTCCAGCTGGACTTCCGCCTCCTGATCGACGACACGGCGAAGGCGCTGCCCATCGTGCTCGCGCTGCTGCTGGTGGACATGTTCGACAACATCGGGACGCTGATCGGCGTGACCCAGCGCGCCGGGCTGCTGCGGCCCGACGGCACCCTGCCGAAGGCGGGCCGCGCGCTGGTGGCGGACTCGGTCGCGGCCATCCTCAGCTCGCTGCTCGGCACCTCCACCGTCGTGAGCTACATCGAGTCGGCCTCGGGCGTCGAGGCGGGCGGCCGGACCGGCCTGACCTCCGTCGTCACGGCCCTGATGTTCCTCGTCGCGCTGCTCTTCACCCCGCTCTTCCTCGCCATCCCGGCCGTCGCGACGGCGCCGGCGCTCGTGATCGTGGGCGTGTTCATGTTCCAGTCGGTCGGACGGCTGCAGCTCGACGACTTCGTCGAGGCCGTGCCGGTCTTCCTGCTCGTCGTCACCATCCCGCTCTCCTTCAGCATCGCCGAGGGCATCGGCGTGGGCCTCGTGACGTACACGCTGCTCCGCCTCCTCACCGGCCGCGCCCGGCGGGCCGAGCTCTTCACCTACCTCATCGCCGCCGTCTTCGCCGCCCATCTCGCGCGCACGCTGCTGGCGCGGCTGCTCTGAGCGGCCCCGCGTCGGCCGGGCGGCGCGCGGCGTCAGGCCCGCGGGTGCGCCTTGGCGTGGATCTCCTTGAGGCGGGCGACGCTCGTGTGGGTGTACACCTGCGTGGTCGCGAGGCTGGCGTGGCCGAGGAGCTCCTGCACGGCGCGGAGGTCGGCGCCGGCGTTGAGGAGGTGCGTGGCGAAGGAATGGCGCAGCTTGTGGGGCGAGAGGTCCATCGGGAGGCCGGACTCCGCGAGGTGGCGCTTCATCAGCTGCTGGACGGCGCCGACGGAGAGCCGCGCGTGGCGCGCGTCGACGAGCACCGGCGCGTCGGCGCCGCGCCGCGCGGCGAACTCGTCGCGGAACTTCCGCAGCACCGCCACGGCGACCGCCCCGAGCGGGCAGATGCGCTCCTTGCGGCCCTTGCCGAGGACGCGGGCGGAGCCCGACTCGAGGTCCACCGCGCCGTAGTCGAGGGCCACGACCTCGCTGACGCGCAGGCCCCCGCCGTAGAGCAGCTCCAGCGCGAGGCGGTCGCGCCACGCCGTGAAGGCGTCGAGCGTCCCCGCGCGGCACTGCCGCAGCGGGCTCTCGAGGAGGTGCGCCACCTGGGTCTCGGTGAGGAACTTCGGCAGGGAGCGCCCGAGCTTCGGCAGGGGCACGCCGAGGAGCGGGTCGTGGGCCAGGCGGCCCTCGCGCCGCCAGTAGCGGAAGAAGGCGCGCAGTCCCGACGCGTGGTTGTGCAGCGTGCGCCGGGAGAAGCGGCGCTGCGCCTCGATGACGAAGTCGCGCAGGTCGCGGGTCGTCAGTCCGGCCGGTCCCGCGCCCCAGCGTCCCTCCTGCCGCGCCCAGCGGTGGAAGTCCTCGAACGCCTGGCGGTAGTTGCGGACCGTGTACGGCGAGCACCGGCGCTCCTTGGCCAGGAACGCGAGGAAGGGATCGAGCCATTCCGCGGCCACCTCGGCCGGCAGCGGCTCGGGCGCGGGAGCGGACGGACGGCGGGCCATCGGCGGGACGTCAGGCGCCGGGGGCGGCGACGCGGGCCTCGACGGCGCGCATCACGCGGTCGCACTCGCGGCGCAGCGCCATCTCGGGGTCGAGCCCGCGGCGCCGGCAGGCCGCGGCGAGGATGAAGAGCCGACGCCCGGCCTCCTCCTCGGTCAGGTCGGCCGCCGCCGCCTCGACGGCGGCGGCGTCCACGGCGCCCTCCGCGGGCAGCCGCTCCTTCTCGATCCGCTTCGCCACAGCCTCGGCGAAGAGCAGGGCCGGCAGGCGCGGCGGGAGCGCCTTGAAGACCGGTTCCTTCGTCTGGCCGGCGGCGGCCTTCTCGCCGGCCTTCACCTTCTCCCAGACCTCGATGACCTGCGCGGCGTCGGTCGCGGTGGCCGTGCGGGCGAAGACGTGCGGGTGCCGGCGGACGAGCTTCTCGTTGATGCCGCGCGCGACGTCGTCGAAGTCGAAGTCGCCCCGCTCCGCCGCGAGCTGGGCGTGGAAGACGACCTGGATGAGCACGTCGCCGAGCTCCTCCCGCATGTGGGCGACGTCGTGGCGGTCGATGGTGTCGAGCAGCTCGCTGCACTCGTCCACGAGGCAGCGCGCGAGGCTCTGGTGCGTCTGCTCGCGGTCCCACGGGCAGCCGTCGGGGGCGCGGAGCCGGGCCATGGTGCGGCGGAGGTCGTCGATGGCGCTCATCGGCCGCCACTGTCCGCGCCGGCCCGGCGGAGACAAGAAACTTGTGGGTTGAACTGCCCGCCGCCGGGCCAATCCTCCGCTGGCATCCATGGACAAGCTGGCCGAGATCATGGCGAACAAGCGGCGGGAGATCGCGCCCCTCGTGCGTCCCGTCTTCGAGGAGGAGCTGGCCCGCGCGCGCGCGGCCCGCGGCCCGGTGCCCTCGTTCGCCGCGGCGCTGCGGCCCGCCACGGGCAAGCTGGCGGTCATCGCCGAGATCAAGCGCCGCTCGCCGTCCGCCGGCCCCATCCGCGAGAACGCCAGCGCCGTCGAGCAGGCGGAGCGCTACCGGTCCGCCGGGGCCGCGGCGCTCTCGATCCTGACCGACGAGCGCTACTTCGGCGGCCACCTCTCGGACCTCGAGTCCGTGACGGAACGCCTCCGCGCCGGCCCGTCGCCGCTGCCGTGCCTGCGCAAGGACTTCATGGTGCACCCGGTCCAGGTCCTGCAGGCCTGCGAGGCCGGCGCCAGCGCCATCCTCATCATCGTGCGGGCGCTGGAGGACGCCGAGATCGACGTGCTCCACCGGTCGGCGGCCGCGGCCGGGCTGGACGCCCTCTACGAGATCCACGACGACGCGGACCTCGCGCGGGCCGTGGCGCACGGGGCGAGGATCATCGGGGTGAACAACCGCGACCTGGCCGTGTTCAAGACCGACCTCGGACTCTCGGAACGCCTGCTCCCGCGCATCCCCGCGGGCGTCATCGCGGTGAGCGAGAGCGGCATCTTCAACGGCCGCGACGCCGCGCGCGTCCGCGCCGCGGGCGCGCAGGCCGTGCTGGTGGGCGAGGCGCTGATGCGGGCCGAGGACCCCGCCGTGCTCATCCGGGAGCTGGGCGTCGCATGAGCGCCGGCGAGGTCCCGATCTCGGCGCGGGAGACGGCGGGCGGCTTCTGCTACCTGCCGCGGATGCTCGACAAGATCCGCCGGCACGCCCGCGGCACGCTGCGCGCCGACTTCCACGCCAACCTCGGGACGGGCATGGACGGACGCCTCTGCCGCTTCCTGCACGTGGACTACGCGCGGGTGCGCGAGGTCGTGCTCGCCGGGGCCTCGGACGAGGAGGTCGTCGCCTGGTGCCGGACGCACGGACGGCCGCTGGTCGACGAGGACGCCGTGGTCTGGAACGGCTTCGTGAGCAAGCGCGGCTGGCGGGACGAGGCGACGCCGGTCCTCGAGCAGCACAAGGCCGCGGCGGGACTCGCGGGACGGGACGACATCCTGACGTTCTTCGACCTGTTCGACGCCGACGAGGGCCGGCGCTAGGCCGGCCGTGACGTGAGCCGCATGAGTCCTGGAATCACGCTGTCCGACGCAGTCGCCCTTGCTCCGCCCATGAGCGGGGACGTGACGCGGCGGGGGCACCGCATCCCCAGCGTCAATCCTCGCTAGCCGCGCCATGCCGCTTTCCCCCTCCGCCACCCGCGACCTCCTGGCTCGACTCGGCCATTCGCCGCGCCGGTTCCTCGGGCAGAATTTCCTCGTCGACGGCAACATCGTGCGGAAATCGCTCGAGCTCGCCGGCGTCGCGCCGGGCGACGCCGTGGTCGAGGTCGGTCCCGGCCTCGGCACGCTCAGCTCCGCCCTGCTCGAGGCGGGCGCGGAGGTCTGGGCGGTGGAGAAGGACCCGGTCCTCGCCGCCCACCTGCGCGCCACGGTCGGGGCCGCGCACCCGGAGCGGTTCCACCTGCTGGAGGGCGACGCCCTCGACCACCCGCGGGCCGGCCTGCCGGCGGAGCGCGAGGCCGACTTCAAGGTCGTCGCGAACCTGCCCTACGCGATTTCCACGCCGTGGATGGACGCGGTGCTCGGCGGTCCCCTGCCGGCGCGGCTCGTGCTGATGCTGCAGCTCGAGGCCGCGCAGCGCTTCGCGGCGGAGCACGGCTCGAAGCTGTTCGGCGCGATCTCGATCTTCCTCCAGTCGGCCTACGTGCCCGACCGCGGGCACAAGGTCCATGCCTCGTGCTTCCATCCCGCGCCGGACGTGGAGTCCTACCTCCTGAACCTCGCGCGCCGGCCGGCGCCGTTCGTCTTCCCGGCGGCGACCAAGGCCCTCGTCCGCTCGATCTTCCAGCAGCGCCGCAAGCAGATCGGCTCGCTCCTCCGGGCGCGGCTGCCCGACGGCGGCCGGGAGTGGCTGCAGGTCCTCGCCGCGGCGGGCCTCGACGCCCGCACCCGGCCCGAGCAGATCCCGGTCGAGCTTTGGCAGCGGCTCGCGCCCTGAGCGGCCGCCGGGGACGCCCGGGAACCGGCCGCCCGGGCCCCGTCCGCGTGCTTGAAATGCCCTGCGGGCTGCGTCACGTTCCGCGCTTCTCCATGCGCCTCCGCCGCTCCGTCGCCGCCCTCGTCGTCTGTGCCGCGCTGGCGGAGGCGTGGGCGGTCGAGCTGCCGGTCTCGGGCTTGTACGGGGAGATTCGCAACGCGCACTACACCGCGCCCGAGGGACGGTTCCGGCTGCCCGTGCCCGTGCTGGCGGAGCTCGGGGGCAAGGTGCACGACACGGAGGCGGTCGCGACCTTCACCGACGACGTCAGCACCCACGTCAGCGTCGCCTGCTTCCCGCTCGACCTCACGCACCGCTGGGAGCTCGAGACGCGCGGACTCAAGGACTACCTGACGTGGTTCTACGGCGAGCACGTCTTCCGGAACTTCGCAGCGCGCTTCCCCGGGGCGGCCAACGAGACGAGCCTCTTCAGCCCGGACCTGCGGGGCGGCGCGCTGCTCGTCTTCACCCTGCTGCCCGGCGGCTCGTCGTTCGCCGCCCGGGCCAACGTGGTCGAGGGCCCGGGATCGCCGCAGCCCGTGGCGAAGCGCGGCACCGTGGTCTTCGTCGAGAACGGCTGCGTGCTCGTCGTGAGCACCGAGCTGGCCGAGCGCGTCACGCAGCGCTCGACCTTCCAAAAGACCGCCGCGGAGGAGAACGACCTCCTGCGGCAGCGCCTCGTCCAGCTGCTGACCCGGCTGCAGGTGCCGGCGCCGCGCCCGCCGGCGCGTCGTCCCTGACCCTCTCCCATGAAGCTCCTGCTCCCCCTGCTCCTCCTCATGACCACCGCCGCCGTCGCCTCCTTCGACCTGGCCGGGACCGCCGCGCCGGTCGCCGCCCGCAAGCCCAAGGACGTCACCGTCCACGAGGACAAGCGGATCGACGACTATTTCTGGCTGCGCGAGAAGGAGAACCCCGAGGTCCGCACCTACCTCGAGCAGGAGAACGCCTACACCGAATCGGTCCTCGCCCCCGCGAAGGAGCTGCGCGCGCGGCTCTTCACGGAGATGCGCGGGCGGATCAAGGAGGACGACACGGGCGCCAAGGTCCCCTACCGCGGCTGGCTCTACTACACGCGCACCGAGAAGGACAAGCAGTACCCCCTCTATTGCCGCATCGCCGACCGGCCGGACGCGACCGAGGAGGTCATCCTCGACCTCAACGCGCTCGGCGCCGGCAAGCCCTACGTCGCGCTCGGCCATTACCGACTCTCCGACGACGGCTCGCGGCTCGCCTACTCCATCGATTGGACCGGGTACCGCCAGTACGAGGTCTTCGTCATGGACCTCGCGACGAAGCAGCTCGTGCCGCAGTCCATCGGGCTCGTCTCCGGCCTCCAGTGGGGCGCGGGCACCGACGTGCTCTACTACGTGTCCGAGAACGCGTCGAAGCGCTCGGACAAGCTCCACCGCTACACCCTCAGCACCGGCAGGAGCGAGCTGCTGCGCGAGGAGACGGACGAGCTGTTCAACATCGGCATCGGCAAGACGCGCGACGGCCGCTGGCTCATCTCCTCGGCCGTGAGCAAGGTCACGGCCGACGTGCACGTCCTGCCGGCCGACGCCCACACGGGCGCCTTCCGCCGGCTCCTGCCGCGCGAGGAGAACGTGCGCACCTTCGCGGACCACCACGAGGGGCGCTTCTACCTGCTGACGAACAAGGACGCGAAGAACTTCCGCCTCGTGCGCGCCCCGGTGGACCGCCCGGCCGAGTGGGAGGAGGTCATCGCCCACAACCCGGCGGTGAAGCTCGAGGGCCTCGAGGTCTTCGCCCGGCACCTCGTGATCGAGGAGCGCGAGGGCGGCCTCCCGCACCTGCGGGCCTACGAGATCGCCACCGGGAAGTCGGAGCGGCTGGCGATGCCCGAGGCCGCCTACGAGGTCTCGGTCGCGTCGAACTGGGAGTACGAGACCGAGTCGCTGCGCTTCAGCTACCAGTCGATGGTGCGCCCGGCCTCGACCTACTCCACCAACCTCCGCACCGGCGAGCGCACGCTCGTCAAGCAGCAGGAGGTGCTCGGCGGCTTCGACCCGGAGCACTACCGCGCCGAGCGCGTCTGGGCCACCGCGCGCGACGGGGTCAGGGTCCCGCTCTCGATCGTCTACCGCAAGGACCTCGACCGCACCCGGCCGCAGCCGCTCTGGCTCTACGGCTACGGGTCCTACGGCATCAGCATGCCCATCACCTTCAGCTCCTCCCGGGTGAGCCTGCTCGACCGCGGGCTCATCTTCGTCATCGCGCACATCCGCGGCGGCGGCGAGCTCGGCGAGGAATGGCGCGAGGCGGGCCGGATGGAGCGCAAGCAGACGACCTTCGACGACTTCGTGGACTGCGCGCAGTGGCTGGTGGACCAGGGCTGGACCCGTCCGGACCGGCTGGTCATCTCCGGCGGCAGCGCCGGCGGCCTGCTGATGGGCGCGGTCATGAACCAGCGCCCGGACCTCTTCCGGGCCGCGCTGGTCGTCGTGCCCTTCGTGGACGTGCTCAACACCATGCTCGACGACACCCTGCCCCTGACCACGGAGGAGTACGTCGAGTGGGGCAACCCGAACATCCGCGAGCAGTACCTCTGGATGCGCGCCTACAGCCCGTACGACAACCTCAAGCCCGCGGCCTACCCGCATGTGCTGGTGAACGTCTCGTTCTTCGACAGCCAGGTGCCCTACTGGGAGGGCGCGAAGTACCTCGCCCGGATGCGCACGCTGCAGCAGGACCCGTCGCGGGCGCTGCTCCTCCGCACGAATTTCGGCGCCGGCCACGGCGGCGCGTCGGGCCGCTTCGACGCGCTGCACGACGTCGCGCGCGACTACGCCTTCTTCCTCTCGGCCCTCGGACTGGCGGACCAGCCGCCGGCCAGACGCTGAAACCCCGTCCCATGCGCCCCACCCCGTTCCTGCTCGCGGTCCTCGCCCCGCTCGCCGCGGCCGCCGCCCCGTCCACCCCCGCCCCCGCCCCTGCCCCCATGCCCCCCTACGGACTCGTCATCCACGGCGGCGCCGGCGTCATCCGGCGCGAGGCCATGTCCCCCGAGCTCGAGGCCGAGTACCGCGCCCGCCTCTCCGAGGCCCTGCGGGCCGGCTATGCGGTCCTCGAGCGAGGCGGCCCGGCCCTCGACGCCGCCGTCGCGGCCGTCCGCGTGATGGAGGAGTCGCCGCTCTTCAACGCGGGCCGCGGCGCGGTCTTCAACGCCGACGGGATCTGCGAGCTCGACGCCTCCATCATGGACGGCGCGACCCTCAAGGCCGGCGCGGTCGCGGGCCTGCGGCGCGTGCGCAGCCCGATCGAGCTGGCGCGGGCGGTGATGGAGAAGTCGCCCCACGTCTTCCTCATCGGCGAGGGCGCCGAGCAGTTCGCCGCCGCCCAGGGCCTCGAGCTCGTGCCCAACGAGTTCTTCCACACCGAGCGGCGCCGCGAGCAGCTGCGCCGGGCGAAGGAGCGGGAGACGGCGGAGACGCGCGGCACGGCCTCGGTGCCGCTCGAGCTCTCGTCGCCCGGCGTCAGCGACACCGACCACTTCCTCCGCGAGCAGCGCTACGGCACCGTCGGCTGCGTCGCCCTCGACCGGTCCGGCAACCTCGCGGCCGCCACGTCGACGGGCGGCATGACGAACAAGAAGTTCGGCCGCGTGGGCGACGTGCCGGTCATCGGCGCCGGCACCTACGCGAGCAACGCCACCTGCGCGGTCAGCGCGACCGGCTGGGGCGAGTACTTCATCCGCGCGACGGTCGGGCACGACATCTCGGCGCAGATGGAGTACCTCGGCCGCGACCTCCCGACCGCCGCGGCCGCCACGCTCGCCAAGGTCGCCCGCCTCGGCGGCGACGGCGGCGTCATCGGCATCGACCGGCAGGGACGCGTCACGATGGACTTCAATTCCGAGGGCATGTACCGCGGCGCGAAGGTCGCGGGACGCGAGGAGGTCGTGGCCATCTACGGCCACGAGGCGCGGCAGTGAGCCCCGACGACAAGCGCGCCCTGCTCGACGCCCTCCGCGACCGCCTCGCGGCGGAGGTGGAGGCGATGACGCGCGCCGCGCTCGCCACGCACGCCGAGGCGACGGACGCCGAGAACCGGGCGGAGGACAAGTACGACACGCGCGGACTCGAGGCCTCCTACCTCGCCCACGGCCAGTCGCGCGCGGCCGAGGAGGCCGCGGAGGCGCTGGCGCAGTTCCGCGCGCTGCCCGTCCGCGCCTTCGGGCCGGGCGACCCGGTCGGACTCGGCGCGCTCGTGACGGTGGAGGCCGCGGGACGTCCGTCCCTCTACTTCATCGGCCCCCGCGCGGGCGGCACCGAGGTCGAGCACGCCGGGCGCACCGTGCTGGTGGTCACGCCGCAGTCCCCGCTCGGCCGGCAGCTCGTCGGTCGCCGCGCGGGCGACCCGCTCCAGCTCGAGGTGGCCGGGCGACGCTCCGCCGCGCGGATCACGGCCGTGGCCTGAGCCGCGGCCGCCGTCCTCAGCGCTGGAACTGGAAGGCGGTGAACTCCGTCGCCGCGCGGTTGCGCCGCGGCGCGAAGGCCGGCTGGGCCCGGCCGGGCAGGACGTCCGGACGGGGCGCGAAGACGCCGTCGTCGAAGAGGGAGACGCGACCGGCCGCGGGCTCGACCGTCAGCAGCCGTTCCGTCGGCTCCGCCTGGTAGGTCGTCAGCAGCGCGCGGTAGTCGGCCGCGACCTCCGCCGCGGGGCGGGCCGCGAAGACCACGACCGGCCGTTCGAGCTCGAGCAGCGGGGCGACCTCCGGAGCGGCCGGCGCCGCCGCGACGGTCGCGGTCGGGGCCGGCGAGACGCCGGGGGTCTGGCGCAGGGTCGGGCCGACGAGGACGAAGGCGACGCAGGCCGCGGCCGCGAGGCCGCCCGCGGCGGCGATCCAGCGCTGGCGCCGGCGGCGCGCGCGCAGCGCGATCTGGGCGATGCCCCCGGGCTGGCGGGACCCGGCGGACGCCGGTTCGGCCCCCGCGCGGAAGCTCTCGTAGGCGAGGCGTGTCGCCCGGTGGAGGCGGCAGTAGTCCTGGTAGGTCCGGCGGCGGGCCGGGTTGCGCTGGATCTCCGCCTCGAGCTCGGCCGTCTCCTCCGCGGAGATCTGCCGGTCGATGTAGAGGTTCACCAGCTCGGTGAAGCGTGTGTCCTTCATGTCTGAAATTCGTCGCCGAGCTTCTCGCGCAGGCTGTCGCGGGCGCGGGCGATGCGGCTCTTCACCGTGCCCACACTGATCCCGAGGATCTCGGCGATCTCCTCGTAGGACAGATTCTGCACGTTCCGGAGGATGAGGATCTCCCGGTGCTTCTCGTTGAGCTCGTCCATGCACTCGGCGACGCGGCGCACGAACTCCTGCGTGACGGTCGCGTCCTCGGGCGTCTCCTGCTCCGCCGGGATGAGCTCCGCGATGGTCGTGTCGTTCTCGGGTCCGACCGGGGCGTCGAGCGAGACGGACTTGTCGCGCTTCCGCCGCCACCAGTACCAGTAGCGGTTGCGGGCGAGGTTGGTCGCGATCTGGTAGAGCCAGGTCGAGAAGGCGGAGTCGCCCCGGAAGTTGCCGAGCCCCCGGTGGGCGCGGATGAAGGCGTCCTGCGTGACCTCCTCGGCGTCCTCGGCGTTGCGCAGGAGCTGGTGGACCATGGCGTAGATGCGGTCCCAATAGCGGGCGACGAGCTGGTCGAACGCCGCGGCATCGCCGCTCTTGAAGCGTTCCACCAGCATGTTGTCCAACGCGACTTCCTGGGCCTTGGCGCTCATGGGCTCAGGGTCGTTTGGATTCGGAAAGCGATGGATTGTTCCCACGGGGCGATGGATTTCCGTCATCGTGGCCCGCGGCCGCCGGACCGGTCAATCCCGGCGCCGGCCGCCGCCCTGTCCTTCCGGCCCCGGCCCGGCGGACGACCAAATAGTTCTTGCTAACGCCGGCGCCGGGAAAATTGACTTCCCGCCCGGCGCCTGGCCGACGGGTCGATAGCTCAATGGTAGAGCAGCGTCCTTTTAAGTCGTTGGTTCTGGGTTCGAATCCCAGTCGACCCACCAAGCCCAATCCTTTGAAGGATGCACGTTTGTGCAAACATCCGGGTTGTGTTTCACCGTTGGCTCAATCAGAGTCCCTCAGGTCGTCCCAGAAGATTCCCCTAGACCACTCGTGGCCCATTCTTCCAACGTCAAACGCCTCGTCATTGTCGAGGACCAGACCGCGATCCGCGAGATGCTCGCCGAGATCCTGCGGATCGACCCGACGTACAAGATCGTCGGCGAGTCCGGCGACGGGCAGCAGGCCTGCGCCCTCTGCCTCGAACTCAAGCCGGACGTCATCGTGCTCGACGCCCGCCTGCCCGGGCTGAGCGGCGCCGACATCCTCCGCCGCATCTCGAAGCCGCTGAAGTCCACCCGCATCCTGGTCTTCTCGGGCTACGAGAGCCCCGCGCTCGTGCGCGAGATGCTCGAGGCCGGCGCGCACGGCTTCGTCGAGAAGACGGCCGGCCTCGTGGAGTTCAAGAAGGGCCTCGAGACCGTGGCCAACGGCGGCACCTATTTCGGCCCCGGCGTCGC
>CAYWTK010000068.1:0-20084 GCA_964460895.1 uncultured Opitutaceae bacterium
CCGCGTGGCGCGAGCCCCAGAGCCCCTGCTCCTCGCCGTTGAACCAGACGATCTCGACCGTGCGGGCCAGGTCGCGCCCGCGGAGAGCGCGCGCCAGCGCGTAGAGCTGCGCGACGCCCAAGCCGTTGTCGAGGGCCCCCTGCCCGAGGTCCCAGCCGTCGAAGTGTCCGCCGACGACCACGCGCTCGGGCGAGCGGCCGGGGAGTCGGACGACGAGGTTCGCGGTCTCCACTTCGCGGACGCGGGAGCGCGTCTCGACGCGGACCTCCACCGTCACGCCCCGGGCGAGCAGCCGCTGCAGCCAGCGGCCCTCCTCCTGCGTCACTGAATAGACCGGGATTGGCAAAGTCTCGCCGACGAAGCTGCCGGTGCGGGCGAGCAGCTGGCCGCCGCCCTCGCGGTTGATGAAGAGGATCGCGCGCAGCCCGAGTTCCGCGCCGAGCCGGGCGAATTCCCGGGTTTGCAGGAGCGTGCTCGGCTCCAGCAGGCCGACGCGACCCTCCAGCCGCGCCCGCTCGCGCCGCGGGGGCGCGAAATCCCCGAGGTCCGCGACCGCGGCGGTGAACGGCGGGTGGGCGTCGCTGTACGACAGCGCGGCCGCCCGCAGCGGCCGGGCGAACGGGGCGACGACCGCGACGGTGTCGGCGCCGCGCTCCCAGCCGGGCATGCGGAAGGGGTCGATGCGGGGCTCCAGGCCGAGCGCGCGCAGCTCGGACGCGAGGTGTTCGAGCGCGGCGCGGTTCGCCGGGCTGCCGGTCAACCGGCCCCCGAAGTCGTCGCAGAGCCGCGTCAGCAGCGCGTGCCCGGCGCGGGCCGCGGTGGCGACGTCCTCGGGTTCGGCGCTCCGGCCGATGCCGGGCAGGGCGCAAAGCAGGGTCAGGGCCGACAGGACCGGTCTCAGCATTCGTGGATCCATACGCGCATCTCCCCCTCGCCGCGGTTGGCCCACAACGCGTAGGGCACGGCCCGGAGGGTGAAATCGGTCGTCCCGGGACGCTCCGTCCCGTACAGCGCCTCGTCGCGCGCGACCAGGCGCCGCGCGTCCGCCTCGATCGTCACGGCGCCGTCGAGCCGCGCGGGGTCGCGCCGGACCCGCAGCTCCGCGGCGGCCGGGAGCAGCACCTGGTCGAGCCGCGGCCCGTTGTCCGCCTCCTCGAGGCAATAGACCAGCGGCCCGCGCCGGAGGGCGACGCAGCCGTGGGCGGCGGCGACGTCCACGTGGGCCCGTTCCCGCTCGACCGGCATGGGCAGGTCGAGCGCGACGACGTCGCCGTCGGCCCACTCCCGGGCGAGCGGCAGGTAGCCGTCGACCGCGCACGCCATGTCCACCGCGCCCCCAGCAATCATGGCCGTCGCCCCGCGGCACCAGCCCGGAACGCGGAGGTGCAGCGTGAACCGCGCCGGCCGCGGGCAGCGGACGGTCACACGCACGCGGCCATCCCACGGGTAGTCGGTCTCGACCGCGAGCTCGAGCGGCACCCCGCCGAGCGTCGCGCTCCAGGCGCCGGCGAGGTAGAGGTGCAGGGCGATGCCGTCGGGCCGCAGCGAATGGGTGTAGGCCGCCAGCGACGCCAGCGTGCGCGCGATGTTCGGCGGGCAGCAGGCGCAGCCGAACCACGGGACGCGCTGCGTCTTGACGTGGTGCTGGTCGTAGCGGCGCTTCGCGAGGACGGGGCGCACCTCGAGCGGGTTGACGTAGAAGAAGGTCCGCCCGTCCTGCGCCATGCCCGCGAGGACGTTGTTGAGCAGCGTCCGCTCCAGCACGTCCGCGTAGCGCCCGCGCAATTCGAGGTCGAGCATCCGGCGGGAGAAGAAGACCAGCCCGAGCCCGGCGCAGGTCTCCGCGTAGGCGCGGTCGTTCGGCAGGTCGCGGGGCGTCGTGAACTTCTCGCCCATCCAGTCCGCCCCGATGCCGCCCGTGACGTAGAGGTGCGCGCGCGCGATGCGCTCCCAGAGGTGACGGCAGGTGGCGGCCAGCTCCGCGTCCGCGGTCTCGCGCGCGAGGTCGGCCATCGCGGTGTAGAGGTACATCGCCCGGACGGCGTGGCCGACCGGCTCGCGCTGGCGGCGGACCGGCTCGTGCGCCTGCAGGTAGGCCCAGCGGTCGGCGTGGAAGTAGACCGGCAGCTTCGCGATCCCGAGCCGGGCGATCTCCGCCTCGAAGTAGTTGGGCTCCGCGCCGCGCTGCTCGATGAACCACGCCGCCTGCCGCGCGTAGCGCGCGTCGCCTGTGGCGCGGGCGAGCTTCAGCAGGGCCAACTCGACCTCCTCGTGGCCGCAGTAGCCGGGGATCTGCCCCGGGCCGGGGCCGAAGGTGCGCGCGATGAGGTCGGCGAGGCGGCGGACGACGTCGAGAAGCGTCCGCTTGCCCGTCGCCTCGAAGTGCGCGACGCCCGCCTCGATGAAGTGCCCGGCGATGTAGAGCTCGTGGTACTCGTGGAGGTTGGCCCAGCGCTTGTCCGGCTCGACGAGCTGGATGTAGGTGTCGAGGTAGCCGTCCGGTCCCTGCGCCTTCGCGATCGTGGCGATGAGGCGGTCCAGCTCGGCGTCCAGCGCCGGGTCCGGATGGGTCGCGAGCCGGTACGAGGCCGCCTCGATCCACTTCGCGAGGTCGGAGTCCTGGAACCAGAGCCCGTGGAACTTCCCCTCCTTCTCGCCGGCCGCGACCTGGAAGTTGTGCACCGTGCCGCTCCGCTCCGCGCCGGGAACGCGGTCGTTGAGCGCCTCCCACTGGTACGGGATGACGACCTCGCGCACGAGCCGCACGCGGTCGGCGAGGAAACCGGCGCCGAAGCGGACGCGGGACAAGGGGAGCACGGGGGAGCCGTTCATCGGAAGGTGAGCGTGGTGACACTGTGGGGCGGGAGCTCGGTCTCCCACGCCGAGCCGGAGCGGACCGGAGGCGCGACGTCCCGGGCGCGGACCGCGTCCGGCGCGTCGAAGGTGTTGTGGTCCTGCGGCGCGGCCGACCGGAGCCCGCGCGCGTCCGCGGCGGCGAGTGCGCCGCATTCGACCGCGACGGACGCCGGGCGCGCATAGTCGAGGTTGCAGAGGGTCAGGGTCACGGCGCCGTCGGCCGCCACGCTCGCGGCCGCGCTCAGCGCCGGGTAGCGCCGGCCCGCCCAGGCCCGCTCCCCCGCCCCATCGACCTCCACCGGCAGCGCGAGCGCGTCGTGGTGGCCGCGGTACAGCGCGAAGACGTCCCAGGTCGGCGTGCGCAGCAGCCGCGGGCCGTCGGTCAGGAACAGGGCGTGGACCACGTTGGCGGTCTGCGCGAGGTTGGCGAGGCGCACGCGGGCGGCGTGGCGGATGAAGGTGTTCAGCGTGTAGCCGGCCATGACGGCGTCGCGCACCGTGCCCTGCTGGTAGAAGTGCCCGGGCGGCGTGCCGGGCTCCGGCGCGTGCCAGGCGCCCCACTCGTCGACCGCGAGCGCGACGTACCGCTCCGGGTCGTGGCGGTCCATGATGGCGGAGTGTCCGGCGACGAACTCCTCCATCCGCGCCGTCCGCGCCATCAGCTCGTCCCAATCCTCCTCGCCGAAGCGCGTGGCGGAGCGGCTGGGCGGGAAGTCGCCCGGGACGCAGTAGTAGTGGAGCGCCAGCGCCTGCATCAGCCGCTGGCCGCCGAGGAGCGGCCGGCCGCACGCCCGCATCATCACCTCGGTCCAGGTGTAGTCGTCGTCGCGCGGCCCGCACCCGACCCGCCAGAGCGGCGCGCCGGGGAAATCCTTCAGGAAGGTGGCGAAGCGCCGGTAGAGGTCGGCGTAGTACTCGGGCCGCATGTTGCCGCCGCAGGCCCAGCTCTCGTTCCCCACCGCCCAAAGCCGCACGCCGGCCGGATCGCGCCGCCCGTGCGCGGCGCGCAGGTCCGCGAGGGTCGAGGCGCCCGCGGGGGCGTTGAGGTACTCCACCCAGTCGCGCATCTCCTGCACCGTGCCGCTGCCGACGTTGCCGCAGAAATAGGGCTCCGCCCCGGTCGCGGCGCAGAGGTCGAGGAACTCCTGCGTGCCGACGGTGTTGGGCTCGGGCGCGCCCCACCAGGCGGAGACCCCGCGCGGACGGGCCGCGCGCGGGCCGACGCCGTCGCGCCAGAGGTAGTCGTCCGCGAAGCAGCCGCCCGGCCAGCGGAGGTTGGGCGCGCCGATCTCGCGCAACGCCTCGACCGCGTCGCGGCGCCAGCCGCGCACGTTGGGCACGGGCGAATCCTCGCCGACCCACAGGCCGTCGTAGACGCAGCGGCCGAGGTGCTCGATGAAATGGCCGAAGACGTGCCGCTCCACCCGCGGCCCGGGGGCCCCGCTCGCGACCTTGATCCGCACGCGCGCCATCGCCGCTCAGGGTTGCCGCACGCGGTCGGTCGCGGTCAGCGTGTTGAAGTCGAGCACCCGCTCGAGCGACCCGTGGGTGATGACGAGGCGGCGCGAGCCGCGCGGCGCGTTCAGGTAGGGCCCGCCGAAGAGCGGCCACGCCGCGTAATCCACCGGCCGGCCGTCGATCCGCGGCGTCTCGCCGTAGGTGAATTCGATCCGGCGGCCGCGCAGCGTGGTGAACGCCACGGTCGGACGCGGCTCGAGGCGGAAATCGAGCGGCAGCGCGCGCACCGCCGACTGGAAGGCGGCGAAGTCCGCGAATTCAGACGCGGCGGCCGCCTGCACGATGGTGCCGTTGCGCAGGTGGGGGCTTTGGAGGATGCGGTCGCCGTCCGGACCCGGGTCCACGCGCTCCCACTTCCAGCCGCCGCCCGTCGAGGGGAGCTGCCGGTAGCCGTAGCGCGGCTGCCACACGTACGGGGCGAGCGGGCGGTAGGCGAGGAACGCGTCGCCCCCGCGGGCGAAGATCCAGCCCGAGGCGCGGTCCTCCGTGACGTCCTTCAGGTCCTTGGAGAAGAACCCGTTGATGTGCGGGAAGCGCGTGCCGGGCGGGATGTCGTAGAGCGCGACCACCGTGTCCTGATCCTGCACCACCTGCTCGTAGGGCGAGCTGCCGAGGACCTTGTCGGGCACGTCGTAGGACGGCTTCCCCTGGACGGAGAGCGCCTCGATCATGTGGTCGGGCAGCTCCGTGAAGTACATCTGCATGACCTTCCCCGAGGAGTGCGGGTGCAGCGAGAAGATCGTGTTGTGCACGCCGCGCGGGTCCGGCACGGACCAGGTCACGTCCCAGACGTGCGCCTGGATCGGATCGGTGATCAGCCCGCCCTGGGTCGAGCCGACCGCGTACTCGCGGCGCATGTAGGTGGTCTTGTACACGAGCGGCATCAGCTCCTCACTGTAGCGCCAGCGCCGGCGGGTGCGCTTGATGTCGTGCTGGGTGAAGTCCTCGTCGCGGGCGACCGCGATGCGCCGGATGACCTCGGGCACGTCGTAGTGCTCCGCGGCGATGGCGAACCAGATGCCGAAGCCGCCGTAGGCCGGCGGGGGCGGCGTGTTGCCGAACATCTGCCAGCTGAAATAGGACGAGAGCGCGTGCCAGCGCTGGACGACCGAGGTGTCGTCGGTGCGCGCGTTCGGGCCGCGCAGCACGCCGTCGAGCGTGTTCGCCGCGAGGTCGGCCATCAGCCAGTCGAGCTTCATCCGGCCGCGGATCCGCATCTCGGGATCCCGGGCCCAGGCGGCGAGGTAGAGCATCGGGATGGCGTACTCGCCGATGTAGTGCGTCGGGTTGAACTCCCCCTGCCCGATGGTCGTGGCGATATCCATCCAGTGGATGAGGTACTCCTTCGCCTCGGCGCGGTTCTCCGCGGAGCTCTTGCCGTTGAACCAGCTCTCGCCCGGGTCGTCGGGATAGAGCTCGGCCATGAGGTAGAGCGAGGCGTAGTACATCACCCAGTGGTTCTCGGTGTCGCCGCGCAGCGGGAAGTAGGTGCGCCAGGATTGCCGGATGGCGGCCTTCGCCTCCGGCGTGAGCTGGTCGCGCCCGAGGAACGAGATCGCCGTCCACGGGAACATCCAGAACATGTCGCCGCTCTGGCGGCCGGCCATCAGCTCGACGACCCGCGCCGACACCGCGGCGGCGTCCTCGCGCCGCGCGAGCTTGGCCGCGATCTGCCCGCTGCCGAAGGTCGCGGGCTCGCCGGGCTTGATCGTGCCGACGTACCAGTCGAGCACCTCCGCGGCGCGCGCGAGGTAGGTCCGACGCACCTCGTCGGGGCGCGCGTCCGCCGGCAGCGGCACGGGCATCGGGCCGGTGGTCGCGGGCTGGGCCGCGGCGGCGAGGGGAAGGAAGGCGAGCAGGAGGAGGGTCCGGGGATTCATGGCGGGCGCGTCAGCGGCGGACGACGGGAACGAAGGTGAAGCTGCGGACGACCGAGCCCGGCAGGCCCGCCTCCGTCCAGGTGCGGCCGAGGTCCGTCGAGGCGAAGAGCGCCCGCTCGAACGCGGCGGCGTAGAGGCGGCCGTCGTCCGGGTCGAACGCCGTCCGCCACACGCGGTGCGGCGTCGGCAGCCCGGCGTTGCGCTCCTGCCAGGTGCGGCCGCCGTCGGCGCTCACCCAGAGGCCGTAGGTCCAGCTCGCGAGCGCGAGCCGGCTCGGGTCGCGCGGGTCGAACGCGACGTTGTACCACGCGCGCTCGCGGGGCAGGTCGGGCCGCGCGCTCCAGGTGCGGCCGCCGTCGGCCGACTCGAGCACGCCCGCGCTCTGCGACACCGCGATCCACCGCGCCGGATCGTGCGGCGACTGCTGCAGGTCGTTCACCGTGTCCACCGTCGCGAACACCCGCGTCCACGAGGCGGCGCCGTCCTCGCTGAGGTAGATGCCGGTCTCGCAGCCGAGCAGGAGGCGGCCGCCGCGGGTGCGGTCCACCTGCAGCGCCTGCACGTACTTGCCGCGCGCCGGCAGGCCGCGCTCCGCCCGACGCCACGACTGGCCGCCGTCGCGCGAGACGACGAAGCCGTCCGGCAGGCCGGCGTAGACGACGTCGGGGTCCGACGGGTCCAGCGCCAGCGCCTTCGGCTCGGTCTCGTCCCAGCCGGTGAGGATGCGCCAGGTCCGCCCGCCGTCCGCCGACCGCATCACCCCGCTGAGCCCGGCGGCGAAGAGCCGGCTCCGGTCGCGCGGGTCCGCGACGACGGTGATGAGCAGGGGCAGGTTGAGGCCGACGTGGCGGAACTCCTCCTGCCCCGCGGCGCGCACGTAGAGGCCGTCGGGCGCGCCCGTGCCGCCGCCCATCACGCGGCTCGAGCTGTTGATCGAGGCGGCGAGCAGGAGGTCGTGGCCCGCGCCGGCGGAGGCGGCGGGCGCGGCGAGCAGGGCGGCCGCGAGGAGCGGCAGGACGCGGGACGGTCGGCGGACGGAGGCGGTCATGGTGGGCTTAGACGTTGCGCGGCCGGGAATCGCTCGGTGCAATGCGGCCATGAAATTCCTGCTCCCGCTCGCGCTCGCCCTGCTCTCGTCCGCCGCGGCCGCGGACCGGCCCGAGGACCGCCTCGCGGCCCTCGGCCTCACCCTGTCCTCGGCCTCGGCCCCGGTCGCCAACTACGTGCCCGCCGTCCGCACCGGCGACCTGCTCTTCGTCGCGGGCCACATCAGCCGCGACGCGGACGGCAAGGTGATCGCGGGCACGGTCGGGCGCGACCTCGACGAGGCGGCCGGCGTCGAGGCGGCCCGGCGCACGGCGCTCGCCCTGATCGCCACCCTCAAACAGGAGCTCGGCGACCTCGGCCGCGTGCGGCGCATCGTCCGCGTCGCGGGCTTCGTGCGCTGCACCGACGACTTCACCCGCCAGCCGGCGGTGATGAACGGCTGCTCCGACCTGCTCGTCGCCGTCTTCGGCGACGCCGGCCGCCACGCGCGCGCCGCCGTGGGCGTGCCCGCCCTGCCCCTCGGCGCGGCCGTCGAGGTCGAGCTCGTGGTCGAGGTCCGGGACTGAGCGTCGGTCCCGCATCACGCCGCGACGAGGCGCCGGAGCGCGGCGAGGAGGCGGTCGGCCTCCTCCGGGGTGTTGAAGACGTGGAGGGAGACGCGCACGCCCTCGAGGCCGGCCTCGTTGACCGGCCGGCACCGCAGGCGGTCCGACTCGAGCAGGGCGCCGAAGACCTTCGCCCCGGGACGTCCCTCGACGGCGAAGGTCACCATCGCCGCGCGCAGGTCGGCGCGCGCCGGCGTGAGTACCCGCACGCGCGGCAGCTGGCGCAGCCCGAAGATGAGCGCGTCGGCCAGGGCGGCGGTCCGCGCCGCGATCCGCGCGGGGCCGATCTCGCGCTGGAACCGCGTCGCCTCCGCGAGCGCGACGACGCTCGCCGCGTCGCGCGTGCCGTACTCGTGGCGGCGCACGCCGTCCGCGTAGACCAGCTGGCCCGAGAAGTCGAACTCGCCGCTGGAGTAGGCGCCGAGGTGGAGCGGGCGTACCTCCTCGATGCGCTCGCGGCGGATGAACAGCACTCCGGTCTCCCGCGGGCCGCCCAGCCACTTGTGCCCGCTGGCGGCGTACGAATCGCACCCGATCGCGCGGAGGTCCACCGGGACCATTCCCGCCGACTGCGCGCCGTCGACGTGGAACCACACGCCCCGCTCGCGGCAGAGCGCGGCCAGCGCGGCGACCGGGAGCACGATGCCCGTCGGCGCCGTCACGTGGCTGACCTGCACCGCGCGCGTCCGCGGGGTCAGCAGCGCGGCGACGCGGGCGACGTTGCCCTCGGGCGACTCGGTGTCGGGCTCGAACGTCCGCACGACCACGCCGGCCTGCCGCGCCTGGTTCAGCCAGGGCAGCGAGCCGCCCGGGTGCGCGTGGGTCTCGAACACGACCTCGTCACCCGCGCGGAGCCCGAGGCCCGCCGCGACGATCGAGTTCCCCTCGGTGGCGTTGCGGGTGAAGCAGACCTCCTCCGGATCGGCGCCGAGGAAGGCGGCGACGAGGCCGCGCGCCTCCTCGAAGAAGAAGTGGCCGGACTCGACCCGATGCTGGAGCGCCCGCGCCGTCAGGTCGCGGATGTCGAGCACCGGCCGCGGCGAGGGCCCCAGCCCGCCGCTGTTCAGGTAGGCGAGGCGCGGGTCGATCGCGTACTGCGCGCGCACCGCCGTCCAGTAGGCCGCGTCGTCGCCCGCCGGCACCACCGGCGGCCAAGGCGGGAGGTCGGACGGACGCCCCTGCGCCCCCAGCCGCACGCCCGCGGCGGCCCCGGCCGCGAGGCCGAGGCGCTGGAGGAACTGCAGGCGGGTCAGCATCACTCGTCGGCGAACGTGAGGGAGTGGTCGATCCGGAGCGACGCGCCGGGCGCGAGCTCGAGGTTGCGGTCGAAGTGGAAGGGGAACGCGGCGAGGGGATTGTGGCGCCGCACGAACCAGTGCAGCGGACCGGACGCGTTGGCGAAGCGCAGGCGCACGCGGCGCAGCGAGCCGTCCTTCTGGCCCCGCCACTCCATCCACGCCGCGGGCGCGCCGTGCACGGCCTTCTCCCCCTCGATGCCGCCGTCGGCGAGGATGGTCACCGCCGCGTCGCCGTGGTCGTCGAGCAGGTCGCGCGCGCCGCGGAACTGCAGGCCGGTGTAGTGAGAGCCGACGAGTCCCTCGCCGGAATGGTAGTTCGCGCAGGTCAGCGTCCGCGCGGTGACGTTGCGCAGCTCCGCCTGCCACCGCAGCGTCCACTGCGCGCGCCCCGCGAGGTGGGCGGTCAGCGTGCGGCGCTCGTCGAGCAGGACCTCGCCGCCGCCGACCCACTCGACGCGCTCGTCCAGCGTCTCCCCCGGGGGCGTGAGCCAGCCGGCGTGCCGCTGGAGCCCGTGGTCCTCCCGCGCGCGGTAGCCCTCGCCGCGCCGGTACGTGCCCCCGCCCCAGAAGTTCCAGCCCGAGAGGTTGTTGATGGTGAAGTTGAGGCCCTGGTGCCACGGGTGGTCGTTCGGGCGGAAGTTGGTCAGCACCTCGCCGGCGAGGCTGCAGACCGGATGCGCGTAGGGGCGCGTGGCCTCGGCCGCGGGGGTCTTGGGCGCGAAGACGTAGCGCAGGAGCAGGCCGCCGGTGGGCGAGCGGAGCTCGACCGCGTCCGGTCCCGCGGGCTGGAAACGGAGGGGGATCATGGCAGCGAGACTTCGGTGGAGAACGTGCCGCCCGCGCTGGCGAAGCGCTGCCCGCCCGGCAGCTCGATGCGCACGGGCGTGCGCGCGGGGGACTCGACGTCGAGGCGGAGCCGTCGGCCGGTCCGCCGCCATTCCACGGTCACGGGACCGCGCGGCGTGCACACCCGCCCGCGCGCGTGGTCGAGGCCGCAGAGGTGCGGGCGGACGGAGACCTCGGCGAAGCCCGGCTGGGCCGCCGTGATGCCCACCACCCGTTCGAGGAATTCGAGCGCGGGGTGCGCGCTCCAGGCGTGGCACAGCGAGCGCCAGTAGCTGTTCTCCTCGACGAAGGTGTCGAGCCCCAGCTCGGCCATCTCGTGCCAAGGCCCGAGGAACTCCGGCATGCGGTCGTACGCGCCCGCGACCTCCAGCGCCCGGAAGCCCGCGTGCCACCAGAAGAAGGAGCCGGGCGCGAGCGCCGGGTCCGACGGGAACCGGCGCAGCACGCGCGCCCGCGTCGCCTCGTCCGCCGCGCCGCACAGGATCGCCCACGCGTTCCCGTACTGGCTGACCTCGGGTCCACCGGGCCGGTCGAAGTAGAGGCCCTCGGATTCCGACCAGAACCGCCGGTGCAGCGCGGCCCGCGCGCGGCCCGCCTCGGCGGCCAGCGCCGTCGCGGCCGCGCCGTCGCCCGCGGCCCGTGCGAGGTCCGCCGCCTCGTCGAGCGCGCGGATGAACTGCGCGGCGATGATGCAGGTCGGTCCCGCGTCGGCGCCCGGCACCACGCCGCGCGGCCACCACGGGCACCAGTCGGTGATGTTCCAGAACGGCAGCCGCGCGGGCAGCCCGTCCTCGTCCGCGTGCCGGCGGAACCAGTCGAGGACCGCGTGCACGCCGGGCCGCAGCGCGCGCACGGTAGCGAGGTCGCCGGTCAGCTGGTAGTGGTCGCGGATGTTGGTGATCCAGTGCAGCGACCACGAGGGGATGACCTGCAGCAGCCGCGACGGGTAGCGGCTCTGCGTGAGGCCCTCGGGCAGGCGGGACCAGTCGAAGTGGAGGAGCGCCTGCCGTCCGAGCGCGGGGTCGCCGGTGGTGAGGAGGGCGAGCTTCGACGTGATCATCGTGTCGCCGGCGTACTGCATCTGCTCGTAGTGCGGGCAGTCCTCGAAGGTCTCGTGCGAGCACAGGCGCATCGTGCGCAGGGCGATCGTCCAGAGCTTCTCCAGCCGCGGGTCCGAGCACGCGAACTCGGCGGCGACGCGGTAGGGATAGGCGGTGAAGCGGTGGCCGACGGCCTCGAGCCGGAGCGGCTGCGGCCCGGCCGCGACCTCGAGCTCGACGTAGCGGAAGGCGCGCCAGTGGAGGGGCTCGAACTCCTCGCCGTCGCGTCCGGCCGGCTCCCAGCGGTCGCGCCAGCCGGTGACCGCGCCGCGGCGGTCGAAGGTCCAGCCGGACGACTCGTCGGCGAAGTGCGACGCGAGGTTCGCGAGCGGCTGCGGACGTCCCAGCAGCCGGGCGCCGGGCGTGCTCCACGGCAGGCGCAGGGCCTCGGCGTAGGTCAGCGCGACGCGGGCGCCGGCTCCGCCGGCGAGGCGGAGCCGGGGGTAGGCGGTCGTGAGCCGCCCCGCGTCGAGCACGACGCGCACGTGGGCGTGGGCGGGGACCACGAGCGACCGGCCGGCGGCGACGAGCGCGCGCCACTCCGCGGAGGCGTCCGCCCCGCCGGGCTGGAACACGGCCGCGAACGGCTCGGTCGCGCCCTCCTCGAGGAACGGGATCAGGCGCGGGAGGAGACCGTAGGGACTGGTCGGGTCGCGCCGGTTCTCGTGGCGTTCGGCGCGGTAGAGCGCCGTGGCTTCGGCCCAGGCCGAATCGTCGAACCCGGCCTCGCGCCACCCGGCGGGTTCCGCGGCGCCCACGCGGTGCTCGAAGTAGCCGTGGTAGCCTTCGAAGCGCGTGCCGTCGTTCTGGAATCGGTGCGCGTGGTCCACCGCGACGCGCCAGCCGGGCAGGCCGGTGTCGAGCCGCTCCTCCCCGCCGGCGGCGACGCACGCGCCCTCCAGCAGGAAGCCGCCCGCGTAGGTCATCACGGAACCCGGCGCGCCGAGCGCGGTCGGCCGGTGCGCCACGCGCGACATGTCGAGCACGAGCGCGGCGAGCACGTTGTCCCCGGCGCGCAGGTGCGGCGCGAGGTCGTGGGTGTCGTAGAAGTGGTGGTGCACGTCGCCCTTCGCCGGTCCGCGGCCGACCAGCGCCCCGTTGCACCACAGGAGGTAGCGGCTGTCGGCCGAGACGTGGACCACCGCGCCGGCCGCCGCGGGATCCGCCACCGCGAAGCGCCGCCGGAAGAGACGCACCTGGTAGTGCGACGGCGTGGACTCCGCCGGGAGGGGCGCGGCGTGCGAGCCCTCGCGGGACCAAATCCAGGCCGCGCGGGCGACGAACGGGGTCTGACTCATGGGGTGGCGGGGTTGCGGCGCGGGAGCCGGTCGGCTTCACCGACGCGCCGCGCCCAACTGAGCGCCAGGCGTCAGCCATTTCAACCCTGATTTCATTGTTTTTCAGCCTCTCGCTGAAAATTTCAGCACCACCCGTCGCTGCGGAGAACACTCGGCACCGGACCCCGTTGGCAGTCCCCGGAACCGCCCGGCATCCAGGAAATCGCTTGACGCTGCCGGCACCATTTCATGCGTTGTCGTTGAAAATTTCAGGAAGGGCCACCCCACCCCCATGTTAATCACTGAGATTGCCCGGAAGGCGCGCGTGTCGCCCGCGACCGTGTCGCGCGCCATCAACCAGCCCCAGCTGGTCGCATCGGACAGCCTCGCGCGGATCCGGGCGGTGATGCAGGAGCACAACTACGTGCCGGCGCCGCTGAACCGCCGGCGCGGCCCCAAGGCGCGCCTGCCCGAGCAGCGGCGCATCGGCGTCTGGTTCGTCGGCGCGAAGGCGAACAACCCGAGCCTGAACTGGTTCCAGGACCAGCTGCTGCAGGTGCAGTCCACCGACCCCCGCTACCGCGTCGACCTCCGCGTGCTGTTCTCCAGCACGCCGGACGAACTGCCGCGCTCGATGGGCACGGACGGCATCGACGGGATGATCGTGCAGGGCATGGAGCCCTCGCCCGCCTGCCTGGCGAAGCTGCGCGAGGTGCCGCACGTGTGGTTCATGACGCGGCGCTCGGCGCGCTTCCCCGGCGACTACGTCGAGCCGAACAACGAGGAGAACGGCGCGCTCGCCGCGGACTACCTCAAGGAGCGCGGCCACAAGACGGTGGCGGTGATCTCCACGGACGCGGACTACAGCGCCATCGCGCTCCGCGCCGAGGCCTTCGTGCGGCGCGCGCGCGAGCTCGGGCTCGCGGTCCACTCCGTGCTCGGCCGCTCGACGCCGGGCGTGAGCTACCTCGAGATCTCGCCCTACCAGGCGGAGAGCGCCGCGCTCGTCCGCCGCCTCGAGTCGCTGCCGGCGCGCGCGACGGGGCTCTACCTGCCGGTCGACCACTTCTGCGGCTCCTTCTTCCGCGCGCTCCGCGAGGCCGGCCGCAAGCCGGGCCGCGACTTCGACGCCATCCTCGGGAACTACAATCCCGTCATCTACCACAACCTCGACCACTCGCCCGCGGCCATCGACATCAACCTCGGCACGCTCGTGCGCAAGGTGGTCGACCACCTGCTCTGGCGGATCGAGAACCCCGGCGTGACCGGACGCATCGGCGTCACGGTCTCCCCCCGCCTGCTCGCCCCCGGCACCAACGGCCAGACGCCGTCCTGACCCTTTCCCTTGAACCCGCACCCGGCGTTCAAACCGGAAAACTACAAACCCAAACCAGCATGAAACAGACCCCGACTACCGCGGCCGACCGTCTCCGGTCCGCCCTGGCCATCGGTCTCGCGACGCTGCTGACGGTCTCCGCCTCCGGGCAGGGCACCGACAGCGACGCGCTCCGCCGCCTCCAAGAGGAGAACGCGGCGCTGCGCAAGCGGCTCGCCGAGATCGAGGGCCGGACGACCCCGGCCCCCGCCGCGCCCACCCCCACGTCGACGGCCGCGACCCCGGCTCCCGCCCCCGCGGCGACGCCGCTCGCTCCCTCCGACCCGGAAGTGACCGTCCTATCGCCGTTCACGGTCAACACGGACCGCGACTACGGCTACCTCAAGACCAACTCCGCCACCGCGACCCGCATCGGCACGGAGATCCAGAAGGTGCCGCTCAGCATCTCGGTCCTCTCGGAGGACTTCATCAAGGACACCAACCTGAGCGACATCCAGGACGTCCTCCGCTACCAGAGCTCCTCGGCCGGTGACACCCGCATGGGCGTGCTCCAGCCCGCCACGGGCTTCACGCCGTCGGGCAACATGTCGCTGCGCGGCTTCCCGATCAATTCGCGCCTGCGCAACGGCCTGCTCCGGTACAACAACTACACCCTGGACAACGTCGACCGCGTCGAGGTCATCAAGGGCCCCGCGGCCGTGTTCTTCGGCCAGGCGTTCCCGGGCGGCGTGATCAACTACGTCACGAAGCAGCCCGAGTTCCGCAAGATCCCGACCTCGGTCACCTACGGCTACGGCGGCACCGAGAACTACGTCGGCACCCAGCGCGTGACCCTCGACCACAACGCGATGCTGTCCAAGAAGGCGGCCTTCCGCGTCGTGGGCGCGTGGGACAACGCGAAGGGCGACCGCCGCTTCGAGTACCAGGACGGATTCTCCGTCACGCCGTCGTTCAAGCTCCTGCCGTTCGAGGACGGCCGCATGAGCATCACGGTCGAGGGCGAGTTCACCCGCCGCGCCCGCAACCAGGACGACACCTCGTGGTCCTGGCCGGCGCAGTGGTTCGCGGACTACGCCGCGCCCCCGGCCGCCCTGATCGCCGCCGCCGGCCTCTCCGGCGCCGCCGACCCGGTCGCGGCCTACCGCACCCGCATCTTCGCGGGCCCGGGCAACTGGTTCAACGACCGCCGCACGGCCGCCAACAACCCGTACCTTGCGGGCTGGAACGAGCCGCTCAAGCACGGTGCGTACATCACCAACATCTCCGGCCAGCGGGTGTTCGACTCGAAGTTCAACTACTACGGCGTCGGCACCTACTCGGACGAGGAGAACACCACGTTCGCCACCGTCGTCGAGTACTCGCCGTTCGACTGGGTCAGCGGCCGCTACGCCTACACGCTGGACAACTCCCGCTACACGGAGACCAAGTCCAGCGCGTCGCCCAACGCCGACGGCATCACGTGGCAGACGATGAACGGCATCCTCTCCCGCGACTACATCCTCGAGGCCGACACCCACCAGCTCGACCTCGTGTTCAAGCAGCAGATGATGGGCGTGGACAACAAGCTCCTCCTCGGCGGCCTCGTGCGCGAGTCCTACAACACGTTCACGGGCAACAACGGCGCGAACCTCGCCGGCACCGGCCAGTTCCCGTTCTTCGGCAACCTTCCGGGCTCCTTCGACAAGCCCGACGAGGGCTACGTCTCGCCCATCCCGGCGCAGTTCCGCACGACGACGTTCGCGGGCAACTTCAACCAGCAGTTCGTCCGCAGCCGCACGGGGCAGATCCTCACCCCGATGCAGATCTTCTCGCTCTACGACCCGGGCATCCACCCGAGTCCGGACATCCGCCGCATCACGGAGGTCTCCCGCGGCCTGACCGACCACAGCCGCCCGAAGCGCGAGGAGTGGTACGTCAACTGGCAGGGCAGCGCCTTCGAGAACCGCCTGACCGCCATGGCCGGCTACCGCGAGGAGAAGCAGTCCACCGTCGGCCAGCTCGTGAAGGCCAATCCGCCCTGGTTCGAGGTCGGCGACTTCGCCCTCCAGAACGTCCCGCAGAACCTCTGGGCCCCCTACGGCCTGAGCGCCATCTTCTCCCGCCCGCGCACCGTCAAGGGCGACTCGAAGATGGGCGGCCTGTCGTTCGAGGTGACGAAGAACGTCAACGTCTACGCCAGCTACTCCGAGACGTTCCTCCCCTCCGGCGTGCAGTTCAAGGGCGGCGACTACGACCCGGCCCTCGTCCGGGCCCGCGCCACCGCCAACGGCCTCAATCCCGACACCGAGGTCGCCCGCCTCGCCTCCGAAGGCGGCCTGACCGAGATGAAGAACGAGGCCGGCAAGAACCTGGAGTTCGGCGTCAAGACGAGCCTCTGGGACAACAAGCTCGTCTCCACCGTCTCCGTCTTCCGCCTCGACCGCGAGAACCGCACCGTCGACGACATCCCGCGCCAGAACAACGACCGCATCAACTGGATCGGCGCCGTCAACGTGGGCACGTTCAACCGCGTCGTCCGCTGGTTCTCCAACGACGCCGTCGAGCGCACCGAAGGCGCCGAGTTCGAGGCGGTGTGGACGCCCATCCGGAACTACCAGGCCGTCATCAGCGGCTCCTGGATCTGGACGGCGGACACGCTCGCCGACCCCTCGGTCATCCGCGTGAACCCGAACGGCTCGATCAACTACATCTACGACGTGCTCTTCAGCGAGCGCCTGCCGTTCGTGCCCGAGTACCGCTTCAACATCTTCCAGAAGTACACCTTCGTGGACGACATCATCGGCGGTTACGGCCGCGGCTTCTCCGCCGGCCTGGGCATGCGCTACTCGAGCGAGATGAACATCTCGATCCGCGACATGAACTTCAATCCGAAGACCGGCGGCCTCACGGCCGGCGACTATGTCGTGTTCGACACGGTGTTCAGCTACCCGTTCGAGGTGTTCGGCTACAAGATGACCGGCACGCTCAACGTGAACAACGTCCTGGACGAGGAGTACTCGGAGGGTGGTTTCAACCTCTCCCCGCCCCGCCAGTGGCTGTTCACGCTCGGCATGAAGTTCTGAGCCTCCCGACCTGATTGGTATCTCTCCAGGGCGGAGGCCTCGCGCCTCCGCCCTTTTTCTTCCCCCACCCTCCCCCTCTTGTAGGGCGGGGTCTCCCGACCCCGCCGCCGCCGCACCCGCGAGCCGACCCCGCCGCCTCGCCTTCCGCCTCGACCCGCCGTCTCCCATGCCCTCCCCCGCCCTCATCGGCATCGACCTCGGCGGCACGAAGTGCGCCGTGAGCGTGCCCGCCGGCCCGCACGGCGTGCGCGAGGTCGCCCGCTTCCCGAGCGCCGGTCCGGTGGAGACCCTCGCGCGCGTCCACGCGGAGGTCGCCGCCCTCCGCCCCGGACCGCACGTCGTCTTCGGCGTCTCCTGCGGCGGCCCGCTCGACGCCCGCGCCGGCCTCATCCTCTCGCCCCCCAACCTGCCGGGCTGGGACCGCATCCCGATCTGCGAGGAACTGACCGCCCGGCACGGCGGCCGCGCCTTCCTCATGAACGACGCCAACGCCTGCGCGCTCGCGGAATGGCAGGACGGCGCCGGACGCGGCGCGCGGAACCTCGTCTTCCTCACCATGGGCACCGGCATGGGCGCCGGCCTCATCCTCGACCGTCGCCTGTACGAGGGCACGACCGGCGACGCCGGCGAGGTCGGACACCTCCGCCTCGCACCCGACGGCCCGGTCGGCTTCGGCAAGGCGGGTTCCTTCGAGGGCTTCTGCTCCGGCGGCGGGATCGCCCGCCTCGCCCGGCAGCGGCTGGCCACCTACCCGGGCGCCTCCGTGCTGCAGGAGATCCCGCTCGAGCAGATCACCGCGCTCGACCTCGGCCGCGCCGCGCGGGCCGGCGACGCCTTCGCGCTCGCGGTCTGGCAGGAGGTCGGCACCCGCCTCGGCGAGGGCCTCGCCGTGCTCGTGGATATCCTCAATCCCGACCGCATCGTCATCGGCAGCATCTACGCCCGCGCCGAGCGCTGGCTCGCGCCCGCCGCGCAGGCCGCCCTCGCGCGCGAGGCCCTGCCCCACTCCGCCGCCGCCTGCCGCATCGTGCCCGCGGAGCTCGGCGACCAGATCGGTTCCTACGCGGCCCTCGCCGTCGCCCGTCACCACCTTTCCTCGACTCCCCCATGAACGCCCCCACCCGCCGCACCTTCCTCAAGACGACCGCCGTCCTCGCGGCCGCCCTCCCCGTCTCCCGCCTGCCGCTCCGGGCCGCAGCGCCGGCGCCCGCGTCCCCCACCGGGGGCGGCGGCCTGCTCTTCGACCCGACCGAACTGCCCCGCATCCGCGCCAGCCTCGAGCACCCGCGGCTGGCGAAGGTCCGGGCCATGCTCCGCGACATCGACGTCGCCGCCGAGAGCCGCTGGCTCCGCGAGGAGCTGCGCCTCAACAACCACGTGACCGACTTCATGCGCGTCTGGAAGCTCGTCCAGAACGCCGCCTTCGCCCACGTGGTCTGGGAGGAGCAGCCGCACCTCGACCTCGCCCTCCTCGCACTCTCCCGGATGTGCGACTACAAGCGCTGGGACTACTTCCTCGAGGCCGGCCAGTACACCATCGGCCTCCAGCGCGCGCCCGAGTCCACCATCGCCGCCTGCTACGCGCTCGACTGGCTCGGCGCCAAGGTCCCCGCCGAGCTCCGCGCCCGCGTCGAGGACAAAATCGTCAACGAGGGCGCCCCCGCCTGCTACCGCACGCTCTACGGCATGAAGTACCCGGACCGCGTCCGCGGCTGGGGCTTCGACCCCGAGGACGACTTCCCGCAGGCCTTCCGCGTCAGCCTGAAGCGCTGGCCGCTCATCCTCAACGCCACCAACCTCAAGGTCATCCCCACCTGCGGCCTCGGCCTCGCCGCCGTCTGGTTCCACGGACGCCACCCCGACGCCCGGAAGTGGCTCGACCTCTCGCGCCAGAGCGCTCGCGCCTTCGCCACGATGTACGGCGAGGACGGCTCCTACGACGAGGGCGTGGGCTACTGGGGCTACACGACCTCGCACCTCGCGATGGTCGCCGAGGCCATCCACCGCCGCCTGGGCATCGACGACCGCCGGCTCATCGACTACCCCGGCACCATCCGCTACGGCCTCGCCATGGCCATGCCTGCCGCCGGGAAGCCGATCGTGGACCCGCAACTCAACACGGCCTACAACGCCACGCCCAAGTTCTCCTACGACCCGAGCCAGGACGTGGTGAACTTCTGCGACGCCGGCGCGTACCTCGACGCGACCGTCGCGGCCTGGGTCGGACAGGTGCACGACGACCCGCTCAGCAACCACGTCGCCGCCGCGGTCGGCACGCTGTCCCAGCTCCAGGCCGCCGTCTGGTTCCGCCCCGACGCCCCGCGCCGCGAGCCCGGCCCGGAGCTGCACGACACCCGCCTGAGCATCGACTGGGTGGTCTCGCGCACGGGCTGGAAACCCGAGGACACGGTGCTCGCGCTGCGCAGCGGCGGACCCGCCAACCACGAGCACGCCGACCGCAACGGCATCATCCTGAAGGCCCACGGCGAACGCCTCTTCCACGACCCGTTCCGCGCCGGCTACTCGTACACCACGCCGCGCTGGCTGCTCCGCCTGACGGAGGCCCACTCGGCCGTCCTCATCGACGGGAAGGGCCACCAGTACCACGACGGCAGCGAGGGCACCAACGCCTCGTGGGCCGAGTCCAGCGTGCAGGACTTCCGCACCGGGCCGGGCTGGATGCTGGTCACGAGCGACGCGACGCCCGCCTACGCCCTCGTCCGGCCCGACGTGAAGCGCGTCGCCCGCACGCTCGCCTTCCTCAAGCCCGACGTCGTCCTCGTCCTCGACCGCGTGGATCTCGCGACGGCGGCGGCGGTGCAGGTGCGCTACCAGGTCTTCAACGACGACGACCAGGGGCGCGCCGAGGCCGGCGCGACGTCGTTCCGCATCTCCCGGCCGCACGCGACCCTGCAGGCCGTGGTCGCCGCGCGCGGCGCGTTCACCGTGCGGAGCGACCGCCTGCCGCTGCCCGCCGCCGAGGGCGTCTTCCCGTTCGCCGAAGTCGTCTCGGCCGCGGCCACGTCGCACACCGTGCTCACCGTCGCGAGCACCGCGCCCGCGGGCGCGCCCCACGGGACGTTCGCGGTGCAGGCGCAGGAGGGCGGCTGGCTCGTGACGGGGCAGCACCGCGGACGCACCTACCGCGCCGCGCTGACGATCGAGGACGGCGTGCCGAGACTGACGGTCTGACGCGATGCCGACCTTCAACACCGTCAACGCCGTCGACTACGGCCTGATCGCGCTCTACTTCGCGATC
>CAYWTK010000069.1:0-19945 GCA_964460895.1 uncultured Opitutaceae bacterium
GTGGTTGACGGCGAGGTTGGCGATGCCGAGGGGAAGCTCGAGCACGGTCTCGGCCATCGCGAGCAGGGCCAACGTGGCCCCGGCCAGCGAGGCCGCCGCGGCGAAGACCGGACGGCCCAGTCTCTGGAGGAGGGGGGCCAGTCCGAGCGCCACGAAGCAAAGCGCGGCGTTGGCCGCGAACGGCAGGTCGGTGACACGCGGTTGAACCCAAGACGCTTGCCCCGTCCACCAGCCCAGCAGCCCGAAGACCCCCATTCCGGCCACCGCGACGAACGGCAGCAGGTCCAGGTTGCGCACAGCCATCGAACGCGCCTCGGCCATTGATTGTACGGGAGTTAGGTTTCGGGCCGCAGCCAAAGCAACGCGTAATTGGGTATTTCCACCTAGGCAGAAGTCCAAGGGTGCGAGCGCCCGACCCCAAGGGCGCTCTACGATCGGGGGCTAGGGCCGGTTGGACTTAGCTTCGGAAGGCTGGGCAGTGGGAGGAGGCGGGCTTTCGCGCGCGCCTCCGCCACCGACGTTCACTGTCCACTTCGGCTTCGAAACGGTTCCGGTCAGCCTCAACTCCAAGATGCTCGCCAGCGGATTCACCACGATGCCGATCACACCGGTGAGCAGGTTGCGGTTGCCCTCGTACGGCTTGAAGCGGGCCGAGAAATCGAGCGAGCGGTCCGCGAACCGGAAGTCCCCTTGGCCGTCGATGAGCGCCGTCTGGCCGGTCACGCGCACGTCGGGGAAGTGCGCCCGTCCCTCGGCGATGCTGAAGCTGCCGCGCAGCGTATCGAGCTTCAGGGACGAGAAGTTGAGCGAAAGGCCGCTCAGCACCTGGGAGAGCAGGCCGAACAGGTGGACCTCGCCGAGCTCGGCGCCGGCGACCTCGAGATTGCCGCTGCCTTCGAAGCTCTCGATGCGCTCGGGATGCCCCTGGGCGGAAAGGGCGAAATTGAGGCGTCCGCCGCTCGCGCGCTTGAGCAGCTCGGAGTTCGGCGAAGCGGGCGGCTCTCCGGGCGTCCGCGCGCGGTCGAAGGTCTGCAGCGCGCCGATGCCGCGCACGAGGTCGGCGCCCTCGAGGTAGAGGTCGAAACCGAGCCGGCGCCGGTCGCCTTCGCCGGCGAGCGACGCCTTGCCCGAGGCGGTGCCGCCGGCGACGCCCAGCTCCATCTTGTCGAGGCGGACGTCGCGCCCGCTGACTCCTCCGGTGACCTTGACGCGCTCGAGGGGGAAGCCCGCGTAGGACAACGGTCCCTCGGCCTCGCCGCGAAAGTTCGCCTCCGGATCGCTCCGCTCGCCGCGATAGTGGGTCTTGCCCCGAAACGTGATCCGCGGGGGCGAACTGAACACCCAGGGTTCCAGCAGGGGCGCGGCGGTCGGACCTCCGAGTTCGAGCAACGCCGTCGGGGCGAGGCGTCCCCCCAAGTCGTACTCCAGCGACGCGAGCGCCCGCGTCGCCGGGTCGGCGCTCCGCTTGAACCAGCCCTCGGCCCACTCCGCTCCCCCGGAGCGGGTGGCCCGGAGGTCGAAGGCGTGCGCGAAGTGGGGCCGGACGAAGACCCGGGCGCGGGTCCGCTCGAAATCCGCGCCCAACACCACGGCCGGACCGGCCTCGGTCCAGCCGAAGTAGGTGCTGCGGTCGGGGGCGCGCCAATTGCCGGCCACGTCGACGTCCGCGCGCGGCGCCGCGCCGGGGAAGCGGATGGTCTCCCAGAAGCGGCTCCACCAATCGCTGCGGAACCAAGGGGCGATGTACGGCGGCTGCAGCTGGCCGGTCAGCAGCATGCGGTAGTCCGACGTGCGGAAGTTCATCCAGTACGACCCCGCCGCGTGGTTCTCGCCGGCAGAAACATGGGCGTCGTGCGCGAGGAAGTTGCCCGCCGCGTCGACGTCGATCCGACCTCGGAGCGAGGTGAAGGCGACGCCGTTGGAGTCGAGTCGCCCGCCGCGAACCCGCGCGGACAACCCGTGGAAGGTCGCTCCTGGAGTAAAGGTCGCCCTCGCCTCGACGCGCACCGGATCCCCGAAGCGCAGCCAACGCTCCAGCCGCGGCGCCCGCACGCCGAGCGAACTCGCGACGAACGTGGGCGCCACCGTTCCGGCCACCTCCGCCGTGCCGGACCAGTCGGCCGGGTCGGCGCGCAGCCGGGCCGACAGGACCTCCCCGTGCAGCGCCGCCGAGACGGCCGCCTCGAGCGGCTGCCCGGGGCGCCAGCGAACAGAGCCCGTCGGAGCCGACGCGCGATGGCCCAGCGCCGCGAGTTCCCGGGCGGAGACCTCGGCGATCAGCTCGGTCGGGGCGACCCACGGACGCAGGCCGAACTGGCCGGCGAGCTGGAGGGCGACCCCCGACCCGGAGTGGCCGCCCGCATGCTCGATCGAATCCGCCTCGGCGTGGATGCGCACGGGTCGCGCGCCCGCGCCGTCGAGACGGATGGTGGTCTCCGCCCGGATCGGCCCGACGGCGACCGGCAGGTCGAAGGGCCGGTTCACCCCCCCGGCCGTGAACCGCAACTCGGCCACGTTGCCCACGCCGGGGCGGGACGCCAGGGTCGCGTGGAGGGCCGGCCGGTCGAGGCTTTCGAGCAGGGGGAGTTCACGGACCAATTCGCGCGCGGTGCGGAGCAGGCGGCCGACGACCTCGCCGGTCGTCGCCCGGTCCGTCCGGCGGGACGGCAGCAGGAACTCGCCCTCGACCAGCACGGACAGCGCGCCGAACCGGAACGAGAGCTGATCCACCCGCAGCGTCGACCCCTCGATCCGCAGCGTGGCATGGATGTCGCGCAGCAGCGGCTCGGCCGTCCCGGAGGGGGAAAGGGGGGCCGGGATGCGGACGGTGGCGTGCTGGATGCGGATCTCGTCCGGGGCGCGGGCACCGGAGAGGACCGACCAGGGACTCTTGCGGAGGAACACGCTCTCGGCGACGAAGAGCGCGTCGTCGAATTGCGTCAGCCGGACGCGGGCATCCTCCAGGAGCAGGCGCCCGGAGGGGTCGAACTGGGCCCGGGCGAACGTCAGCGCGAGGGCCTCGGCCGCGAGGTGGGACTCGAGCTGGCGCCGGACGAAGCCGGGCAACGGCAGCTCACGGGCGACGAGCACGTAGACCTGCGCGACCAGCGTCGCGCCGAGCACGAGCCAGAGGCCCCAGCACGCGACCGTGGCCGCGCAGGACAGGCAGAAGCGGGTGAGCGCTTCCGACGTGCGGGTGGGGAGGGGGCGGCGCAGGGCGGCCACGGCGGCTCAGTTCCGCTTGGGCGCCTCGGGCGGCCCCGGGTCGTGTTCCGCGGCGTAGGTCAGCGTGAACAGCGCGTCCACCAGGTCCTGCGTCAGCTCGACGGTGATCCCGCCGAAGAGCTCGTCGGTGCCTCCGAGCTGGACCGTGCCCCCGAGCCGGGCGGTGGTGAACAGGCGCGACGTCACGGTCTGGGCCGCGCCGCCGGTCAGGCTGAGCTCGAGGTCGAGGCGGTAGCGCCACGGGGCGGGCGCGCCCTCCCACGTGGTCCCGGACGCGTTGAAGGACTCGGCATGGATCGACTTCGCCCGCAGGGAGCGGAGCTGCCGGAGCAGCGCGGCGAGCGCCGCCTGCCGGGGCGCGGGTTCGCCGGCGCCGATCGTCTCGTCGGTCAAGGCCGCTTCGGCCGGCGCGGTCCGGCGCACGATCTCCCGGCCGTCGGCGAGGTCGGTGAGGACGAGCGCGGTGACGCGCGTGCCCTCGGGCAGTTCGCGGAGGAGCCGCTGCCGGTAGTGCCGCGGTTCCACGGGGACGTCGGTCAGGAGGTCGGGCTCGATCCGGTAGACGAAAGGCGATCCCGCGAGCCGGGCGTGCACGGTGCTGCGCTCGCCGGGCCGCGCGCCCACCTCGAGGACCAGCGACATCGGGTCCGCGCCGCGCGGTCCGCCGCCGCGGGAGAGCGAGAGCGTGACGACCAGTTCGGGCCGGTTGAAGCCGAAGTCCTCGAGGTCCGCGGCCGTCGGCGCGTCGCTGGCGAACGCGGTGGCGGTCAGCCCCTGCAGCTTCCGGAGCAGCTCGTCGACCACGCCGGGGTCGGCCGGGAGCGTCGCCGGCGCCTGGCCGCCGCCGGCGCGGACGACCAGCTGCCAGGCCGCCGGGCCGTCGCGCAGGTCGAGTCGCTGGAGGTTGAGCTCCGCGCGTCCCGGGGCCGAGAGGGTGACGGCGGTGGCGGCCGAGGGCTCGAAGTCGAGCACGCGCGCGTCGCGGAAGTTCTCCTGCGCGCCGCGGAGGTCGGCGAGCAGGCGCGGGGGGACGGCGGTGACGAAGACCGCGGCCTTCTCCTCGAAGCGCGCGAACAGCTCGACCGGCGCGCCGTCGGCCGCGGCGGCGGGATCCACGGGCGCGCCGAGCAGCAGGGTCTCGCGGCGCGCGTTGCCCTCGAGCGTCACCCGGAGCTGGGGCGTCTCGAGCCCGGTGCGTCCGGCGTCGGCGTCGCGCGCCTCGACGAAGCGCCGCACCTGGAGGCCGTGGAGGGCGGTCGCGGCGCCCTCCACGCGGGCCTTGTCCGCGCGGGCGAGGATCGGCGTCTCGAAGCCCCACCGCGGGCCCTCGCGGCGGAGGCGGATCTTGAGGTTGGCGGGCGGCGCGGTCTGGACGGCGAGCGAGCGGACCTCGAAGACGGGGATGGTGAAGACGGAGTCGGAGCGGAGCTGGGCGGCGTCGAGCCCGAGGTGATCGGCGACCTCGCGGGCGACCACGTGGACGCGCGAGCCGTCGGGCGAGAGGACGTAGAGGCGGTTGCCGATCTCCGTCCGGTCGCCGAGGCGGAGCGCGTAGTCGCGTCCGGCCGCGGAGAAGGTGAACGTCATGGCCGGCGCCGCGAGCCCGTAGTCGGCGAGCGACTGGCCGCCCTTGGCGAGGTCGGCCACCGCGAAGCTCGTCTGGTGCTCGAGCAGCTGGAGCTCGCTGAGCACGCGGGCGATGGCGTTCGGGTTGGCGGGCCATTCGATCGGCTGGGTGAGCCACCACGTGTCGCCGCGCTTCTCGGCGGCCAAGGTCGGCGCGCTCGGGCTGGTGCGGGTGAAGCGCTCGATCGTCGCGGTCTCCGGGCCCAGCACGCGCCGCCGCGCCTCGAGCTGGGCGCGCTCCGCCCGCCAGCGCTGCTCGTACTGGAAGATGTAGTAGAACAGGACGACGTTGAGGAAGAGCAGGACGACGGTGACTTTGGAGCGCATCGGGGCGGGGGGCTAGCTGCGGCGGGTCCAGTAGACGAGGAGGCCGAGGACGGCGACGGCGCCGGGCACGAGGCCGAGCACGCCGAGCCGGAGGCGGGCGAGCTCGTCCTGGGAGAGGGTGAGCTGGTAGCGCTCGATCGGGCGCACGGGGATGTTGACCTGGGTGTCGAAGTCGGCGGTCGCCCAATTCACGGTGGCGAGAAAGAGCGTGAGGTTGCCCACGTTCACGAGGCGGCCGTTGGTCACGATGTCCGAGGTCCCGAAGACCGCGAGCCGGCCGCCGCGGACGCTGAGCGGGAGGTTGTTGGCGGGCTTGGTCCGCTCCGACACCACCAGCACGCCGAGGTGCCCGCGCAGGTCCTGGCCGGGCGTGAAGCTGCGCTGGCCGAGGCGGTAGAGCTCCTCGCCCCACGAGGTCTCGCTCGACGCGAGGAGCTTGCGGACGTCGAGGCCGTCGTCGACCGCCCGGCCCATCTCGTCGCCGACGGAGCGGGCGGGGCCGACGAGCACGAAGAGGTTGTTGCGGACGTTGTTGTCGGTGATCGGGTGCGGCTGGTAGTGCTTGAGGATCAGCTCGCCGGAGTCGGAGAGGTAGTTGTTGGAGTCGTCGACGATGAGGTTGTCGCGCACGAGCACGCCCCAATCGAAGAGCAGGTTCTCGAGTCCGCTGCCGGTGCGGGGGTAGGGGTCGAGCAGCAGGATGATGCGCCCGGCGCGGGTCTGGAGGTAGTTGCGGAGCAGCTCCTCCTCGAACTGGCGGATGCGGTCGTCGGGCCCGGCGATGACGATGAGCGCGGCGTCGTCGGGCACGCGCCGGGTCTGGGCGAGGTCGAGCCCGGCGAGCTCGAAGTTGCGCTGGCGCAGGGCGTCGCTCAGGAGCGAGAGGCCGCGGGGGCTGACGTCGTCGGGCAGGAGTTCGCCGTGGCCCTGGAGGAAGTAGACCTTCTTCCGCTGCGCCGCGGTGACGTCGAGGATGGCGGCGGTGAGGGCGGATTCGCCGCGGAAGGCCTCGCGGGTGGAGCGGTCGCGGATGCGGTAGAGCTCCTCGATGGTGACGATGCGGCGGCGCTCGCCGGCGAGGACGGCCACGACGTTGGGGCGGTCGAGCCCGAGCGCCTCCGCCTCGCGGCGCCGCTGGTAGACGTCGAGGAACTCCACGCGGATCGGCCCGGCGGCCGCGCCGCGCGTCGCGTACTCGTACTCCCGCAGGAGGCCCTTGAGGTCGCGGTAGGCCTGCGCGATCTCGGCGTTGTCCGCGTCCTCGGTGAACGTCACCACGACGCGGACCGGCTGGTCGAGGCGCTGGAGGTAGGACACGGACTCGGCCGAGAGCGAGTAGCGGCGGTGCTGCGTCAGGTCGAAGCGCCACGAATGGCTGAGCGCGAGGTAGTTGAGCCCGCCGAAGAGCGAGAGGAAGAGGACGGCCTGGAGCACCAGGTTGGCCAGCCGGATCCAGCGCGCGGCGCGGAAGCTGTCGTGCAGGCTCATCGGTCGCCCTGGAGCAGCTTGGCCTCGACGCCGAGGATGCTGAAGATGAGCGCGAGGATCGCGCCGGTGAGGTAGAAGAACACCTGGCGCGAGTCGATCACGCCGTTGGTGAAGTCCTCGAGGTGGCCGAAGAGCTGCAGGGCCTCGACGGCCTCGCGCACCGGCGTGAAGGTCTCCGGCTGCAGCGCGGCGGCGCCGTCGAGGAAGCGCAGGCCGATGATGAGCGCGAAGAGGAGGGCGAAGCTGAGGATGCCGGCGACGGCCTGGCTGCGGGTGAGGGCGCTGGCGAGGATGCCGAGGGCCACGAAGAGCAGGCCGCTCAGGGCGATGAAGGCGTAGCCGCCGACGAGCGGGCCGAACTCCAGCAGCCGCGGGTCGCGCGCGTAGTGGTACAGGACGAAGTGGAAGCCCACGGTCGATCCCCAGAGGAGGAGGTAGAGCGCGTAGGCGGCCCCGAACTTGCCGAGCACGACCTCGGTGGTGGACACCGGCGTCGTGAGCAGCGTCTCCAGCGTCCCCAGCCGTCGCTCCTCGGCGAGGCTCTTCATCGTGAGCAGCGGCACCATGAAGAAGACCGGGATCCAGAAGAGGCGGAAGAAGTTCACCGCCGGCAGGACCTCGTGCGCGGTGCGGGTGTAGTCGTCGAGCAGCGCGGCGAAGACGAAGCCCATCACCCCGAGGAAGAGCACGGCGGCGACGTAGGTGCTCGGGTTGAAGAGCAGGGCGCGGATCTCGTGCGAGAGGATGGTCGGGAGGTGGCGCATCGCGTTCAGGCGGGGGGCAGGGGCGCGCGGGACCCCGGGGCGGGCGCGTCCGGCAGGCGGGCGTCCCAGCTCCTCCGGGTGGCGGCGAGGAAGACGTCCTCCAGCGACGGCAGCACGCGCTCGAGGGCGCGCACGCGGTAGCCGCGCGCGGGGAGGGCGAGCAGGAGGCGCTCCCCGAGGTCGGACTCCGCGCGGGTGGTGACCGTGACGGCGCAGAAGCCGTCGCCGCCGCACTCGCCCACGTCGGCGACCCGCAGCGTGGCGTCGAGGTCCGTCAGCGCGGCCGCGAGGCCGGCGCGGTCTCCCGCCAGCTCGAGGCGGTAGCTGGTGTGGCCGAAGATCTCGCGGCGCAGCTCGGCGGGCGAACCCTGGGCGACGATGCGCCCGCCGTTGATGATGAGCACGCGGTCGCACGTGACCTCGATCTCGGGCAGGATGTGGGAGGAGATGATGACGCTCATCCGGCCGCGGAGGCTGGAGATGAGGTCACGGACGATGAGGATCTGGTGCGGGTCGAGCCCGATGGTCGGCTCGTCCATGATGATGACGTCGGGCTCGGCGAGGATGGCCTCGGCGATGCCGACCCGCTGCTTGTTGCCCTTGGACAGCCGGCCGATGATGCGGTGGCGGTTGCGCTTGAGGTCGCACAGCTCGAGCACCTCGTCGATGCGCGCGCGCAGGCGGGAGCGGGGCATCTCCTTGAGCCGGCCGCGGAACCAGAGGTACTCCGACACGCGCATGTCCTCCGGCAGCGGATTGTTCTCCGGCATGTAGCCGATGTGGCGCTTGCTCAGCTCGGGATGGCTGGCCACCGGGATGCCGCAGATGCGGACCGATCCCGCGGTCGCGGGCAGGTAGCCGGTCAGGATCCGCAGGGTGGTGCTCTTGCCGGCGCCGTTGGGGCCCAGCAGGCCCACGATCTCGCCCCGCCGCACCGAGAAGCTGATGTCGCTCACGGCCGCGACCGAGCCGTAGCTCTTCGCGAGGTGGTGGACTTCGATCGTGTTGTCGGGCGTCTCGGTCATCCGGCGGGTGGACGGCGGTGGGAGCCATTGACACGGGCTATCCCCCGTGCCGCAAGCCTCGTGTCAGGTCGCGTCCCGCGAGAGCGTGACCTCGCCCGCCCGGAAGCGTTCCATCGCGCCGCCCGCGGTCCGCACGACGAGGCAGCCCTCGGCGTCGATGCCGGACGCGGTGCCGCGGATCGTGCGGTCGCCCTGCGCGACGGCGACCGGTCGTCCGCGGAGGAGGTCGTATTGCTCCCACAGGCCGGCGAAGTCCCGCCGATAGGAGCCGTCGGCGAAGCGCGCGTAGGCCGAACCGAGGCGGAGGATGAGGGCGGCGGCGAAGCGGTTGAGGTCCACGGGCGCGCCCGTCGCGTCCGCCAGCGAGGTGGCGGTGGCGCGCAGCTCGGGCGGCAGCGACGCGGCGCGGCCGTTGAGGTTGAGGCCGAGCCCGAAGACGAGGTCGCGGACCTGGTCGGCGTCCACCCGGGCCTCGGTGAGCATCCCGCCGGCCTTGCGGCCGTCGAGGTGGACGTCGTTGGGCCACTTGAGGGCGGGGCGCACCCGGCAGAACGAGGCGATCAGCTCGCACACCTGCAGCCCCATCCAAAGGGTGAAGTGCTGGAGCCGTCCGGGCTCGGTCTGGGGACGGAACACGAAGGTCGAGTAGAGGTTGCCGTTGTCCGCGCTGTGCCAGCGGCGGCCGCGGCGACCCCGGCCCTGCGTCTGCTCGCGCGCGAGGATGACGAGCGGCGCGGACTCGCCGGCGGCCAGCCGCCGCTCGGCCTCGGCGTTGGTGCTGTCCACCGTGGCGAGGCAAACGAAGGGCAGCGCGCGGGCGCGCCCGAGGTGCGCCGCGAGGAGCGCCGGGTGGAGGCCGTCGGGCGGCCGGACCAGCCGGTAGCCGCGGGTCCGGGTCGCCTCGAACTCGAAGCCCTGCGCGGCCAGCTTCTGCAGGTGGTGCCAGACGGCGACGCGCGTGATGCCGAGGCGACGGGCGAGCCGGGTGCCGGACACGGGCTCGTCCGCGTGGGCGAGCAGTTCGCGCAGGATGACGACGTCGGTCGTGGGCACGCGGGCACCGTACGTCCGGAGGTCCCGGAAGCAAGCGGCGGCCGCTCAGGGGCCGGACAGCCGCTGCAGGTGCTCGAGCCGGCGGAGTTCCTCGCCCCGACGCCGCTGCTCGTACGCGGCCCGGGTCCGCTGGGCGAACGATGCGGAAAGGTAGGGCAGGTGCCACCGGTTGAGCGCGAGGTCGAGCGCGTTCATCTCCCCTTCGGCCCGCCGCATCTCCCGCCGGGTGACCGTCTCGCCGCGGAGCCAGTCGTCGGCCTCGGGCGTCGCGACCTTGCGCTCCACGACCCGGAATTCCGGCAGAACCACCACGTCCGGGTCCTGGGGAGGAGTCTCCCCCGGCTTCGCCGCGTCGGCCGCCGCGGGCGAATAGGCCGGCAGCACGGCCCGCAGCGCCTCGCGCGTGCGCTCGCCCGCGGCCGGGGCGCTCGCGGCGAGGACCAGACCGAGGGCGACGAACGCGAGCGGGCGCATCCGGGCTTGGACCGGCGCGGCGGGCAAAGGTTCGGTCCGGTCAGGGCTTCCCGGTCGAATGGAACGGGGCGAGGACCAGACCCGCGATGAGGAAGGCGAGGATGTCGTACGCCATCGTCGCCGCCGCCCACGCCCAATCGTGCTGCCACCACGCGACGGCGCCGACGTTGGCGAACACGGTCCCGAGCACGCCGACGAGGGTGGTGAACATCACTCGGCAGCCGAAGGTGTCCACCGCCGCGCGCGTCCGCCACAGCAGGAGCGACAGCACCAGGCAGCAGACGAAGCCGTGGGCGTAGCCCATCGCCATCGTCGCGCCCATCGGTCGCGGCGTGCCGCGGTAGTGGACCATCGCGACCGGGCCGGTCGCCATCGCCTGGGCCGCCTCGGTCCCGCCGAGCGTCGGGTCGGGAAGCGCGTAGGTGCCGTCGGCCGGCAGCCGACCGAGCGAGGCGAGGGCGGACGACGGCTGCAGCGCGCGGTAGGGGAGGCCGCTGAGGCCGTAGTAGAGGAATCCCCAGACGAACACGGCCAGCGCGGCCGCGGCGGGAGCGAGGACGAAGCGTTTCATGGCGGGGCGGGGTCGGCGGGCAGGCTGCTTCCCGTCCGCCGGCGGAGCAACCACCGAAACCGCGTCCGCTCAGTCCTTGCCGAAGTCCTCCGCGTGCGCGCGGAGGCGCGGCCAGTGGACGTCGGGCACGGAGGCCCCGAGGTGGCGGACCGTCTCGGCGCCCAGCATCGAGCCGATCGCGCCGGCGTAGGCGAGGGGCCGGCCCCGCAGGTGGCCGAAAAGGAAGCCCGCGGCCCAGGCGTCGCCCGCCCCGGTGGTGTCGACGACCTCGTCGACCGAGACCGGGAAGATCCGGTGCAGCTCGTCCCCGCGGGCCACCCAGGCGCCGTCCTTGCCCATCTTCACCGCGGCGACTCCGCCGAAATCGGCCAGCCGCCGGGCGTAGGCCTCGAAGTCGTGGTCGGCCTGGAAGAGCGCGCGGGCCTCGTCCTCGTTGGCGAAGACCACGTCGACGCCCGCGCGGAGCTGCTGGAAGATCCAGTCGCGGGCGACGTTCACGACCTCGAACGAGGCGAGGTCGAGGCTGACCGTGCAGCCGGCGGCGCGGGCGGTGGCCATGACCTTGTCGGCGAGGGCCGGGTTGAAGAGGAGGTAGCCCTCGATGTGGGCGTGGCGGCAGCCCTTGAAGTCGGCGGGCGCGACCTCCTCCGGACGGAGCGTCATGGCCGCGCCGAGGTGGGTGCGCATGGTGCGCTGGCCGTCCGGCGTGACCATCGAGAGGCAGCGGCCGTTCGGCAGGGCGGCGCGCTTGAAGCGCGAGCCGTCGCCGCCGGTCGCCACGAAGTTCTCGTAGTAGTGCTCCGCGGTGATGTCGCCGCCGATCTTGCCGAGGAAGGTCGTCCGCAGGCCGAGGCGCTGCGCGCCGAGCGTGGTGTTGGCGGCGGCGCCGCCGGGCATCATCGCGACCCGGTCGCCGATGCGGTGCAGCAGCGCGGCGATGTCGCCGTCGTCCACCAGCACCATGCCGCCCTTCTCGCCGGCGACGTGCTCGCGGAGGAACGCGTCCTCCACGTGGGCGAGGATGTCCATGATGGGGTTGCCGACCCCGATGAGGTCGAAGGAATGGCGGGACATGGTCGGGTCAGGTCGTGACTTGGAGGCTGGCGGTCGGGAGAGGCCCGTCGATGTTCCGCCCGCCGGCGCATCGGGCGCCGGGCGTCGGGTGGGAGGCGAGGTCCGGGAGGCGAAGACGCCGGCCGGTCGCCGCGTCGCACGGGGGCCACGCGGGAAAATGGGGCTTGGGCTGCACGGCCGCGCAAAATCCGGGGAGCGCCCGGCGCTGGCAAAGCTTTTTCTTGTGTCGCGACTTGGCCGCACCGATACCCTAAGGCCCGTGAAGTATATCTTCGTCACTGGCGGCGTGGTCTCGTCCCTCGGCAAGGGACTCACGGCGGGCTCCCTCGGGGCCCTGCTGGAGCTGCGCGGGCTCACGGTGCGCATCCAGAAGTTCGACCCGTACCTCAACGTCGACCCGGGCACGATGAGCCCGTACCAGCACGGCGAGGTCTACGTGCTCGACGACGGCGCGGAGACCGACCTCGACCTCGGGCACTACGAGCGCTTCACCTCCGGCCGGCTCAGCCGCGCCAACAGTCTGTCCTCGGGGCAGATCTACGAGGAGGTCATCGCCAAGGAGCGCCGCGGCGACTACCTCGGGAAGACCGTGCAGGTGATCCCGCACGTCACCAACGAGATCAAGGACCGCATCTACAAGGGCGGCAAGGGCGTGGACGTCCTCATCACCGAGATCGGCGGCACGACCGGCGACATCGAAGGCCTGCCCTTCCTCGAGGCGCTCCGCCAGTTCGCCCTCGAGGTCGGCCCGCGCGACTGCGTCTTCATCCACGTCACGCTCGTGCCCTTCGTCTCCGCCGCGGGCGAGATGAAGACCAAGCCGACCCAGCAGTCGGTCGCCAAGCTGCGCGAGATCGGCATCCAGCCGCACCTCGTCGTCTGCCGCTGCGAGCACGCGCTGCCGCTCGAGATGCGCGAGAAGATCTCGATGTTCTGCAACGTGCCGGTGAAGGCGGTGATCGCGGCGCAGGACGTGGAGTCCTCCATCTACGAGCTCCCCCTCATGCTCCAGCGCGAGGGCATGGACCAGATCGTGTGCGACCTGCTCGGGCTCCGGCAGAAGGCGCCGGCGCGCAACATCTGGGTCGACATCGTCCACCGCCTCAAGTCCCCGCGCCACACCGTCTCCATCGGCGTGGTCGGCAAGTACATCGAGCTCCAGGACGCCTACAAGTCGGTCTACGAGTCCCTCTCCCACGCCGGCATCGCCAACCATTGCCGGGTGGAGATCGTGCGGGTGGACGCCGAGGACCTCGAGACCCGCGCGGGCCTGGCCCGGCTCGGCCGGCTCGACGGCATCCTCGTGCCGGGCGGCTTCGGCGACCGCGGCATCGAGGGCAAGGTCGCCGCCGCGCGCTACGCCCGCGAGCACCGCCTCCCGTACTTCGGCCTCTGCCTCGGCATGCAGGTGGCGGTGATTGAGTTCGCCCGCCACGTGCTCGGGCTGAGGAAGGCCAATTCGATGGAATTCGACGAGCGCACGCCGGACCCGGTGATCGCGCTGATGGACGAGCAGCGCAACGTGGTGCAGAAGGGCGGCACGATGCGCCTCGGCGCCTACGCGTGCCAGCTCAAGCCCGGCACCCTCGCGCGCCGCGCGTACGGGCAGGACACCGTCAGCGAGCGCCACCGCCACCGCTACGAGGTCAACAACGCCTACATCGAACGCCTCGAGCGCGAGGGCATGGTCGTCTCCGGCTGGAATCCGAAGCGGGGCCTGGTCGAGGTCGTCGAGCTCAAGGACCACCCCTGGTTCCTCGGCGTGCAGTGCCACCCCGAGTTCCAGTCCAAGCCCAACCGCGCCCACCCGCTCTTCGCGGCGTTCATCGCGGCCGCCCTGCGCCAGCGCCGGCGGCGCGCCCGGAAGTGATGCTCTTCGACCCCGCCCGCCTCCTGCTCATCGCCGGCCCCTGCTCGCTCGAGGGCGAGGCGGTCTGCCGCGCGGTCGCCGACGTCCTGCGCCGGCTCGCCGCCGCGCACCCGGAGCTCAACGTCGTCTTCAAGGGATCCTTCGACAAGGCCAACCGCACGTCGCTCGCCGGGGGGCGCGGCACGGGACTCGAGGAGGGCCTGCGCCTGCTCGCGCTGGTGCGGCGCGAGTACGGGTTCCCCGTGCTGACCGACATCCACGAGCGGCCGCAGGCCGCGCCGGTGGCCGAGGTCTGCGACGTCCTCCAAATCCCCGCCTTCCTCTGCCGGCAGACCGACCTGCTCCTCGCGGCCGCCGCCACCGGGCGCGTGGTCAACGTGAAGAAGGGCCAGTTCCTCTCGCCGCAGGAGATGGAGTTCGTCGTCGGCAAGCTGCGCGACGGCGGCGCGCGCGAGATCTGGCAGACCGAGCGCGGCACGACCTTCGGCTACCAGAACCTCGTGGTGGACATGCGCTCGTTCGCGCTGATGAAGGCCCTCGGCCACCCCGCGGTCTTCGACGCCACCCACAGCGTCCAGCTGCCCGGCGCCGCCGGCGGCAAGTCGGGCGGCCGGCGCGAGTTCGTGCCGCCCCTCGCGCTCGCGGCGCTCGCCGCGGGGGCCGACGGCCTGTTCATCGAGACGCACCCCGATCCGGCCAACGCGGTCTCGGACGGACCGAACATGATTCCGCTGGCCGAGCTGCCCGCCCTCGTGGCGCGCTGCCTGGCCGTCTGGCGCGCGGTGCGCGCCTGAGGCGCCGCCGCGGCATTGACCGCCTCCCCGGCGGAACGCAACGTCCGGGCAAACGATCCCGCCATGCCTTCCCTCATCATCGACGTGCCCATGCCCTCCATGGGCGCCACCGTCAGCGAGCTCACCGTCGTCAAGGTCGTCGTCGCCCCCGGCGCGACCGTGGCCAAGGGTCAGAAGCTGGCCGAACTCGAGAGCGACAAGTCCGCCTTCGACTTCGAATCGCCCGCCGCCGGCACCATCCTCGAGGTCCGCGGCGCCGCCGGCGACGTGAAGCGCTCCGGCGACACCCTCTTCCGCATGCGCACGGAGGACGAGAGCCTGCGACACCTCGCGGTCGCCACGGCGCAGCACGACGCGGCGGCCGCGGCTCCCGCCGCGGCGGCCGCCCCGGCCCGGGCGCTCGTCTGGACCCCGCGTGCGCTCAAGCTGGCGCAGGAGGCCGGACTCGACCCCGCGAACGTCCACGACATCGAGGCCACCGGCCCGGGCGGTCGCGTCTCGGGCGACGACGTCGCCAAGTACCTCGCCGCGCGGAAGTGAACGGGCGTGGCCCCGGCCTCGGCCGGACGCTCGCGCTCGCCCCGGCACCCGCCTCCGCCGAATCCGGACCGAGCCTCTGCGGCCGCCCCCGGCCGAGGCGCGGGACCGGCTCCGTCCGCCGACGCTCGGCGCACCCCTCCGCCCCTCCGGCAATCCTCCTCGGGCCGGAGCCGCCCGCCCCCGCGGACGCCGACCGCCTCCCGTAGTAACGCAATGTGTTACTACCGGGCTCGGAGCGGTCGATGGAGGGCAAGTTCGGCCGGAGACGTCGATGCGGACGCGCGGGCGGGACCGCCGCGGCGATCAGGCCGCCGAACGGCGATTCGCCGCCGAAGGAACTTCGGGCAGCCGCCAGGACGGCGGCATTCCGATCCACCCGGTCGCGACCGAAGACGCCGCGGCCGGGAATCATCCGCGCGGCGGCCGGCGGGCGCGAGGCGTCCCCCTCAACCGCGCAGCTCGTGCCCGAGCACGGCCAGCGCCGCGACGGCCGCGGTGTCGCAGCGCAGGACGAGCGGCCCGAGCGTGACGGGCACGGCGCCCGCCATCACCGCGGCGGTGACCTCGGCGGGAGAGAAGTCACCTTCCGGGCCGACGAGCCAGAGCACGCGGCGGGGGGCGCTCCCGTGGCGCACGCGCCAGTCGGCGAGGGCCTCGCGCAGCGACCGCGCGCCCGCCTGCAGGCTGGCGACGAGCGCGAGGTCGGCCGCGCGGACGGCGCCCGGCAGCCAGACATCGAACCGCGCGGTCGGCGCGACCTCGGGGACCCAGGGGTTGCCGCATTGCTTGGCGGCCTCGATCGCGGCGGTGCGCCACTTCGCCTCCTTGCGGCCGGCGCGGTCGTCGTCGAGGCGGACCTGGGTGCGCTCGGTCAGCAGCGGCACGATCCGCGCGGCGCCGAGCTCGGTCGCCTGGCGGACGATCTCGTCCATCGTCGCGCCCTTCGGCAGCGCCTGGGCGAGGGTGACCTCGGCCGGGCGGGACGGGGCGAGCGTCGAGTCGAGGACGTCCAGGCGCGCGCCGTTCCGCGCCGGGTCGGCGCAGGTGCAGCGCCATTCCCGGCCGCGGCCGTCGAACGCCACCACCGGGTCGCCGCGGCCGCAGCGGTTGACCGTGACGAGATGGTGGCTCTCGTCGGGGTCGAGGCGGATCTCGCGGGCGTCGGCCGGGGCGTGCGGGGCGTAGGCGCGGAAGTCGGGCATGGCGGCGGACCGGCGGAGGGTGTCGTTGGGGGGGAGTCGACTCAAGGCCGGAGGCCGCCGGGACGGGAAATCTTCAATCCCTAGGAGATTTCTTGGAATCCTCCCGGCTGGCCGGAAATCCGGTCGCGCCCCCGGGTCGGACGGCCTAGCCCGAGTCCACCCGAACCCCCTGCGCCATGCCCCACCGCAGTCCGCCCCTCCTGCGCCTTGTCCTCCTTTGGTCCCTGCTCGCGGCCGCCGCCGCCGCGCAGTTCGTGGACCGCGCCGACGCCGCCGGCGTGAACGTCAACTTCCCGACCTCGCCCACGGGCCACAGCGAGCCCGGGCTCGATCCCTACAGCATCGGCGGAGCCGCGGCCGCGGCCGACCTCGACGGCGACGGCTGGGTGGACCTCCTCGTCGCGCGCACGGGCCAGCCGAGCCTCGTGTTCATGAACAACCGCAACGGCACGTTTCGCGAGGAGGCGGCCGTGCGCGGGCTGGCCTCGCTCAGCGACGTCGGCGGCTTCGGTGTCGCCGACCTCGACAACGACGGCGACCAGGACGTGTTCATGACGCCGGTCTCCGGGCCGCGCTTCCACCTCTTCCTCAACGACGGCACGGGCCGCTTCCGCGAGGCGGCGGTCGAGCGGGGCGCCGACGTGCCGGTGACCGAGTTCCCGCACCGCGGACAGTCGGTCTCGTTCGTGGACTACGACCGCGACGGCTTCCTCGACGTCTACGTCAGCGAGTGGAGCATCCTCTCGGGCACGGAGAACGCGCGCCATTCCGTGCTGCTGCGCAACCGCGGCCGCACCGCGCCGGGCTTCTTCGAGAACCGCACGGCGGCCGCCGGCCTGACGCAGCCGGCGATCAGCAGCCTCATCGCCAACTACGCGACGGGATGGGCCGATTTCGACGGCGACGGATGGCCGGACCTGTACCTCGTGGGCGATTTCGACACGAGCCAGATGTGGTGGAACAACGGCGACGGGACGTTCACCAACGGCACCGACTCCTCCGGCGTGCGCGGGCGCTACGACGGCATGGGGCTCGCGGTCTTCGACTTCGACGCGGACGGGAAGCTCGACATCTTCGTCTCCGCGATCGACCTGCTCAACGAGTCGTCCATCACCGACCGCGGCTACTTCTCCGACAACCGCCTCTTCCGCTACTTCGCCAACCGGCAGTTCGTGGAGATGGCCGTGCCCGCCGGCGTGAAGGAGTCGGGCTGGGGCTGGGGCGCCGGCTACCTCGACGCCAACCTCGACGGCCGGCCCGACCTCGTGGTCACCAACGGCTACGTCGCGCCGACCCCGCAGTTCGCGCGTGCCCGGACGGACCCGACCAAGTTCTTCCTCAACGGCGGCGGCACGTTCACGGACGCGACGACCGCCTACGGACTCGTGGACACCGGCCTCGGCCGGAGCGTCGTCATCCTCGACTACGACAACGACGGCCGGCCCGACTTCTTCGTCACCCAGACGGAGGGCCGGCGCTACCTCTACCGCAACGAGACGACGGCCGGACTCGGACGCTGGATCAGCCTGCGGTTCCTGGGCACCCAGTCCAACCGCGACGGCATCGGGGCGGAGGTCACGGTCACCGCCGGCGGCCGCTCGCAGACGGCGGTCTACAACCCATCCAACGCCTACATCGGCCAGCGCGAGCCGCGGCTGCATTTCGGGCTCGGGCTGGTCAGCAGCATCGAGCGCATCCGCATCCAGTGGCCGAGCGGCACGGTGCAGGAGCTCACGGGCGTCACCGCCGACCAGGTCCTGACCGTCACCGAGCCCGGCTCGCCCAACGTCCCGAACACCGCGCCGGTCATCGCGACGGGACCGGCCGGCGGTCCGGTCAACTGGGGCGGTTCCGTCACGCTCACCGTCAACGCCGGCGGCACGCCCGCCCCGGTCTACAACTGGTTCAAGGACGGTGTCCGCATCACCGGCGCGACGGGTTCGTCGCTCACCTTGACCAAGGTCCGTCCGACCGACGCCGGATCCTACACCGTCTCCGCGTCCAATTCCGTCGGCACCGTGGTGAGCGCCCCCGCCGTCCTCACGGTCACGGCGGATCCGTCGACCTACTCGGTCGCGCGGTGGTGGAACGAGATGCTGCTCGGCTCGATCCGCCGCGACGTGCCCAACCCGCCGGTCCACGCCCGCAACCTGTTCCACGTCTCGGCGGCGCTCTGGGACGCGTTCTGGGCCTACGAACGCGGCGGCTGGACGGGTCGGCGCGAGGTCTTCACCCGCGAGACGCCGACGCTGCCGGCCGGCGAGGCCGAGCGCGTCGCGGCCCAGCGCGAGGCGATGAGCTACGCGGCGTTCACCGTGATCAAGGACCGCTTCGCGCGCAGCGTGGGCCTGGCCGCGACCACGACGGACACGCGCTGGATGATGCAATTGTTCGGCCTGAACCCGGACTTCGCCGACGCGGCGGGCAGCTCGCCCGCGTCCGTCGGCCTGCGCATCGGACGGCGGGTGCTGGAGCTCAACCGCGACGACGGCGCGAACGACGCCGCGGGCTACGCCGACCTCACCGGCTACCGCGTCGCGAATCCGCCGCTGCTCACGCAGGTCGCCGGGGTCGGCACCGGCGTGGACCCCGACCACTGGCAGCCGCTCAACCTCGCCAACACCATCACGCAGAACGGCATCGTCCTCGGCGCGTCCATCCAGCCCTTCGTCGGCGTCAACGCGGTGCGCACCCGCACCTGGGCGCTGGTCCGCGGCTCCAACGGCTTCCTCGCCGACGACCCGGGCCCGCCCCCGCGGTTCGCCGACCCGGCGGCCCGCGCCGAGTACGTCCGCCAGGCCCGCGAGGTCATCGAGCTCACCTCGCAGCTCGACCCGCGCGACGGGCAGACGATGGACATCTCGCCGGGCCGCTGGCTCAACAACCCGCTCGGGACCAACAGCGGCACCGGGCGGAGCACCAACCCGGTGCTCGGCCAGCCGTACGCGGCGAACGTCGTCCCGCGCGGCGACCTCGCGCGCGTGCTCGCCGAGTACTGGGCCGACGGGCCGCAGTCGGAGACCCCGCCCGGACACTGGAACGTGATCTTCAACGAGGTCAGCGACCACCCCGGCATGAACCGCCGCTTCGGCGGGCAGGGCACGCCTCTCCCGCGGCTGGAGTGGGACGTCGTCGGCTACCTCGCGCTCAACACCGCGGTGCACGACGCGGCCTGCGCGGCGTGGACGCTCAAGTGGCAGTACGACTCGCCGCGGCCGATCACCATGATCCGCTACCTCGCGGCGCTCGGCCAGTCGTCGAATCCCTCGGGTCCGAACTACCACGCCGGCGGCCTGCCGCTCGTGCCCGGCGTCATCGAGCAGGTCACGGCCGAATCCTCGGCCCCGGGCCAGCGCCACGCGCACCTCGCCGCGCACGTGGGCATGATTGCGGTCCGGTCGTGGCTGGGCACGCCCCCGAACCACACCATGACCTCCGGCGTCGGCTGGATCCTGGGCGTGCACTGGATGCCCTACCAGCGCGAGACCTTCGTCACGCCCGCCTTCCCCGCCTACGTCAGCGGCCACAGCACCTTCAGTCGCGCCGCCGCCGAGGTGATGGGGCGCATCACCGGCTCGGAGTTCTTCCCCGGCGGCCTCTACGAGAAGTCGTTCCCGCAGGGCTCCGGCCTCGCCTTCGAGTACGGTCCGTCGCAGGCCCTGCGGCTGCAGGCGGCGACGTACTACGACGCCGCGGACCAGGCCGGCCTGTCGCGGCTCTACGGCGGCATCCACATCGCGGCCGACGACTTCACCGGCCGCCGCCTCGGCTCGCGGGTGGGCCTCGACGCCTTCGCGAAGTTCCAGCAGCACTACGGCAGCAACGTCGCGGCCCCTCCGTCGGGCGCTGCGGGGAACGCGGCGGGCGCGGTCGCTCCCCCCGCGCCCGCGCCGGCGCCGGCCCCCGCGGCTC
>CAYWTK010000070.1:0-19322 GCA_964460895.1 uncultured Opitutaceae bacterium
CCAGGGCCGGCAAAAATCACGTTATCCAGAGGTCAATTGCATGAGTCCGGCTAAGGTGACCCGCCGATGACCGCCCTGAACCAGCTCGAGCAGCTCAAGCAGCACACCATCGTGGTCGCCGACACCGGCGATTTCGCCAGCATGCGCCAGTACGCGCCGCGCGACGCGACGACCAACCCCAGCCTCATCCTCAAGGCCGCCGCGATGCCGGACTACGCGTGGCTGGTGGACAAGGCGGTCCGCGACGCCGGCGCCGCCGCGACGCTGCCCGCGGTGATCGACGGCCTGCTCGTGCTGTTCGGCGCGGAGATCCTCAAGATCGTGCCCGGCCGGGTCTCGACCGAGGTGGACGCCCGGCTCTCCTTCGACACCGCCGGCACCGTCGCCAAGGCCCGGGAGCTGATCGAGCGCTACGCGCGCGCCGGCATCGGCCGGGAACGGATCCTCATCAAGATCGCCTCCACCTGGGAGGGGATCCGGGCCGCCGAGGTGCTCGAGCGCGAGGGCATCCGCTGCAACCTCACCCTGCTCTTCTCGTTCGCGCAGGCGGTCGCGTGCGCCGAGGCCAAGGTGCAGCTCATCTCGCCGTTCGTCGGACGCATCCTCGACTGGCACAAGAAGGCCGCCGGACGCGATTTCGCGCCGGCCGAGGATCCCGGCGTGCGCTCGGTGACGCAGATCTACACCTACTACAAGCGGCACGGCCACGCCACGGAGGTGATGGGGGCGTCGTTCCGCAACACCGGCGAGATCCTCGAGCTCGCCGGCTGCGACCTGCTCACGATCAGCCCGCAGCTGCTCGGCGAGCTGCAGGCGGGGACCGGTCCCGTGCCGCGCAAGCTGGACCCGGCCGTCGCCCGCGCGGCGGACGTGCCGCGGACGACGTTCGACGAGAAGTCGTTCCGCTACGCGCTGAACGAGGACGCGATGGCCACCGAGAAGACGGCCGAGGGCATCCGCCAGTTCGCCGCCGACATCGTCAAGCTCGAGGCCCTGCTCGCGACGAAGCGGGGCTGAGACCGGGCGTCGCGCCCCCGGCCATCGGGGCGCAGTCCGTCCGCGCCATCGCGGTGCTCGCCGACCGACCGCGGGCGTGCGCCCGGAGCGCCCCGATCCGGGGCATGGTCCCCGAAGCGAAGGCGAGCGGGCCGGACCCGGCGCGGGAAAAGCAACGCCCCCGGGCCCGGAAGGGCGCGGGGGCGGAAATCGTCGGAACGCGCGAGAGGGCGGTCAGTCGAGGCGGGCCGGCATCTCCTTCACCTGGATGGGGCCGAGTTCGACCGAGCCCCGCGCCGGCCGCAGGTGCTCGCCGAAGAACTTGTCCATCTCGCGGTAGAACGCGATGCGGTTCTCGAACTTGTTGAAGCCGTGGCCCTCGTTGCCGACCACGATGTTCTGGTACTGCTTGCCGTACTTCTTGAGCTCGATCTCGAGCGCCTCGCCGTGGTCGATCGTCACGCGCGGGTCGTACTCGCCGTAGGCCATGAGGAGCGGCACGCGGATGTTCTGCACGAAGTTCACGGGCGAGGTCGCCTTGATCTGGTCGGCGTCCTTGAACGGGTGAAGCCAACGCCGCGACATGTACGCCTGCATCGGCTTGGTCATGCTGTTGAAGCCGCGCATGAAGCCGAGGCGGTCGATGTCCGTGGCGCCGACGTAGTTCACGCCGCAGACGTAGAGTTCGGGCGTGTAGACGAGGCCGGCGAGGGTGGCGTAGCCGCCGTAGCTGGCGCCGTAGATCGCGACGCGGGCGGGGTCGGCGTAGCCCTGCTCGATCGCCCACTTCACGCCGTCGGTCAGGTCGTCCTGCATCTTCAGGCCCCACTCGCGGTAGCCCGCCTCCTCGTAGGCCCGGCCGTAGCCGCCGGAGCCGCGGAAGTTGACCTGGAGCACCGCGTAGCCGCGGTTGGCGAGGAACTGGATCTCCTGGTTGAACCGCCAGGAGTCGCGCGGGCCGTAGGGTCCGCCGTGCGGGTTGACGATCATCGGGAGCTTCTTCGGCTCCCGGCCGGCGGGGAGCGTGATGTAGCCGTAGAGCTGCATGCCGTCGCGCGCCTTGAACTGGAAGGGGCGCATCTCCGCCATCTGCGCCGGATCGATGTCCGGGAAGCGCCGGGCGAGCAGGGCGAGGGAGTTGTCCTTCGCGTCGTAGAGGTAGAACGCGCCGGGATCGCGGTCGCTCGCCGCGGTGACGATGAACACGGTCTCGTCGTCCGTGAAGCTGGTGATCGTGTTGAGCGTGCCGGGCAGCGCCGCGTCGAGGTTGGCCTGCAGGGCCTTGAAATCGGGGTCAAACCAGACGGTCGTGGGCTTCTCGGCGTCGTAGCGGGCGCCGACGAGGCGTCCCTTGCGGACCGAGTAGATCAGCGTCGGGTCCCCGATGGAGCTCGCCACGTCGTAGACCGGGTCGTCCACCAGCGTGCCGGTGATGCGCCCCGCCTCGGGGTCGTAGGTGAAGAGTCCGCGCGTGCGGCGGTCGACGTCCGAGACGATGATCATCGTCCGGTTGTCGCCGTCGAACGCGACCGGCCGCCAGCCGGGGGCGTCGAAGGGCGCGCGGGCGATCTCGACCCACGGCGACTTCGCGTCCTTGCGGTACTTGATGCTCGAGAACGGCTCGTTCTCGTCCTGCTCGACCGCCACCCGCACGACGCCGGCCCGGTCGGCCACCCAGCTGCGCACCTTGCCGAAGTTCTGCATGACGATCCTGCGCCGCTCGTTGTTGACGTTGAGCAGGTAGAGGTCGCCCAGGCCGGAATTGCCGCGTCCCACGTTCACGAGGATGTGGTCGGGATCCGCGGGAAGGTCGTCCACGACGCTGAAGCCCCGGCGGCTGTCCGCGTTCGCGACGCGCTCGCCCTCGCGCACGGTGGCCTGCTGGAGGACGCGGAGATTCGTGCCGTCGGCGTTCACCGCGTAGGTGCCGAAGGACTCCTGTCCCTTGACCTGCTGGCGGAAGAGGAGGCGGGAGCTGTTGGTCCAGCTGATCGAGACCACGCTCTCGTCCTTCATGTCGGTGATGCGCTGCCGCTTGCCGGCCTTGCGGTCCACGACGACGATCTGCATGCGGTTGTTGGCCGGCGCGAGCAGCGCGAGGTAGCGGCCGTCCGGCGAGACCTGCACCTGGGAGGCCTGGGGATCGGCGAAGAACGTCTCGAGCGGCAGCTCCGGAGGCGGAGCCGCGAACGCGACGGCGGAGGTGAACGCGAGCAGGGGAAGGGCGCGGAATCTCATGGTTCGGAGGATAGGGGAAATCCGGGGCTGCGCATCAGGGAAGGGAAGAGCGGCAGATTGTCCATTTCGGGCGGCGAAAAAAAGAGCCCGGTCTTTCGACCGGGCTCGGGAAACAAGGGGTGTCTTCGGGCTTAGAACTCGCGGCGGAGCGAGAAGTAGCCGAAGCGGCCCTGCGGGCGGCCGATGAGGGAGGCCTGGTAGCCGACGCCGTCGTAGAACAGGTCGGGCTCCTCATCGAGGATGTTGTCCATGCCCACGGTCACCACCGTGCCTTCGAGCCACTTCACGCCGGCCGGGATACGGTAGGAGACGTTGCCGTTCCAGGTGTCGTAGGCCTTGAGCGTGTAGCCATCGAGGGCTTGGTCACCCTGGCGATGGATGTAGTTGTGACCGAGGTTCGCGACCCACTCCTTGTAGCTCCAGCCGAGCGAGCTCTGGATGCGGTAGCGGGGCAGGCCGATGCGGTCCACGTTGTTCGGGAGCGCGCTCGTCGCCAGGCGGCGGAAGCCGTAGCTCTCGATGTAGGTCGCCGACGACCGGGCGACGAAGCGGCCCCACGAGGTGGTGCGCTTGTCGTATCGGACGCCGAAGTCCCAACCTTCGACCTTCTGGTAGGCCAGGTTGACCGTGGTGTCGGAGAGCGACAGGATGCGGCCCGGGACGGTGACCGACTGGCCGGGCTGCACGATGCGGTTGGCCGCCGGGTTGGAGCGGGCTCCGGGCCCGAGGTAGACCGTGATCGGGCTGGCCGTGTTGTTCGTGAACGTCTGGGTGCCCGGCTCGCGGACGATCAGGCCGGCGGCGTCACCCCACTCGTTGTCGCGGAGGAACGTGGTGCCGGTCGTCGTGATGATGTTCTCCTGCTCGATCTGGAAGCGGGTGACCTCGAACTCGAGGCCCTTGAGCGCTTCGCCGATGACCGGGATGGTCGAGGGGACCTCGAGCACGATGCCGAACTGGTTGGACTCGGCCTCCTCGGGCTGCAGGCGGCGGTTGCCGCCGGCGCGCACGAGGCGCTGGGTGGCCGCGCCGTCGAACGGATCGCCGGTCAGGGCCTGCGGACGGGCGTGGTCGGGGAGACCGTTCGGGAGCGACTCACGGACGCCGCCGTAGAGCTGCGGGAGCGTCGGGGCGCGGAAGGCCTCCGTGAAGGAGCCGCGGACCGCGAGCCACTTGGTGGGCTGCAGCTTGACACCCACGTACGGCTTCCAGCCGGAGTCGTAGCCGTCCGAGAAGTCCTCGAAGCGGGCGGCGACGCTGAGCTCGGCGCTGTCGAGGAACGGCAGCGTGGCGGGCTTCACGAGCGGCACGCCGATTTCCGCGGCCAGCGAGCTGACGCTGCGCTGGGCGGAGGTGGAGTCGGCGAGACGGACTTGGCCGATGATGTCGTCCAGGGTCGTCGAGATGGCGTCGTTGGCCTCGTTGAAGCGCTCCTCGCGGAACTCCGCGTAGACGGCGCCGCCGACCTCGCCGGTCGGGATCTCGAAGAGCGTGCCGTTGACCTTGAAGTCATAGAGGCGCAGCTCGGCCGAGCCACCCTTCTGGGAGGTGACCTTGATGCCGTTGATCGTGGCCGGGTTGTTCCGGAAGTCGGCGCCGCCGAAGATGTTCAGGGCGGTGGCGTCGGTGCGGGCCAGGGCGGCGCGCACGCGGCTCTCGGAGAGGGCGTTCGTCGTGACGTCGAAGACCTCGTCGTAGCCGAAGTAGGCGCCGGTGTCCCAGCTGAAGCGGTCCATGAACTTGCCCTTCAGGCCGAACAGCAGGTCCCAATTGTTGTTGGTGACGTTGCTGATGCGGGGACCGACCTCGGTCGGACGGTAGTTGAAGTTGATGTCCACGCCGAACGGATTCCAGTAGTTGTAGCGCGGGACGTAGATCAGGTTGTCACCGGCGGTCGAGATGGGCGACGGGGCCAGCTGGATCTCGGACTTGTTCTGCTGGTACGAGGCGGTCATGTAGCCCTCGATCTCCGGGGTGAACTGGAAACCGAACTGGGTGCGCATGCCGACGCGCTCCTGCGACGGGACGAGCCAGACGAACTCCTGGAAGTTGTAGAGGTTCGACACGGCCTGGCCGCCGGTGAGGCGCTGCGGGACGAAGAGACCCGCCATGGCCTGGTTGAACTGGCCGCCGGCGGGCGAGTTCGTGACGCCCGTGAAGCCGGGCGAAGCCGACGTCAGGGTGCCGAGCGCGGAGCCCGGACCGGACGGGACGACGCCACCGGAGCCCGGGAGGACCGAGCCGATGGCCGTGCCGGCGGCGAGACCGGGGATGTTGACCGGGTTGCCGACCGGGTAAGCGTACCCGTTCGGGGCGACGCCGGCGGTCGGGGTGCTGCCCTGGACCTGACCGGCGCGGACGCTGAGGCGCGCGATGTTACCCGTGCCCGAGCGGAGGTCCCACAGGCCGGCATTGGCGTCCGCGGCGTAACCGCGGGCGATCGCCTGCTGGGTCTTGTCCGCGTTCTTGGAGAACTCGCGGTCGCGGGCGTGCAGCGCGTTGCGGGTGAAGTAAGAGATCGCGACGGAGCCGCGGGCCTTGCCGCTGGCGGCACCGGCGAAGAGGTTGGCCGAGAACTCAGCGACGTCCGTGTCGAACGTGTTGCCGTAGGTCGAGCCCATCTCCGCGCCGTTGTAATCCTTGCGGGTGATGATGTTGACGACACCCGAGGTCGCGTCGGCGCCGTAGATGGCGGACGCGCCGTCCTTGAGGACCTCGATGCGCTCGATCATGGAGACCGGGAAGCGGTTGAGGTCGACGAAGGTCGTGCCGCCGCTGTTGTTGCCGGTCAGCACCACGCGGCGGCCATCGACGATGACCAGCGTGTTGTTGGCGCCGAGGTTGCGGAGGTCGAGGGCGTTGGCACCGCGGACGGCCGTGATCGTGCCGCTCTCGTTGATGCCGATGGCGCTCGCCTCGGGGATCTCGCGCAGCAGCTCGGCCGCGTTGGAGCGGCCGGTGGCGATGATGTCAGCGCGGGTGATGACCTTGATCGGGGAGGGACCCTCGACCTCGGTACGCGGAATGCGGGAGCCGGTGACCTCGAACTTCTCGAGCTTCACCGAATCGTCGCCTTCCTTCTTCTCCTGGGTGGCCGCCGTGTTCTGGGCGACCGCAGTCGGAATCAGGCTGGCGCCCAGAATCAGGGCAAGCGCCGCCCGCAGATTCCAAGGGGAACGTGCGTTCATGGTGCGTTGTGTTGTTGTGTTAGGGGCAACCCCGCGAAGGACCGCGGACTTGCAGGTGTGACGCGCTTGAAAAAACCTGAAAGAGCCTCACCGCAAGCCAAATAGCTTCCCAATCGTGACGAAGCGTCCCTTGACGCGCCGACCCGTCCGGTCCACCCGGGACCAAAAAAGAGGCGGCCCGGACGAGGTCCGGGCCGCCGAGAGTCGGGCTACCGTCCGGAGACGGGAGCTTAGAACTTGTACTTCGCCTCGATGAAGAAGAGGCGGCCGACCGCACCGTAGGTGGCGGTGTCGGCGTTGGCCTCCGTGAAGGTGCCCTGCGCCGCCGGCGGCTTCTCGTTGAAGGCGTTGTTCGCGCCGACGCGGAGGGTCAGGCCGTTCAGCATCGGGAACTCCGAGCCGAAGGAGTAGCCGACCCAGAGGTCGATGCTGTGGTAGGCCTCGACGTGCTCGTCGGCGGCCGGGTCGCTGGCGTCGAACCAGTTCACGTCGGAGACCGACGGGATGAACTGCCAGCCCATGGAGGCGCCCCAGTTGCCGCGGTTCCAGCGGACCGCGGTGTACGTCTGGTACTGCGGGATGGTGCCGTTGGTGTTGGTGGCGAAGCCGACCGTCTCGATGGGAGCGGTGTTGGGCAGCGTGGTGACGTCGTACTTGTTCCAGAGGATGCCGGCGAGGCTGGCGTCGAAGCGACCCCAGTTGTCGGAGTTCCAGGTGTAGTCGACCTTCACGTCGAAGCCCGTGAGCTCCTGGCCGGCGATGTTCACCAGCGTGTCGGTCACGTAGATCGTGTCGATCGCCTGGGCGCCGATCTGGCCGGGGGCCGTGATCGCGGCGCCGCCGGTGAAGCCGGCGAGGCCGAGGTTCGGGGACGTGCCGCGGCGGACGAAGCCGGCGTACGGCGAGGCCGCACCGCGGAGCTCGACGTCCTGGAGGATCGTGGCCGCGCCGATGGTGGAGATCAGGTCGGTCTGCTCGACGCTGAAGTAGTCGACGGAGAGCGACAGGCCCTTGATGTTCTTGGGCGACCAGACGAAGCCGAGGGTGTAGTTCTCGGAGGTCGCCGGGCGCAGGTTCGAGTTGGCGCCGGACCGGGAATTGGCCTGGCCGCTGATCGCCGCGCCGCCGCCGAAGCGCTGGAGCGCGAGCGACTGGGTGAAGCCGATGCCGCCGGGGCCGAACAGGTTGAACAGCGTCGGGGCGGCGAAGGACTCCGAGTAGGTCGCGCGCAGGGCGAACTCGTCGTTGAACGGCAGGTAGCGGACCGAGTACTTCGGCACGGACGGGTCGTCCGTGTCGCTGTACTTCTCGTAGCGGAGGGCGGCCTCGAGCTCGAGGAGCATGCCCTTGCCGGAGGAGTCGCCGAGGACCGGCACGCGGACGTTGCCGAACCAGGCCTGGACGTTGCGGTCGGCCGCGAACGGGTCGAGCGTGGTGGCGGAGTCCCAGGCGAAGGTCGCGCCCTGCGAATTGCGGTCGGCGGTCTGGTTGAGCTTCTCCACGCGGTACTCAAGGCCGGTGGCGAACCCGATGTCGCCGGCCGGGAGGGTGGCGAGCTTGCCCGCGACGCGGGCGTCGTAGGTCTCGAGGGTCGAGACCGCCTTGCCGAGCGCGGTGCCGAACATGGCGGAATTCGCGACGGCGCCGGGGGCCTGATTGCGGGCGAAGTAGTTGAGGACGCCGCCGGCGACGGCCGCGATGCGGGCGTTGGTGTCGATCACGCCCTCGTTGCGGTAGCTCTGCTCGATCTTGTTGTTGAGCATGCCGACTTCCCAGTTCCAGTCCTCGCTGAACTGACCCTTCGCACCGAGGACGCCACGGACGTTGATCGTGTCGTAGAAGTACTGGCGGGGGTTGTTCAGGAAGCGGTTGCGCGCCGTGACCGTCACGTTGAACGGATTGCGCGGATCCGCCGCGGCCATGGAGGCCGAGGTCGGCTGGGCGTTCAGCTGGGAGTAGGTCTTGACCTGCGAGTAGAGCAGGCTGCCGAAGAGCGTGAAGTGGTCGCCCTCGGAGTGGTCGAACGCGACGGTCGCGCTCTGGCGCTCGTTCTTGAGCATGAGCGTGACGTACTGGGAGAGGTTGAACGCGTACTGGCGCTCGTTGCCCAGGCCGGAGATCAGGTTCGAACCGTTGACCTCGATGTAGGTGCCGTTGGCGACGAGCTGCTCGGGCGTCAGGTCCAGGCCGGTGGCCGGCGGGGCGTTGAGGCTCGGGTTCAGCACGAAGAAGCGGCTGCCGATGCTGACGATGCCGGCGAAGGTGCCGGTGCCGTAGGCGGGATTGGAGAACTCGCGCTCGTACTGGAAGAGCGGGTCGAGCTTCGTCCACTCGGCCGAAACGGTGACGTTGGTCTTCTCGTTGCCGGCGCCCGCGACGACCCAGGCCTTGCGCTCGGCGTACTTGCCGTCGTTGTCCGAGAAGCTGTAGATGGCGCCGAGCTCGGCGCCCTTGTAGTCGGACTTGAGGATGATGTTGACCACGCCCGAGACCGCGTCCGTGCCGTAGATGGCCGAGGCGCCGTCCTGGAGGATCTCGATCTTCTCGATGGCCGAGATGGGGAACAGGTTGACGTCGACGAACTGCGCGCCGCCGGACGCCAGGATGGGGGCGTAGGCGGAACGGCGGCCGTTGATCAGCACCAGCGTCTGGGTGTTGCGGAACGCGAGCTGCGAACCGCCGCCCGTGGCGCCGGAGTTGATGTTGGCGTTCGTGTTGCCGAGGTTGCCGTTGCCGCTGAATTGCGGGGCGGCCTTGCGGAGGACCTCGAGGACGTTGCTGTTGATGCCGGTCGCCGCGATCGCCGTGGCGTCGAGGGTCGTGACCGGAATGGCCGTGGCGGTGCCAGCGACCGGGATGTAGGAGCCCGTGACCTCGAATTTCTCGAGCTTCAGGACCTTTTCATCCGAGGCACCCGCGACCGGCGCCGCTTGGGCGAAGGATTGGGTGGCCAGGGCCGCGCTGCCCAGAAATAGGGCAAACGCCGCCAAGGACTTCCTTGGGGAGGAGTTCATAGTTCGTTCGGTTGTGTTGTGTTGTGTTAGAAACCGCCGGGTAGACCCGACTGATTGCTGTCCTTGGTAAACCACTCGCGGAATAATAATTCAACCCGTATTTTTACGGTTCTGGCATGAGACCGTCACACGCCCCGCCGCCCGTAACGGCGTCCAACCGGTCGCCACCGCGGACGTTGCGCCGGAAACGACCCCGCGCTCGACTCCGCGCCGAACCGTGCGCCTCCCCTCTCCGATGAACCGACATCCCCTCTCCTGCCTCCTGGCCGTCGCCCTGCCGCTGCTGACCGTCGGAGCCGCCCCCGCCGCGGACCAGCCCGCGCCCGACGCCCCGATTCCGCTCGAACATTTCTTCGCCGATCCGGACATCCGGTCGCCCCAACTCTCGCCCGGCGGCAAGCACCTCGCCTTCCTCACCACCCTCGGCACCGGCAAGGTCGGGGTCGCCCTGATGGACCTCGCGACGGGGAAGGTGGAGCCGCTGGTCGCCGCCAAGGACGAGAACATCGATTTCTTCCTCTGGAAGGGCGACAACCACATCGTCTACAGCGGCGACATCGGCGGCAACGAGTCCCCGGCCTACCGTTCCATCAGCCTCGACCGGCGGCGCGTCGTGGCGCTCGCCGAGTCCTACCGCGAGCGGGTGGCCGACCTCGCCAATTGGGCGACCCTGGTGGACCGCCTGCCCTACGATCCCCACCACCTGCTGATCCTCGGACCGAGGAAGGTCGGCAGCCTCACGGTGGACCTCTGGTTCCTCGACGTCCGGACCGGCACCCGCCGGCCCGTGCCGGTGGCGACCGACGAGAGCGACGTGTCCGAGTACGTGGCCGACAACGCGGGCGCGGTGCGCGCGCGCAGCCGGCTGCTCGGGGACAAGTCCATCGTCGAGGTCCGCGCCGACGCCCGGGCCCCCTGGGTCAAGGCGGCCGAATTCCCCGCCAACAACCCCCGGTGGTCCCTGCAGTTCTTCGGCGCCGACAACGAGACGCTCTACCTCCTCTCGAACGCGGAGACCGACACCGCCTCCCTCCACAGCCTCAACGTCCGCACCCTCGCGCTCAGCGCGCCGCTCTACCGCCCGCCCGCCGGCGAGATACAGGCCGTGCTGACCAGCTACGACCGCGCCAAGGTCGTCGGGGTGCTCTACGCGGACGACAAACCGCGCTACGCGTGGTTCGACGCCGACCGCGCCCGCCTGCAGGCGCAAATCGACGCCACGCTGCCCGAGACGTTCAACTCCGTCGTGAGCCGCACCGTCGACGAGCAGCTGCTGGTCGTCTTCGCCCGCTCCGACCGCGATCCCGGCACCTACTACCTGCTCGACCGCCGCGGCCCGCGCCTGTCGGTCCTGGGCAAGGTCAACCGCCACCTCGCGCCGGCCCGGATGCGGCCGATGGAGCCGATCCAGTTCACCGCCCGCGACGGGCTCGTCATCCACGGCTACCTCACCCGCCCGGCCGCGGCCGCGCACGGGCCGGTGCCGCTCATCGTCAACCCGCACGGCGGACCCTTCGGCGTGCGCGACGAGTGGGGCTTCGTCGGCGAGGTCCAGTTCCTCGCCAATCGCGGCTACGCCGTCCTGCAGGTCAATTACCGCGGATCCGGCGGCTACGGCGACGCCTTCCTCCGCGCCGGCCAGCGCGAATGGGGCGGCAAGATGCAGGACGACCTCACGGACGGCGTGCAGTGGGCCGTCGCCCAAGGCATCGCCGACCCGGCGCGCCTCGCCATCTACGGCGCCAGCTACGGCGGCTACGCGGCGCTGGCGGGGGCGACGTTCACGCCCGACCTCTACCGCGCCGCCGTCAACTATGTCGGCGTCTCCGACCTCAACCTCATCACCAGCTGGGCCCGCGGCCGCGGCGGCCGCGGCTCGGACCTGTTCGCCCGCGAGTGGATCGGCGACGACCGCCAGTACAAGTTCGAGCGGTCCCCGGTGAACTTCGTGGACCGCATCCGCATCCCCACCCTCCACGCCTACGGCTTCAACGACCCGCGCGTGGAGATCGAGCACTGGGAGCGCCTCGAGCCGCGCCTGAAGCAGCACGGGAAGAACTACGAGATCATGGTCGAGCGCGACGAGGGCCACGGCTTCGACAACGAGAAGGCCCGGCTCCGCTTCTACGCCCGGCTCGAGGAATTCCTCGCCCGCCACGTGATGTCCCCGGTGCCGGAGGGCAAGGTCGAGGTGCTGCCCGCCCGCGTGGTCGAGATGCCCGCCAAGGGCATCGACTGACGGACCGCCGCCCGCCGCCCCGGCACCGGTCGCCGCCCGCGCGGTTGACCTCGGCCGGACGGGAGCCACGGTGGGACGCATGGCCCCCGCGCTCGTTCCCCTGCTCGACGCCCTCGTGGACTACGCGGGACTGTTCCCGCCGGCGCAGCTGGGCATGGACGAGGCGGTCCAACGGCACGCCGCCTACCGGCTGGGCCCGGACCGCGCCCGGTTGGGGCGCTTCGTCGTGCCGCTCGAGCGCCTCGCGGAGTTCGAGGCCGCCCACGCCCGACTGCAGCCCGCCGCGCGCACCGGCTGGCGGTTGAGCGCCCTCGCGGGTCCCGACGCCGCCGCGGACGCCACGCGCCTCCACGCCTATCACGCGCGGCAGCCCGACGTCCGCATCGTCTCGGTCGAGGCCAAGGCCGCCCAGCCCGCGGACGTCGCGCGCCTCGCCGCCGCGTTCCCCGCGTCCATCGAGGTCTGGCTCGAGCTGCCGACCGAGTCCCCGGAACTCCCCGCGCTCCTCGACGCCGTCCGCGCGGCCGGCCGCGGGGCCAAGCTCCGGACCGGCGGGACGACGGCGGCCGCCTTCCCCTCCGCGGACGCCGTGGCCCGCTTCATCCTGCTGTGCCGCGAGCGCGGGGTCGTGCTCAAGGCCACCGCCGGACTCCACCACCCGCTGCGCGGCGACTTCCCCCTGACCTACGCGCCGGACGCGCCGCGCGGGCACATGTTCGGCTTCCTCAACGTGCTCCTGGCCTGCGCCCTCGCCCGCGCGGGCGGCGGGCGGGACGAGGTGGTCGCGCTCCTCGAGGAGTCCGACCCGGCGGCCTTCGCCGCCGGCCCCGACGCCGTCGCGTGGCGCGGGCGCCGCTTCGACGCGGACCTGCTGACCGCGACCCGCCGCGACGGCTTCCGCTCGTTCGGCTCCTGCTCGTTCGCCGAACCGCTCGAGGGGCTGCGCGCGCTTTCCTGGATCCGATGACCAACGCCACCCACGACCCGTCCCGACGCAGCTGGATCGACTCGGCCAACCTGGCCGAGGCCGACTTCCCGCTGCAGAACCTGCCGTACGGCGCGTTCACCTCGAACGCCGCCCGGACGCCGCGGCTCGGCGTCGCCATCGGGGACCGGATCCTCGACCTGCACGCCGCCGCCACCGCCGGCCTCCTGCCCGACGCGGTCGCGGGCGCGTGCCGCGAGCCCACGCTCAACGCCCTGCTCGCGCTCGGCGCGCCGGCCTGGTCCGCCCTCCGGGAACGGCTGAGCGAGCTGCTCGGCGCGGACACCTGCCCGGCGGGCGACGTCCGCCCGAAGGTCGAGACGTGCCTCCTGCCGCAGCGCGCCGCGGCCATGCACCTCCCGGTCGCGACCCGCGACTACACGGACTTCTACGCGTCGATCCACCACGCGACGAACGTCGGCTCGATGCTCCGGCCGGACCAGCCGCTCCTGCCGAACTACAAGTGGATCCCCATCGGCTACCACGGCCGCGCGTCGTCCCTCGTGGCGAGCGGCACGCCGGTGCGCCGGCCGCACGGGCAGACGCGTCCCCCGGACGCCGCGGCGCCGTCCTTCGGTCCCTGCCGCAACCTCGACTACGAGCTCGAGCTCGGCGTCTTCGTCGGCCCCGGCAATCCGCTGGGCGAGCGCATCCCCCTCTCGGCCGCCCCGTCGCACCTGTTCGGCGTCAGCCTGCTCAACGACTGGTCGGCGCGCGACCTGCAGACGTGGGAGTACCAGCCGCTCGGGCCCTTCCTCGCGAAGAACTTCGCCACCTCGCTCGGCCCCTGGGTCGTGACGCTCGAGGCCCTGGCGCCCTTCCGCGTTCCCGCCGCGGCCCGGCCGCCAAGCGACCCGGCCCCCCTGCCCCACCTCGCGGACCCGGCCGACGCCGCGTCCGGCGCCCTCGACCTGACGCTCGAAGTGTGGCTGCTCACGGCGCAGATGCGCCTGACCGGCGCGCCGCCGCACCGGATCTCGCGGGGCAACTTCTCGACCATGTACTGGACGCTCGGCCAGATGCTCGCGCACCACGCCAGCAACGGGTGCAACCTCTCGCCCGGCGACCTCCTCGGCAGCGGCACGGTCTCCGGAGCGACCCGCGACTCGCGCGGCTGCCTGCTCGAGTACACGTGGCGCGGGACGGACCCGCTCCGGCTGCCCAACGGCGAGGAGCGGCGGTTCCTCGCCGACGGCGACGAGGTCATCTTCCGCGGCTACGCCGAGCGCGCGGGCGCGCGGCGCATCGGCCTCGGCGAATGCCGCGGCATGGTGCTGCCGGCCGCCTGAGGCGCCGACGCCCGGGGCTCGCCTCGTTCGGCGCCGCGCGCCAACCTGCGGCCATGAAGACCCCCGCTTCCCTGCTCGCCACGCTCCTGGCCGCGACCGTCGTCGCCGCGACGCCCGAAAAGGAGGCCCTAAAGCGCGAAGTCGCGGCCCTCGAGGACCGGTTCTGCGCGCTGGCGCAGGAGAAGGGCGTCCAGGCGGCCTTCGAGCATTTCGCGGCGCCCGACGTGGCCTTCCTCGACACCGATCCCCGCCGCTACCGGGGCGTCGAGGCGGTGCGACGCCGGATGGAGGGATTTCCGGCCGGTGGCCGGCTGACCTGGTCGGCGGCGTTCACCGACGTCTCCGACGACGGCACGCTGGCCTACAACTACGGTCGCTACGAGATGGCCGTGCCCGCGGAGGGCGGTCAGGAGCGCCGTTCCGGCGGCTGGTTCCTCAGCATCTGGAAGCGCCAGCCCGACGGGTCGTGGCGCTACGTGATGGACACCGGCGTGCCGGACCGGCCGGCATCGGGCCCCTGAAAAGGAAAGGGCGGCCCCGGGTCGCCCCGGAGCCGCCCGCCCGAAAATCCAACCGCCCTCAGGCGGCAAGCCGGCCGACCTGCACCGCGGCGTGACGGACGACGCGGGGTGCCGGAAAGCGGATGGGACGGGCAAGCTCGAGGGGGCGCGCCGGCCGGCCGTACTGGACGATGGTCCAGGCGACCATCGCGATGGCGAAGCCGGAGGCGAGGAGGTCGGCGGCGCCGAGGGCACCGCTCGCGAAGGCAACGAGACCGAGGGCGGTCGCGGCGAGGAGGGAGAGGAGAGTGGTCTTCATGGGAGCGGAGGGAGTTGCCAGAAGAACCCCGCACGCGCGGGAAAGTCGCACGAATACGCGCGGCGGCCCGGGGCCGGCCCGTTGACACCGCGCATCCCGATGGTTGCCTTGGTGTTCCGCGGGCCGTCGCGGCCCCGCGCCTCCTGCCCATGAAACTCCTGCTCGTCTCCGCCATGGTCGCCCTCGTCCCCGCCACCCTCGCCGCCGCGCCCGCGGCCGGCTCCCCGCCCCTGCTCGCGCCGTGGCCCGGCCCGTACGGCGGCGTGCCGCCGTGGGACCAGGTCAAGGCGGCCGACTTCCCCGCCGCGCTCGGGGCGGCCATCGACGAGTACCGGCGCGAGATCGCCGCCATCGCGGACAATCCGGAGAAGCCGACCTTCGCCAACACGCTCGTCGCGATGGAGCGCGCCGGCGCGACGCTGCGCCGCGTGCAGGCCATGTTCGGCGTCCACCAGTCGAACCTCGCCACCCCCGAGGTCCAGGCCCTCGACCTCGAGTGGTCGCCCAAGCTGGCCGCGGCCTTCGACGAGGTGCGTTTCAACGCGAGGCTCTTCGCGCGCATCGCCGCCGTCCACGCCACCCGCGGCGACGCCGGCCTCGACCCGGTGGACACCCGCCTGCTCGAGCGCACCTACAGCGAGTTCGTGCGCTCCGGCGCGAAGCTCGACGCCGCCGGCAAGGAGCGGCTGGGCGCGATCAACCAGCTCCTCGCCGCCCTCTTCGCCGACTTCAGCGCGCGGGTGCTGCGCGACGAGGAGACGTGGATCGTGCTCGGGGCCGGCGACCTCGACGGACTCTCGCCGAGCCTGGTCGCCGCCTACCGCGCGGCGGCCGAGGAGCGCGACCTCAAGGAGGGCTGGGCCGTGGTGAACACCCGCTCCAGCGTCGACCCGTTCCTCACCTTCTCCTCCCGCCGCGACCTGCGGGAGAAGGTCTGGCGCGCCTTCAAGAGCCGCGGCGACAACGGCGGCGCGAACGACACCAACGCGCTGATCGTCGAGATCACCGCCCTCCGCGCCGAGCGCGCGCGCCTCCTCGGCTACGCCACGCACGCGCACCTGCGCCTCGAGGACACGATGGCGCGCACGCCCGAGAACGCCGCGGCGCTGATGGAGCGCGTCTGGGGCCCGACCGTCGCCCGCGTGCGCGAGGAGGTGGCCGACATGCAGGCGCTCGCGGCCCGGGAGGGCTTCGCGGGCGCGATCGAGCCGTGGGACTACCTCCACTACGCGGAGAAGGTCCGCACCGCGCGCTACGCGGTGAACCAGGACGACCTGAAGCCCTACTTCGAGCTGAACAACATGGTCGCCGCGGCCTTCTTCACCGCCGAGCGGCTCTTCGGGCTCCAGTTCGTCGAGATCACCGGCCAGGTCCCCGTCTTCCACCCCGACGTCCGCGTGTGGGAGGTCCGCGAGCGCGACGGCCGCCACGTCGGCCTCTTCTACGGCGACAACTTCGCCCGCTCGGGCAAGCGCTCGGGCGCGTGGATGACGGGCTACCGCTACCGCGAGGCGGTCGACGCCGTGCGCACGCCCCTGGTGTCGAACAACAACAACTTCGTGAAGGGCGCGCCCGGCGAGCCGGTCCTGCTCTCGCTCGACGACGCGATCACGCTCTTCCACGAGTTCGGCCACGCCCTGCACTTCCTGCTCTCGGAGGCGAAGTACCTCGGCCTGACCGAGACGCCGGGCGACTACGTCGAGCTGCCGAGCCAGGTGCTGGAGAACTGGGTGCTCACCCGCCCGATCCTCGACCGCTTCGCGCGGCACCACCGCACGGGCGAGCCGATGCCCCAGGAGCTCGTGGACAAGGTGCGCGCCGCCTCGAAGTTCAACCAGGGCTACGCCACCGCCGAGTACCTCGCCGCCGCCATCGTCGACCTCCGCATCCACCAGCGCGCGGAGGGCATCGCGGACCCGAAGGCGCTGGAGCGCGACCTCCTCGCCGAGATCGGCGCGCCCCGCGAGGTCGCCCTGCGCCACCGCCTCCCGCAGTTCCTGCACCTGTTCTCCAGCGACGGCTACTCGGCCGGCTACTACTCGTACCTCTGGGCCGACGTGATGGCGTCGGACGCCTGGAAGGCCTTCGAGGAGGCCGGCGACGTCTTCCATCCCGACCTCGCGCGGAAGATGCGCGAGCAGATCCTCGCCCCGCTCAACAGCTCCGACCGCGCCGAGGCCTACCGCGCCTTCCGCGGCCGCGACCCGCAGGTCGAGGCGCTGCTCGAGCGCCGCGGCTTTCCGACCGGCGCCGCGCCGAAACAGTAGCGCAGCCCGAAGGGCGCCGGCCCCTGCCGGACGCCCGGCGCTTTTCGGCTTCAAGCTGGCTCGACCGGTCGGGCGGGGTCTCCCGACCCCGCCGTCGTCCGCGCGCATTTTCAGGACCGCATCCTGAAACAACGTTCGCGGCGGGGTCGGGAGACCCCGCCCGACAGCCCGCAAGCTCGGGGCGTCGGCATCACCGGGCGGCGCAGCGGCCGCCCCGTCGGCGCTCAGCCCGCGCCGCCGGCGGCGGCGTGGGAGACGGGCTTGAAGCGCGTCTTCACCAGCGCGCGGACGTACTCGCGGTTGAGGCGGGCGATGAAGTCGTGGGAGATCAGCTTCGGGCACACGGCGCTGCACTCGTACTGGTTGGTGCAGTTGCCGAAACCGAGGGCGTCCATCGTCGCGACCATCCCGAGCACGCGCCGCTCGCGCTCGGGCTGGCCCTGCGGGAGCAGCGCGAACTGCGAGACCTTGGCGGCGACGAAGAGCATGGCCGAGGCGTTCTTGCAGGCGGCCACGCAGGCGCCGCAGCCGATGCACTGCGCGGCGTCCATCGCGAGGTCGGCGTCCTCCTTCGGCACCGGGATGCTGTTGGCGTCCGGCGCCGCGCCGGTGCGGACCGAGATGAAGCCGCCGGCCTGCTGGATCTTGTCGAAGGCCGAGCGGTCGGTGACGAGGTCCTTGATGACGGGGAACGCCTTCGCGCGGAAGGGCTCGACCACGATGACGTCGCCGTCGGCGAAGCTGCGCATGTAGGTCTGGCAGGTGGCGATGCCCTTGCCCGGGCCGTGTGGCTTGCCGTTGATCGTGCACGAGCAGGTGCCGCAGATGCCCTCGCGGCAGTCGTGGGCGAACGCGATCGGCTCGTCGCCCGCGCGGGTGAGCCCGTCGTTCACGACGTCGAGCATCTCGAGGAACGACATGTCGGGGTTCACGTCCTTCGCCGGATAGTCGACGAAGCGGCCCGGGCTCTTCGCGTCGGGCTGGCGCCAGACGCGGAGGGTGACGTTGATGAGTTTCTTGGAAGTCTTCTCGGCGACCATGGCGGTTTCCTCGGGGGCTTATTTGTAGGAGCGCACGCTCATCTTCACGAATTCGTAGTTCAGCGGCTCGACGTTGCGCAGCGGGGCCTTGCCGTCGCCCTGGTACTCCCAGGCGGCGACATGGGCGAACTTCTCGTCGTCGCGTCTGCACTCGCCGTCGGGGTACTGGTACTCCTCGCGGAAGTGCCCGCCGCAGCTCTCCTCGCGGGTGAGGGCGTCGAGGCACATGAGCTCGCCCAGCTCGATGAAGTCGGCCACGCGGCCGGCCTGCTCGAGCGACTGGTTGAGGGTGTCGGCGGAGCCCGGCACCTTGACGTTCCGCCAGAACTCCTCGCGCAGCGCGGGGATCTCCCGGAGCGCGCGCTCGAGCGTCTGGCGGGTGCGGGCCATGCCGCAGTCGCGCCACATGATCTGGCCGAGGCGGCGGTGGAAGTGGCTGACGGGCTCCTTGCCGTCGATCGCGAGGAGGCGCTTGGTCATCGCCGCGACGTTCTCGCCGGCCTGCTTGAACTCGGGTCGGTCGGTCGAGGGCTTGGCGTTGGGCTTCTGCGACGCGAGGTAGTCGCCGATGGTGTACGGGAGGACGAAGTAGCCGTCGGCCAGGCCCTGCATGAGGGCGGAGGCGCCGAGGCGGTTGGCGCCGTGGTCCGAGAAGTTCGCCTCGCCCAGGACGAAGAGGCCCGGGACGTTGGACATCAGGTTGTAGTCCACCCAGAGCCCGCCCATCGTGTAGTGGACGGCCGGGAAGATGCGCATCGGCGTCCGGTACGCGTTCTCCGCGGTGATCTCGTGGTAGATGTCGAAGAGGTTGCCGTAGCGCTCGCGCACGCCGGCCTCGCCGAGGCGCTTGATGGCGTCGGCGAAGTCGAGGTAGACGCCGAGGCCGGACTCGCCCACCCCGCGGCCCTCGTCGCACATGCGCATGGCGGCGCGGGAGGCGACGTCGCGCGGGGCGAGGTTGCCGAAGCTCGGGTAGATGCGCTCGAGGTAGTAGTCGCGGTCCTCCTCGGGGATGTCGGCCGGGTTCTTCAGCCGGTCCTCCTTGCGCTTGGGCACCCAGATGCGGCCGTCGTTGCGCAGCGACTCCGACATGAGCGTGAGCTTCGACTGGTAGTCGCCCGAGACGGGGATGCAGGTCGGGTGGATCTGGGTGAAGCAGGGGTTGCCGAAGCACGCGCCGCGCTTGTAGGCGCGCCAGATGGCGGTGGCGTTGGAGCCGCGCGCGTAGGTGGCGAGGTTGAAGACGT
>CAYWTK010000071.1:0-19076 GCA_964460895.1 uncultured Opitutaceae bacterium
ACGTGCTCTCGATCCGATTGAGCTGGTGGCCGGCGTCGAGCGTCACGCGCTTCACCTCGGAGACCATCACGCCGTTGGCCATCCACGGGTCGTAGGACAGCTCGAAGGTCGTCCGGACCGGCCCGTTGGCGAGGATGCGCCACGAGCGGAAGTTGCGGCCGACGTGCAGCGCCTTGCCATCCCAGACGCCGGTGCCGCCGCAGCCGCGGGAGGGTCCGACCTGGTACATGTCCATGCCCTCGCCCTGGTCCTTGTGGTAGTGGTCGTGGCCCTTGTTGTACCAGCGGTCCACGATGAGGTAAGGCACGCGCTTGCACCAGACGTCGAGGCCGCTCGTCACGAGAATCTCCTTGGTGACGCCCTCCGGCGCCGGCGCGCCGAGCGCGGGGCCGTAGGTGCGGTGGGCGACGCGGTCGTTCTCCCAGGCGAAGTCGTCCAGCCGCTCGGGCACGAAGCGCGCGAAGGCCTTGGCCGGGAAGACGGGCGCCACGTCCTCCGTGCGCTCGATCGTGAAGCGGGCCGTCTGCTCGCCTGCGGCGAAGCTGTGCTGGAAGAGGAGCTCGCCGTAGGCGATGCCCTCACCCTTCGGGTCCTTGGCCTGCGGGGCGACGTTGGTGACCTGGTACGGCAGCACGTTGCCGGCGGCGTCCTTGACCGCGATCTTCTGCAGGAGCGCGCCGGGCAGGACGCGGTTCACCTCGGACCACGGGATGGAGATGGTCTCGGACGGACGGGCGATCCCGAGGGTGTGGGTGACCGTGACGACGGCCTTCTCGGCGGCCGCGGCCGGGACGAGCGCGGCGAGCGCTCCCAGGAGGACGAGCGAACGGAGGGGGTGCATGGCGGGGAAAGGGGTCAGCGCGCCAGCCAGCCGCCGTCCACCGCGAGGGTGAAGCCGTGGACGTAGTCCGAGGCCGGGGACGCGAGGAAGACGACGGCGCCCTTGAGGTCGCCGGCCTCGCCCCAGCGGCCCGCCGGGATGCGGTCGAGGATGGCGGCGTTGCGGGCCGGGTCGGCGCGGAGGGCGGCGGTGTTGTCGGTCGCCATGTAGCCGGGCGCGACGGCGTTCACGTTGATCCGGTGCGGCGCCAGCTCGTTGGCCATGAGCTTCGTCAGGCCGTGGAGCGCGCTCTTGGACGCGGTGTAGGACGCGACGCGGACGCCGCCCTGGAACGAGAGCATCGAGGCGGTGTGGATGACCTTGCCCGGCGCGCCCGCCGCCACGAGGCGGCGCGCGAAGAGCTGGCTGAGGCGGAACGCGGCGCTGAGGTTGACGTCGAGCACGTCGTCCCAGTCCTGCGCGGAGAACTCGAGGAAGGGGGCGCGGCGGATGATGCCGGCGTTGTTGACCAGGATGTCGGCCCGGCCGAGCGCCGCCTCGGTCGCGTCGAGGATCCGCGCCGGGGCGTCGGGCGACGCGAGGTCGACCTCCACCCCCACGGAGCGCCGGCCCGCGCGCGCCACGGCGGCGGCGGCCTCGCCCGTGCCCCCGCGCGCGACCAGCGCGACGTCGGCCCCGGCCTCGGCGAGCGCCTGCGCGATCGCCACCCCGAGGCCGCGGGAGGCGCCGGTGACGACGGCGACGCGGCCGTCGAGGCGGAAGAGGTCGAGGACGCCGGCCATGGTCAGCGGAGGGTCGCGAGCGGCGCCGGGTCCATGTCGGCGAAGTCCTGGTTCTCCCCGCCCATGCCCCAGACGAAGCCGTAGCTCGCCGTGCCCGCGCCGGAGTGGATGGACCACGGCGGCGAGAGGACGGCCTCGAGGTCGTGCACGAAGAGGTGGCGCGTCTCGTCCGGCGGCCCCATCAGGTGCAGGACGGCGGCGTCGGCCGGCACGTCGAAGTAGAGGTAGACCTCGGAACGGCGCGAATGCGTGTGGGGTGGCATCGTGTTCCACACGCTCCCCGACTTGAGGACGGTCACGCCCATCACGAGCTGGCAGCTGGCGAGGCCGCCGGCGTGGATGTACTTGTAGATCGTGCGGGCGTTGGCCGAGGCCGGGGCGCCGATCTCGACCCCGGCGACGTCGGCCCGCCGCAGCAGCGCCGTCGGGTGCGCGGCGTGCGCCGGGTAGCTCAGGAGGTAGAACCGCGCCGGCCGGGCGGCGCGGCGCGACGAGAAGACGACGCGGCGGGCGCCGCGGCCCACGTAGAGGCAGTCGAGCGCGCCGAGCGCGAAGGAGCGGCCGTCCACCTCGACGGTCCCGTCGCCGCCGAGATTCAGCACGCCCAGCTCGCGCCGGGCGCAGAAGTGGTCGGCGGCCAGCGCGGGCGCCGTCGGCAGGACGAGCCGCCCCCGGGTGGGGACGGCCCCGCCGACGACCGCGCGGTCCGTCTCCCAGTAGCGGAGCGAGACGCGGCCGGGCCGGAAGAGCCCCCCGAGCAGGAAGGCCGAGCGCAGCTCGGCGGCGGACATCCGCGCGTAGGAGCGGACGTCGGTGGCGGCAATGAGGTCCATCGGGAAAGAGGTGAAGGGGAGCGGACGGGGCCCGGAGGGGCGGAAAGCCAATATTTCGCTAATGAACTTCTAGTTCACATATGAAGTTTTTGCCCGAGAGCGGCAAGGACATTCTCCCCGCCCGCCGGCACTCCCGGGGCCTACCGCGGCGGCCCTCCGGCGACGCGGAACCAGTCCGCCGCCGCCCCGGCCGCCTGCGCGGGATCGAGGCGCTCGGCGAAGAGGCCGCACTTGGCCCCGACCCAGCGGCCGGGCTGGGCCGTGAACTCCGGCGCCGCCTCGCGCCAGGGGCCGTCGCCGGCCCGCCAGGCGAACCGGCAGCGGCCGCCGGGACCGACGGCGACGCGCAGCTCGACGGTCGGGTCCGCCAGCGGCTCCGCGTGGACCTCCTCCTCGGGCCCGCCCTCCGCGGCCTTGAGGCCGCGGCGCACCACGAGCCGGATTCCGTCGGGGCGGTGCTCGACGCCGATCCAGGCGTAGGCCGCTCCGAAGACCACCAGCCCGGCGCGGGCCCCCTCCTCCGCCGTCAGCCGGGTCGAGGCGGTGAAGGTCTCGGCCGGGAACTTCTGCAGCAGCAGGTGCGGCGCCGCCCAGAGATTCGGCGCGGCCGCGACCGGAGCGGCGAGCCGCAGCCGGCCGTCCTCCACCGCGGCCCAGCCGGGCGCGGGATTGGCCTGCCACTGCCACTGCAGCCCGAGGGCGTTGCCGTCGAACTCGTCCGTCGTCGGCGGGACGGCGGGCGGCTGCGGCGGCCGCGCGGGTTTGCGGTGGACGAGGAAGGGCTCGCCCCGGCCGTCGCCCTCCGGGTCGTCGCCGAGGACCGGCCAGCCGTCCTGCCAGCGCACGGGCTGGAGGTGCACGACGCGGCCGTAGGCGTCCTTGTCCTGGAAATGCAGGAACCACCACTCGTCCTCGGGCGTGTCGAGCAGCGCTCCCTGGTGCGGCCCGTTGACCGGGGTGCGGCCCTGCTGCAGGACGATGCGGTCCTCGTAGGGTCCCCGGATGTCCCGCGCGCGGAAGACGGACTGCCAGCCGGGCTTCACGCCGCCGGCCGGCGCGAAGACGTAGTACCAGCCCTCGCGCTTGTAGAGCTTCGGCCCCTCGAGCGTCGTGTAGCCGGGAAGCTTGTCGCCGTCGATGACGACACCCAGGTCCTCCTCCACGCGCGTGCCGGTCGGGTCGAGGCGCAGGAGCGTGAGGACGTTGTTGAAGCCGGCGCGGCTCTTCGCCCAGGCGTGGATGAGGTAGACGCGCCCGTCGTCGTCCCAGAGCGGACAGGGATCGATCAGGCCCTTGCCGGCCTTCACGAGCACCGGCGCGCTCCACGGGCCGCGCGGGTCGGCGGCGGTGGTCAGGTATATCCCGAAGTCCGGGTCGGGGTAGTAGAGCCAGAATCTCCCCGCGTGGTGCCGGATCGACGGCGCCCACACGCCCTTGCCGTGCTGCGGCCGCGCGAAGGTCTCCTCCGGCACGAGCCGCGGCAGCGCGTGGCCGACGAGCGACCAGTTCACGAGGTCGCGCGAATGCAGGAGCGGCAGGCCGGGAACGTGGCTGAAGCTCGACGAGGTCATCCAGTAGTCCTCCCCCACCCGCACGGCGTCGGGATCGGAGTAGTCGGCGTCGATGACCGGATTGCGGTAGGTGCCGTCGCCCCGGTCCGGCACCCAGGGCGGATCGCCGGCGAGGGCGACGGCCGCGGCGGACGTGACGAGGAGAGGGACCGGGAGGTGGCGCGGTTTCATCGGTGAAGATCGGGGTCGAGCGGGTCCCAGCCGTCGCCGCCGCCCAGCACGGCCTGCGGCGTGAGCGCGGCGGCCTCGGCGTCGGTCAGCGCGCGCGCCCACGGCACCCGCGGGCCGGCGGCGCCGGGACCCCGGCTGCCATGCTCGGCGTAGAGGACGGTGCCTTCGGCGTGCGGCTTGTTCCAGTTGTGCCAGCCCTCCGGGCGGACGACGGCGTCCATCTCGGTCGCGAGGAAGACCGTGCGCGCGTAGTCGCGCCACGGCCGGCCGAGGTACGCGCGCACCCCCTCGCCGCCCGTGATGCGGCCGCGCGCGAACACGAAGCCATGCGCCGTGCCCGCGGGCGTCGAGGCGGCGGTGACGTACCCGTCGCGGAGCACATGCACGTGGCAGCGTTCGAACCACGCGGTGGCCGCTCCGAAGATGAAGTCCACGTGGCCCTCCACGTAGCAGTCCTCGAAGTACTGGCGTCCGCGGTTGAGGAGGATCGTGTCCTGCCAGCCGAGGAAGCGGCAGCGCCGGAAGACGAGGCGGTCGCCGTCGGCCCGCAGGGCCAGCGCCTGCCCGACCGGACCGGCGGTGTTGGCGAGGGTGATGTCCTCCCAGACCATGCCGTCGCCGTCCACCTGCACGGTCGGCGTGCGGAAGGTGCCGATCGGCCTGCCGTCGGGACCGGGCACGCCCGCGTGCAGGTCGAAGGCCACGACGGTCGTCGCCGCGTCGTCGCCGACCACGCGGATGTGCCCGCGCTCGCGCTGGACGTAGATGCGCTCGCGGTAGGTGCCGGGCTTGACGCGGATGACCCAGCGCGGCGCCGCCGGGTCGGTGCGCAGGGGCGCGGCGGAGATGGCCTCCTGCAGGGAGGTGAACTGGCCCGTGCCGTCGGCCGCGACCACCGCGTCGGCGGCGCGGGCGGCGGCCGGCAGGCCGAGCGCGGCGGCGAGGAGGGCGACGGGCAGGCGCATGGTCAGAAGACGAGCCGCGTGGTGAGCATGACCTCGCGCCCGGCGCCGAGGCGCGCGTGGCTGGCGACGAGGTCGCGGTCGAGGACGTTGCGCATCCCCAGCTCGACCTCGAGCGAGCGCACCTTGTCGCGCCAGGCGTGGCCGACGCTGGCGTTGACCAGCGTGTAGCCCGGGTAGTCGAGGTAGGCGCGCCGCGCGTCGCCGTAGGTCGCGACGTAGCGCGAGAGGTGCTGCGCCCCGGCGCCGCCGAACCAGCCGCCGGCCGGGCCGGGCCGGCGGTAGCGGAGCTGCGCGCCGGCGGTGAACCCCGGCAGGCGGGTGATCTGGCGGCCGACCTCCTGCGGCAGGTCGGGCGACGCGGTGGTCAGCGCCTGCAGCCGCACCGCGCGCAGCTGGAGCGAGAGGGCCGGCGTCGCCTGCCAGCGCGCCTCCAGACGCCCGCCGCGGTAGCGCTCCTCGCCCGAGGCCACCAGCTGCGGCTGGGTCTGGTTCGCGTCGGCGACCGGGTCGTCGTAGAGGGGATTCCGCCGGGAGATGTGCTGGTTGAAGAGCAGGAAGGCGCCCGCGCCGTACTCCAGCCGCCCGCCCGCCGACCGGCCGCGGGCGCCGAGCTCGTAGCCGAGCGTCGTCTCGTTGTCCTGCACGCGGCCCGTGCGCGCGTCCACCCGCGTGGACGGCTCGAAGGCCGTGCTGACGCTGGCGTACCCGAGCAGCCGGCCCGGGCGCGCCTGCCAGTTGAGGCCCGCGTGCCAGCTCAGCTGCTCCGCGCTCCCGCCCAGCCGCGGCAGGGCGGCGCCGGGACGGCGGTCGAGGACGTCGAGGTCCACGCGGTCGTAGCGCAGTCCGGCGGACGCCACCCACACGCCGCGGGCGAAGGCCATGCGGTCGGAGACCTCGACCGCGGCGTAGCGCGCCTCCTCCTCGCGGTCGGTGACGACGCGGGCGTAGAGGGCCGGGTCGTATGGCGGCCGGTACCAGTCCGGCGCGAACGGGTCGAAGCGGCGCACCGACACCGGGAGCTGGTCGCGGACCGCGGTCGGGAGCGCCCGCTCCTCGCGGCCGTAGCGGCCCCAGGTGTGGCTGGCGGAGACGAGGAACTTGTGCTCCGCCCGCCAGGCGCGGAAGCGCTGGATGAGCTCCAGCTGCGTGACCAGCGCCCGCTGCGGCAGCTCGAGGTGGCGCGGTTCGCGCGTGCCCTCGAAGCGGCCCGTGTCGAGCGCGAGGACGGAGGTCGTGAAGCGGTCCTGCACGACCTCGCGCCACCACGCCTCGGCGCTCGCGCGCAAGGCGAGGTTCGGCCGCGGCTGGCCGTCGAAGAGGACGCCGACGCTGGCCGTGCGGCGGCGGACCTCGGCGTCGGGCCCGTTGGCGTTGAAGAGCGCCAGCGGCCGGTAGGGTCCGGCGATGAGCCCGCCGCCGGCCGGGCGGTACTCGGGCACGCCGGGCGTCACGTTGGCCGCGACGCCGCGGTAATCCACCGACAGGAGCGTGCTCGCCGTGCGGCTGTGCCGCCAGGTCACCGCCGTGCTGACGAACAGCAGGTCCTCGCGGACGAAGTCCTCGGGGCCCTCGCGGCGCTGCCACTCGACGGCGAGGCGGTGCCAGGCCTTCTTGGGCACGAGCGGGCCGGTCAGCTCGACCAGCCCCCGGCGGCGGTCGAGGCTCGTGGCCTGCGCCTCCGCCCGCGTCTGCGCGCGCGCCCGCGGACGGGCGGACTGGAGGTCCTGGATGCCGCCGGGGGCGGCGCGGCCGAGGACGGGGACGAGGGCGCCCTGGATGACGATGGTGCGCTGGGTGTTCAGCGTCTCGGTGATGCCGAGCTGGATGAAGCCGTTGCGCAGGCTCGGCGTGGGGAAGCCGCGGAGGTTGAGCCGGTCCTCGCCCGCCAGCCGCTCGGCGGGCGATGGCGTGGCCACCGCGGTGAGCTCCGTGGACGCGTCGAGGGCGAGGCCGTCCTCGAGCGTGAAGTCCACCGGCCGGATCAGGTCGTTCGAGAAGGGCTCGTCGCGCAGCTGCTGCTCCACGGAGCCCATGCCGGTCGGGTCGTAGGCCTCGTCGTCCGGGTCGGTCTGGACCACGAGCGGATCGAGCCGGACGGGCGGTTCCTCGACCGGCGTCACCTGCGCGCCGAGCGGGCCGGCCGCCGCGAGCGCGGCGGCCAGGAGGGGGAGAGGAAGGCGGAGGGCCACGGGGGAGGAGCCTGGAAGCGAAAGGTCCGCCCGCCAAGCCTGGCGGGCGGACCCGGGCGGACGGTCCGGTCGCGGGGACCGGGCCGGGGGACGGAGGGCCTTACCAGGTGCCCTTCACGCCGACCGCGAACTGCACGCCGAACTCCTCGACGCGGTAAGTGCGCGCGTAGTCGGGCGTGGCGTCGTTGTAGCGCTGGAGCTTCTGGACGACGTTGAAGATGTTGCGGGCGTTGGCGAAGAGCGTGAAGCGCCGGCTCAGCTGGTACTCCGCGTTGATGTCGGTGAACGTGCGCGGCGCGTAGTACTCGCGGTAGATGCCGCCGGTGACCGGGTTCGCGCCGTACTGGCCGCCGGTCTGGTTGTTGAGGCGCTGGCGGCCGCGGTAGTTGAACTTCAGCTGCACGACCACCGGCTTGCGGCTGTAGGTGACGCCGTAGCTGGCCGACTCCTCGATGAACTTGGCGAAGTCCGCGTTGTTCGGGCCGGAGAGCTCGAGCATCGTGCCGTTGGCGAAGACCGAGAAGTCCTTGCCCATGCCGGGGAGGAAGGCGAGCGACTGCGAGTAGTTCGCCTCCCAGCCGGTGATCTTGGCGGCGCCGATGTTCACCGTCGTCTGCAGGTTCAGCCCGATGTTGGCCGGATCGAGGCCGAAGTTGTCCACGTCGGCCTGCGTGACCGTCGAGGTGTTCGTGCCCCAGAAGTTGCTCAGGTCCTTCCAGAAGTAGCCGCCGGAGAGGACGCCGCCCTTGGGGAAGTAGTACTCGAGGGCGAAGTCGTAGCTGTCGGCCGTCCACGGCTCGAGGCCCACGTTGGTCACGATGACGGTGAAGGCCGGGATGGTGCCGGCGCCGTCGTCGAAGGACGTCGCGGTGTCGTTGACGCGCGCGAGCGGGAGGATGTTGGAGAAGTCGGGCCGGCCGAGCGTCTTCGCGTAGGCGAACCGCGCGATGAGGTTTTCCGTCACGTTGTAGTTCGCGTGGAAGCTCGGGTAGTAGTCGTCGTACGACTTCGCGGCCGCGTAGCCGCGCTCGCGCCACTGGGCCGCGATGGCGGTCAGGGTCGCGGGCAGCGCGCCGCGCGTGCGGGGGCCGAGGCCCTCGTCCTCCGTCTTCTCGTAGCGCACGCCCGTGACGACGCCGAGGCGGTTCTGGAGGAACCGGCCCTCGTACTGCACGAAGGCGGAGCTGATCGTCTCGATCAGGCGCTGCGAGTTGAGGATGCGGAAGCGCTCGGCCGAGGCCTCCTGGGCCGCGGACATGACGAACATGGAGGGGTTGTTCTGCCAGGTGCTCCAGAGGCGGTACGGGCTGACGTAGTTGACCACGGGCAGGCCGAAGTGCGGGTCCTGGTTGAGGTAGGTCTCGTCGATGAACGGCAGCGCGTTGGTCGAGCCGTTGAGGCCGTTGTAGGTCCAGGTCTGGTCCCAGCGGCGGATGTCGCGGATCTGCTCGCGGATGCCGGCGCCGAACTTGAGGGACGACGGGAGGCGCGTGCCGAGGTCGCGCGTGGCGCTGGCGTCGAAGCCCGAGATCAGGTCGTAGGCGTCGATCGGGTTCACGCGGCCCTGGAGGATGTTGTAGTTGCCAAGGCTGGTCCAATCGAGCTCGCCGCCCGTGGCGTTGTAGGCGCGGATGACGGTCGGGCGCTCCTCGGTGATGCCCTCGTAGCTCACGCGGCTGGCGCCGATGAGCGAGGTGCGCACGGAGCTGAAGTGGCCGCGGCCGCCGTCGCGGTACCAGGTCTTGGAGCGCGAGTAGTTGGCCGAGGCGTCCACGTCCCAGCGGTCGCCGTCGTAGCGGTAGCTGACGACGCCCGCGTTGGTCAGGCCGTACTTGTCGCGGAACGACATCTCGCCCGTGACCGAGCCGCGGCCGGTGGCGCCGACCACGCTGGTGGGCGTGTAGGTGAGCGGCACGCCGGTGGAGGGCGTGGGGACGTTGTTCGTGCCGACGTTGAAGTTGTAGTTCCGGTTGCCGAACTGGGAGAGGTAGTAGTTCGACTGGACGGTGGCCGAGAGCACGTGGCCCGGGGCGACCTTCCAGTCGGCCTTCACGCTGAGCGAATTGCGGTAGGTGTTCTTCGGCCCGTCCTGGAAGACGTACTGCTGCAGGTACGGGGTGGTCGGCGTCGCGCCCGCCTGCGCGTGGTTCCACACCGGCTGGCTGCGGTGCTGCTCGTTGAACTGGTTCGAGGTCAGGGCGGTGACCACGATCCCGAAGTTGCGCGAGATCGGGACGGTGAGGTCGAAGTCGAAGCCGGGGCGGACCTTGTAGGACTGCTTGTCCATCGGGCCCGGCGTCTTCGAGAAGAGGTCGAGGTTCTCGCTGTTGAGCGAGAGGTAGGCGCGGTACTTGAGCTGCGTGCCCTTCCGCTCGAAGGCGTTCTTCGAGATCATGTTCACGGCGCCGCCGAGGGAGTCGGCCGGCATGCTCGGGGTCGGGGCCTTGGAGACCTCGACGCGCGAGACGTTGTTGATCGAGACCTGCTCGAACTCGAAGGCGCGGCTGCTCGCGCCGGAGGAGGAGGAGGCCATGCGGGCGCCGTTGACCGAGACGGAGGTGAAGTTGTCGGCGAAGCCGCGCACCGACATCGTGCGGACGTCGGCCGCCACGTAGTCGACGCTGACGCCGGGGAGGAACTTCATGAACTCGCCGACGTTGCCCTCGGTGACGTCGCCGAAGGCGTCGGCCGCGATGACGTTCTTGAGGTTGTTGGAGTAGCGCTGCTCGTTGACCGCGATGTTGGCGGCGTCGGTCTCGCGCTCGCTCGTGACGACGAACGCGTCGAGCACGACGGCGTCGGAGTCGCGGAGCGACTGCGCCACGCGCGGGTTGGCGAGGGAGATGTCGCGGACGGTCTCGCCGCCCGCCGGGACGGTCACCTTGACCGTCTGCGTCTCCATGCCGGTGAACGAGTACGCGAGCGTGACCTCGCCCGCCGGCAGGCCGGAGAGGCGGTACTCGCCGTAGTCGTTGGTGAAGACCTCGCGGCCGGAGTCGACGACGACGACGCGCGCGAGGTTGAGGGCCTTGCCGGAGGCGGCGTTCTGCACGCGGCCGGTCACGGCGCCGGTGGCGTCCTGGGCGGACAGGGAGGCGGGGAGGCCGGCGGCGAGGACCGCCAGGCCGAACGTCGCGGCGGAGGCGAAGCGCGCCACGAGGCGTCCGAGGGACAGGCGCCCGGCGAACGACCGGAGCGCATGCGGGGTGGATTGCATGGGTTGCGGGGGTTAGGGGAGGGTCGAAAGGCCCGCACGGGCACTTTCACTAATGAACTTGCTATTCATATGTGAACTAGCCATTCCCGAGGCAACACCAAATTCCGCCCCGCCCCGCCGATGAAGAAGCCCGCCCGCCCCGCCCCCGAGGACCCCAGCCAGGCGCTCGCGCGCTACGTCATCCCGAACCTCCGCAACGCCTGCGAGATCCTCAAGCTCCTCGGCACCACGCCCGAGGGCTTCAAGGCCGCCGAGATCGCGCGGGCGCTCCGCCTCCCGGTCACGACCACGCTCCGCATCATGGCCACGCTCCAGCTGCAGGGCTTCGTCCGCAAGGTCGAGGGCCGCTTCGAGCTCGGACCCGTGCTCATCCATCTCGGCAACGCCTCGCTCGCCGGCACCGAGATCCGCACCGCCGCGCTGCCGGTGCTGCAGCAGCTCACGGCCGCGACGGAGGAGACGTCGCACCTCGCCATCCCCTGCGACGACCGCGCGCTCATCGTCGCGGTGCAGGACAGCCCCCACCCCCTCCGCGCGGCCTCGCGCCCGGGCTTCCTCGCCGAGCTGCACTGCTCCTCCACGGGCAAGTGCTTCCTCGCCTTCGTCCACGGCAACCGCCTCGCCGAGATCCTCGCCCGCCACCCGCCCGTCGCCCGGACGCCGCAGACCCTCACGACGCTCCCGGCGCTGCGCCGCGAGATCGAGCAGATCCGCCGGCGGGGCTACAGCGTGGACAACGAGGAGTACCACCCGGGCGTGCGCTGCATCGCCGCGCCGGTGCAGGCGTCCGACGGCACCGTCGTCGCCGCGCTCGGCATCACGGCCGCGACCGTGCGCTTCCCGCGCGAGCGCATCCCCGAGCTCGCCGCCGTCGTGCGCGCCGCCGCCGCCGACCTCGGGCGGCACCTCGGGCACACGGGCGCCGCGGCCTCCTGAGCCCCGGCCTTGCGCGGCCCCCGCCGACCGCCCCATCCTCCCGCGATGCCCGCCCCCCTCGCCCTCGCCGCGACGCCGGACCGCCCCCTGGGCCCGGACCAGGTCCGCGCCTTCGTCGCCCGCGCCTGCCCGGCCGACGGCCTCCGCGGACGCCGCGTCTGCCTCATCATCCCCGACGGGACGCGCACCGCCCCGGTCGGGCTGCTCTTCAAGGCCCTCTTCGCGCAGCTCGCCGGCGCGGTCCGGCGCTTCGACGTGATGATCGCCCTCGGCACGCACCCGCCGATGTCGGCCGACGCGATCAACGCCCGGGTCGAGATCACGGCCGAGGAGCGCGCCACGACCTACCGCGAGGTCGAGTTCATCAACCACGAGTGGGACAACCCCGCCGCGCTCCGCCACCTCGGCGACATCCCGGCCGACGCCATCCGCGAGCTCACGGGCGGGCTCTTCGCCATGGACGTGCCGGTGCACGTGAACCGCCGGCTCTTCGACTACGACCACGTCATCATCGTCGGTCCCGTCTTCCCCCACGAGGTCGTCGGCTGCTCCGGCGGCAACAAGTACCTCTTCCCCGGCGTCGCCGGCCCGCAGATCCTCAACTTCTTCCACTGGCTCGGCGCCGTCGTGACCAACCCGATGATCATCGGCAACAAGTGGACGCCCGTGCGCAAGGTCGTGGACCGCGCCGGCGCCCTCGTGACGGTGCCGAAATCCTGCTTCTGCCTCATCGTCGAGGGCAAGGGCGACCTCACCGGGATCTACCACGGCACGCCCGAGGAGGCGTGGGACGCCGCCAGCGACCACTCGCGGCGCGTCCACATCACCTACAAGGACCGCCCGTTCCACACCGTGCTCAGCTGCGCACCCCCGATGTACGACGAGCTCTGGGTCGCGGGGAAATGCATGTACAAGCTCGAGCCGGTCGTGGCCGACGGCGGCGAGCTCATCATCTACGCGCCCCACCTCCACGAGGTCTCGGTCACGCACGGCGCCCACATCCGCCGCATCGGCTACCACTGCCGCGACTATTTCCTCAAGCAGTGGGACCGGTTCAAGCACGAGCCCTGGGGCACCCTCGCCCACTCCACCCACGTGCACGGCATCGGCACCTACGACGAACGCACCGGCGTCGAGACGCCGCGCGTGCGCGTGACGCTCGCCACCGGCCTGACCGAGGCGCAGTGCCGCGAGATCAACCTCGGCTGGCGCGACTGGCGCTCGATCGACCCCGCGGCCTACGCGAACCGCGAGCACGAGGGCGTCCTGCTCGAACCGAAGGCCGGCGAGCGCCTCTACCACCTCCGCCGGCGGCCCGCCTGGGCCGGCGGCGACGCCTGACTCCCCCGTTCCTTGCCCTCCGCGAAAATCGCCCGCCTCCTCCCGCCGCCCGGCCCCCGCGCCGCCGGCGGGGCCGGGGAATTTTCGCGGACGCTCATGACACGGTGGCGCGCTGCCTCGGCGACCGGGCCGCGCCATGCTGGCTTCCCCTTCTGCCCATGAACAAGTCCGACGTCCTCGCCCGCATCCAACAGGATAAGGTCATCGCGCTCATCCGCGCCGACGGTCCCGACAGCCTCATCGACTGCGCCCGCGCCCTCGCCGCGGGCGGGCTCAGCGTGATCGAGCTGACCATGTCCACCCCCGGCGCCCTCGCGGTGCTGGCGAAGGCCGCGCAGGAGCTGCCCGAGGTGACGTTTGGCATGGGCACGGTGGTGGACGCCGCCACCGTCGCCGAGGCCCAGGCCGCCGGCGCCCGCTTCATCGTCACGCCCTGCGTCCGCCCCGCCGTCATCGCCGCCTGCCGCGAACGCGGCCTCCCCATCCTCGGCGGCGCGCTCACCCCGACCGAGGCCTACACGACGCACGAGCTCGGCGCGGACGTCATCAAGGTCTTCCCCGCCGAATTCTTCGGCCCCGCCTATATCAGGTCCCTCAAGGCCCCCTTCCCCTTCCTCAAGGTCATGCCCACCGGCGGCGTCACGCCCGAGACGGTCGGCGACTTCCTCAAGGCCGGTGCCTTCGCCACCGCCGCCGGCAGCGCCCTCGTCAATCCCGCCGCCCTCAAGGCCCGCGACTGGCCCGCCATCACCGCCCGCGCCCGGGAGTTCGTCGCGGCCGCGGCGAAGGGCTGAGGCCGCGCCGACCCTCTTTCTCTTTCTCTTAATCTTTCTCTTTCTCCCGCACCGAAGGCGCCCCTGCACTGAGAGAAAGAGAAAGATTAAGAGGAAAGAGAAAGATCACCGAATCACTTCTCCCTCCGCGGTCCGCCCCCTCTCACCCCTTACCTCTCCCCCCTCACCTTCAAGTTCCCCGCCATGTCCCTCCCCCTCCGTCCCGCCGCCTCCTGCGCCTTCGACCAGATCTCGCTCGGCGAGGTCATGCTCCGTCTCGATCCCGGCGAGGGCCGGGTCCGCACCGCCCGCGCCTTCCAGGTCTGGGAGGGCGGCGGCGAGTACAACACGTCGCGCGGCCTGCGGAAGTGCTTCGGCCTGAAGACCGCGGTCTGCACGGCCTTCGTCGACAACGAGGTCGGGCACCTCATCGAGGACCTGATCATGCAGGGCGGCGTCGCCACGGACTTCATCAAGTGGCGCGAGGACGACGGCATCGGCCGCACGGTGCGCAACGGGCTCAACTTCACCGAGCGCGGCTTCGGCATCCGCGGCGCCGTCGGCACGCCCGACCGCGGCAACACCGCCGCCTCCCAGCTCAAGCCGGGCGACTTCGACTGGGACCACCTCTTCGGGAAGCTCGGCGCGCGCTGGTTCCACACCGGCGGCATCTTCGCCGCGCTCTCCGCCTCGACCGCCGAGCTCACCATCGAGGCGGTCAAGGCCGCGAAGAAGCACGGCACCATCGTTTCCTACGACCTCAACTACCGCCCGTCGCTCTGGAAGACCATCGGCGGCCTGAAGAAGGCCCAGGAGGTCAACCGCGAGATCGCGAGGCACGTCGACGTCATGATCGGCAACGAGGAGGACTTCACCGCCTCGCTCGGCTTCGAGGTCAAGGGCGCCGACCACACCCTCTCCAAGATCGAGCTCGACGCGTTCCAGGAGATGATCGGCACCGCGGTGAAGGAGTTCCCGAACTTCAAGGTCGCCGCCACCACGCTGCGCCGCGTCATCACCGCGACGAAGAACGACTGGTCCGCCATCCTCTGGCACGACGGCCGGTTCCACTCCAGCCGGCCGTACCCCGAGCTCGAGATCCTCGACCGCGTCGGCGGCGGCGACAGCTTCGCCTCCGGCCTGCAGTTCGGCTTCCTCCAGTTCAACGACCCGCAGAAGGCCGTCGACTACGGCGCCGCCCACGGCGCCCTCGCCAGCACCACGCCCGGCGACACCTCGATGGCCACCCGCAAGGAGGTCGAGAAGCAGATCTCCGGCGGCGGCGCCCGCGTCGTGCGCTGAGGCGCGGGAATTCGAGGCCGACGGATCCCCGCGAGAACGAAGGACGAGAAAGAGAACCCAGAACGGGTCCGCCCCGCGCCGGGCCGGACCGGACGCCCTCCTCCGCCCCATGCACGTTCTCCTGCGATCGGTCCTGGTCCCGGGCCTCGTCCTCCTCCTCGCCGCCGCCGCGCGGGCCGACGCACCGCTGACCATCCCCCTCTGGCCCGAAGGCGTGCCCGACGCGCGGCCCGACGCCGGTCCCGAGCGCCTCGACGAGGGACGCATCGCCAACGTCCACGTCCCGACGCTCACCCTGTTCGCGCCGCCGGCGGACAAGGCCGTCGGCACGGCCGTCATCGTCTGCCCCGGCGGCGCCTACACGCGCCTGGCGATGCACGTCGAGGGCAACCCGGTCGCGGAATGGCTCAACTCGATCGGCGTCACCGCCTTCATCCTCAAGTACCGCCTGAAGGAGTACGGCCACCCCGCCCCCCTGCGCGACGTCCTGCGCGCCGTGCGCCTGGTGCGCTCGCGCGCGGCGGAGTTCGGGGTGGATCCGGCCCGCATCGGCATCTACGGCGCCAGCGCCGGCGGCCACCTCGCCTCGAGCGCGATCACGCTCTTCGACCATCCGGACGGCCGCACCGGACACGCGCTCGACGCGGTCAGCGCCCGGCCCGCCTTCGCGATCCTGCAGTACCCCGTCATCCTCATGGAGGGACCGCACATCCACGCCGGCTCGCGCCGCAGCCTGCTCGGCGAGAATCCCGCGCCCGAGCTCGTCGCGCGCCTCTCGACCGACCGGCAGGTCACCGCCGCCACGCCGCCGACCTTCCTCCTCCACGCCGCCGAGGACACCTCCGTGCCGCTGGAGAACTCCGTCGCCTTCCACGCCGCCCTGCGCCGCGCGGGCGTGCCCGCCGAACTCCACCTCTTCCAGCAGGGCAAGCACGGCTTCGGCCTCCGCCCCGACGTCGGCCCCGCCTCCGCCTGGCCGCGGCTGGCGGAGGCCTGGATGCGCGCGGGCGGGTGGTTGGGACGCTGACGGGCGGGAGGGCGTCGAGGGTCCAAGGATCGAGGGTCGAGGGTCGGGCCCCGCTCTTTCTCTTTCCTCTTTCTCTTTATCTTTCTCTCCACGCGGCGGGCGGGACGAACCCGAGAGAAAGAGAACGAGAAAGAGGAAAGAGAAAGATTTCGGCCGACCCTCGGGGATGAGCGGGGATCAGCGGAGATCAGTGTTCCCCTCCCCCTTCCCCGGGGTTGCCTCCCCGCGGGACGGCGGCTTGAGTCCGCGGCGCACGGGCCGCCCTCAACTCCCCCCTCCCCCCATGCGCGTCGTCTTCGTCCATGGGTGGAGCGTGACCCACACCGACACGTACGGCGGTCTGCCCGAGGCGCTCGCGCGTCCCGGACCCCACGGCCCCGGACTCGACGTGGCTCACCTCCACCTCGCCCGCTACGTGAGCTTCGCCGACGAGGTGACGCTCGAGGACCTCGCCCGCGCGATGCAGCACGCGGTCGTCACGGAGATCCTGCCGCGCCTCGCGCCGGGCGAGCGCTTCGCCTGCGTCACGCATTCGACCGGCGGACCGCTCGTCCGGCTTTGGCTCGAGCTCCACCACGCCCGCCGGCCCGAGCGCTGCCCGCTGTCGCACCTCGTCATGCTGGCCCCGGCCAACCACGGCTCCGCCCTGGCCCAGCTCGGCGCCGGCCGCCTGTCGCGGCTCAAGTCCTTCGTCGTGGACGGCGTGCAGCCCGGCACGGGCGTGCTCGCCTGGCTCGAGCTCGGCAGCGCCGCCGCCGGCGGGCTGGCGCGCGCGTGGGCCGGGCGCGACTGGCTGCGGCACGGACTCCATGCGTTCGTGCTCACGGGGCAGCGCATCGACCGCAGCCTGTACGACGCCCTCAACTCGTACACCGGGGAGTCGGGCTCCGACGGCGTCGTCCGCGTCGCCGCCGCCGACCTCAACCACGGCCTCGTGCGCCTCGTCCAGCGCGGCCCGCGTCTCGTGCTGCGCGGCCGCCGCGCCGCCCCCGCGACCGCGCTCGCCGTCCTGCCCGGGCTCGCGCACTCGGGCGCGCGGCTGGGCATCCTGCGGAGCGTGCCCGCGGACGACGACGGCGCGCATCCCACCATCGCCGCCGTGCGGCGCTGCCTCGCCGTGCGCGGGCGGCGCGGCTATGCCGCGACCCGCCGCGAGTTCGCGGCCCTCACCGCCCGCACGCAGGAGGCGGAGCGGGTCGAGACGACGGGCGGCGGCCTCCTCTTCCGCCGCACCTTCCGCCACGACCGGCACGCCATGCTCGTCTTCCGCGTGGCCGACGACCGCGGGCGGCCGGTGACGGACTTCGAGCTGCGGTTCACCGCCGGACCGGCCTACGACCCGAACCACCTGCCGCCGGGCTTCTGCACCGACCGGCAGCGCAGCCGCCGGGAGCCGGAGGCCCTCACCTACTACCTCGACCACGACGTCCTCGCCGACTGGATGGCGCGCCCGGAGCTCGAGGACCGGTTCGGCCTGCAGGTCGAGGCGCGTCCGACCGGCGGCTACGCCGGGTACGCGCCGGCGGAGTGGCGCGGCCGGTTCTCGGCGCTCCGGCGGGTGCTCGGGCCGAACCGCACCACCTGGATCGAGGTCGTGCTCGAGCGGCGCGTGGGCGCGGGCGTCTTCCGGCTCGGCGCCGACCTGCGCCGGGAGGATTTCTCCCGGCAGCCGCGCGGCGAGGACCTGCCGGCGGCCGAGCAACCGGCTTGAATCCCCCGGCGGCCCCGGTACCAAGGAGCCGTGCTGCTCTTCCGGACGCTCCTCGATTTCCCCCGCCGGACGCTCGCGCGCCTGCGCGACAAGCGTCGGGCCCGGCGCTACCCCGTCGGCGCCAGCTTCCCGCTCAAGGCGTCGCTGACGCTGCTCGGCCCGTCCGGCGAGCCCGGCACCACCGCCCGCTGGAGCGGCCGGCTGGCCGACTTCTCCAGCACCGGCGCGAGCGTGATGCTCCCGCGCGCCGCGCTCGCGCGGCGCGGCGAGACCTCGACCCTCGAGCTGCGGCTCGGCGACTTCCTCCTCGAGGTCCCCTGCAAGGTCGCGCACCTGCGCGCCGGCAACGACTGCGCGCTCTGCGGCGTGTCGCTGTCCTTCCCCGACACCGACACCCAGAAGGCCTTCCTGCAGCTGCTGGAGACCGTCGTCATCGCCGCCACGCTCGAGCCGTACCGGGCGACCGGGCTCGTGCTGACGCCGCCCGGCCTCGTCCGCGAGAGCTACCGCGGCGAGCACCGCACCGCGCGCCTGTACGTGTGGCGGAACCGGGAGACGCTGCGGCTCAACTCGTTCGAGCTCGCCCTCGAGGGCGTGTGCCTCCGGGGAGAGGCCGCCGCGCTGACCGGCGGGCGGGCGCGGGCGTCGATCGAGGTCTACACCGCCACCGCCGGCCGCAAGGCGGAGAAGGTCGCCTTCTGCGACCACTCGCTGGGCCTGACCCCGGGCGACCACGAGGAGCCCCGCTACTTCTTCCGCTGCTTCGTCCAGAACCTGCCGGAGTCCCTGGCGCCCGACCTGCGGGCCTTCCTCGAGCGGTTCACCTGAGCCGACGGGCGCGCGCCGCATGGCCGACACCCCGCACTTCCACGTCCCGCTCAACCTGCCGCACGCGGGCCGGGTCGCGCGGCGGATCCTCACCCTACTGCACCGCGAGGGCCGGACCGGCACCTCCGCCGGCGACACGGCCGCCTCGCTGGTGGAGCTCCTCGACCCCTGCTACGAGAGCGACGAGAACCCGCCGCCGGCGGAGGCCGCGCGCCTGCGCGACGAGGCCGCCGGCCTGGGCCGCCGGCTCGTCGAGCAGATCGAGCTCGACGCGCTCGGTCACGACCGGCTCGGCCAGTGCGTGCGCAACCTCTTCGAATGCCTCGAACTCGGCCGCGAAGGCGCGGAGATCTCCCTGCGCGCCGGCGAGGACCCCCGCTCGATGCAGCGGCCGCGGTGACGGGACGGCGGCCGCCAAGAGACGAGCCCCAGTCGTCCATGGAGCCGGGGCGCCCCAGCCCCGGATAGCGTGAAACGCGGCGAGGGCGCTGCATCCCCCAAGGCGAAGTCCCCACATCCCCAACGCGACATGCCCCCTGGAGCCGGGGCGCCCCCGCCCCGGTTCTCGATCACCGCACGGTGATTCGGC
>CAYWTK010000072.1:0-18660 GCA_964460895.1 uncultured Opitutaceae bacterium
GTTCTGCACCGCGGTGGTCGCGATGGTCGTCGCCGACGAGGCCGTCGTGGCAGCGCTGACGGGGTTGGCGGTCGCGACCGAGGGCTGCGCGACGGTGGCGGCGGCGGCGGCCGCCGCTTGGGCCGCGACCACGGCGGTGGCCGGGCTCGAGGCGAGATTGTTGGTGCTCACCGCCTGCACGACGGCGGCCGCGACGGTCGCGGCGGTGGCCGGGCTGTTGCTCGCGACCGCAGGCTGCGAAACCGTGCTGGCGGCGGCGGCAACGGCCGCGGCGATGGTCGCGGCCGGAACGGGCGTTCCCGCGGTGTTGCCGGCGGTGACGGCGGTGTTCACCGCGGTCACCGCGGTCGACGCCACCGTGGCGGCGACGGCCGGGGCGGCGGCGGCGACGGCCGGCTGGGCGGTCGCGGTCGCGGCGGCCTGGGCGGCCTGCGCGGCGAGCGCGGGCTGGGTGGAGGCGACGGAGTTCGCGACGCCGACCGCCGTGCTCGCGACGTTGGCGACCGCGGTCGGGTTGGCCGCGATCGCAGCGGGCTGGGCCGCGATGTTGGCGGCGACGCGTGCGGCAGTGGCGGCGGCCGCAGGATTGGAGGTGGTGAGCGTCTGGGCCTGGGCAGCGGCCGCCTGGGCGATAGCGACCTGCTGGGCGCCGGTGACACCGGGGGCGGTGGCCAGCGCTTGGAGCGCGGCCGCGTCGCCGTTGTTCACGGCGGTGATGATCTGTTGTTGGACGTCGGAGGAAAGCTCATCCTGAGCGTGCCCCGGAACGGCGGAAAGTCCGAGGACTGCAGCGATCAAAGCTGCGCCCAGACGGAGTCGGGTGGTGGTCTTCATGGTCAGCGGTGGGTTCAAGTCGGGACGTTGGGCAAACGTCCTGTCGGCATAAAGCAAATTCTTTGCCCAGCGAGTCATGCGCACGCGCTCACACGTCCGGCTCGGTGGCGACGAGCAGGGCGAGGAGCGCGAGGATGATCACGGAGGCGAGCATGGGACCGGCGTCTGGGACGGGCGAAAGGATAGTCGGGTTCCGCGGTAGCGCGGAATACGCCTTTCGGCCCGCGGTGGACGCGGGGAGCGGTCGAAGAGAGACGAATCGTGTCCCCAGGCAAGCGCCGCGTGCGCGGGCCCGTGTCATTCTCCGACGGGAACGGATGGTCGCGTCCGAGGACGGGTCGCAGCCCGCGCTCGCATTCCGGAGGCAGGCGGCTATCTTCCCGCCCCATGAAAGCTCGCGTCCCCGTCCTTTTCGTCGCGGCCGGCCTGCTGCTGGCCGGTTCCGCCTTCGCCGCCCCGTCGTCCGAGGCCGCCCGGATCAAGGTCGAGTTCTCCAACCCGGAGAAGTTCACCGACTTCAAGGACAGCGTCTTCGGCACCGAGAAGGGCCGCGAGGCGCTGTCGGACCAGTTCCGCGACCTGCTCGCCGACCTCGCGCGCCGGCACGTCCCGGCGGACCGGGTCCTCGAGATCCGCTTCACCGACATCGACCTCGCCGGCGAGTACGAGCCGTGGCGCGGGCCGAACTTCGACGACGTGCGCATCGTCAAGGACCTCTACTCGCCCCGCCTGCAGTTCGAGTGGCGCCTGCTCGACGCCAGCGGCGCCGCCGTGAAGGAAGGCAAGGAGAACATCCGCGACATGGCGTTCCTGATGAACGCCGCCCGGCTGCCGACCCACGACCCGCTCCGCTACGAGAGGGAGATGCTCTCGGACTGGATGCGGAGCGCGTTCAAGCCGGCCAAGTGAGGCCGCACCGCTCCCGGTAGCCCGGGCTCCCCGTCGGTGGCCCCGCCTCTCCGAGACGGGTGGCATCGGAATTGCGACCGCCGCCCGGACCCGCGCTCGGGGAGCGCGGGCTGCCTGCCTCCGCTCTATCGGAGCGGATTCAGCCGCGGGACTTCCGCGGCACGCTGCCTGTCGCGGGATGCGGGCGGACTCAAGGTCCGCCCCTGCGAGCCCCTACCCATTTCGACGGTCTCCATTCCAAGACGTATGGGGTGGCCATTGCGGCACCCAAGTCCCTCCACGGAAGACACTAGAAGGGAGGGTGGAGGAATTTCCCTTGCGTCGGGGGTCGGTTGGTGGCTTCGTCCCCGCCGTTCGTTGGAGTTTTCGCGTTTAGATGACAGGATCTGGTGAGTCGTTGGCTGAGCTGCTTTGGCTTAAGTGATGATTTGAAACCCACGGTGGGAACGGACTGGCAGCAGACGAGAGCCCTGACGACTTCATCACATGAGCAACTCCAAACTGTACGTCGGCAATCTGTCGTTCCAGACCACCGAAGACGAGCTCCGCGCTCACTTCGAGCAGTTCGGCGCCGTCACCGACATCTACGTCGCGATGGACAAGTTCACGGGCCGCCCGCGCGGCTTCGCGTTCGTGACCATGGGCACGGCTGACGAGGCCAAGGTCGCCATCGAGAAGACCAACGGCGTCCAGCTGGGCGGCCGTCCCCTCCAGGTCAACGAGGCCCGTCCGAAGGAAGACCGCCCGGCCGGCGGTGGCTTCGGCGGCGGCGAGCGTCGCGGCTTCGGCGGCGGCGGCGGCGGTCGCGGTGGCTTCGGCGGCCGCGGTGGCCGCGGCGGCGACCGTGGCGGCTTCGGCGGCGGTCGCGACCGTTACTGAGTCCCGACGTCTGCGCCTGCAGACCGATCGACTTTCGAGGGCGGAGCCCGTGCGGCTCCGCCCTTTTTCTTTTCTCCCTGCCGGGGCGCGGTCCTGCCGCGTCCCGCCGGGCGGACCGCCGGTCCGCCCTCCTGGCGCCTCACCGGGCGCGACCGTTCCGATTTCATGCCCTTCAAGTCCCTCCAGCTCTCCGAGCCCATCCTCCGCGGCATCCAGTCCGCCGGGTACACCGACCCGACCCCCATCCAGCTCCGCGCCATTCCCGTCGTCCTCGGCGGCGGCGACCTCATCGGCTCCGCCCAGACGGGCACCGGCAAGACCGCGGCGTTCGCGCTGCCCATCCTGTCCCGGCTCGGCCGGCACGAGGCGCGGCCCCGCGTGCTCGTGCTCGAGCCGACGCGCGAGCTGGCCGCGCAGGTCGAGACGGCGTTCCGCGATTTCGCGCGCTTCACCGACCTGCGCACCGTCGCCGTCTTCGGCGGCGTCGGCTACGGCCACCAGCGCAACGAGCTGCGCCGCGGCGTGGACGTGATCTGCGCCACGCCGGGCCGGCTGATGGACTTCGTCCAGGACGGCTCCATCAACCTCCGGGACATCCGCGTGCTCGTGCTCGACGAGGTGGACCGGATGCTGGACATGGGCTTCCTGCCCGTGGTGAAGGACATCATCGGCCGCTGCTCGCGCGAGCGGCAGACGCTCTTCTTCTCCGCCACCGTCCCGCCCGAGATCCAGGCCGTGGCCTCGTTCGCCCTCCGCTCGCCGACGCGCGTCGAGGTGGGCGTGAACCGCTCCGTCAACCGCTCGATCAACCACGCGATCTATCCCGTGGCCTTCGTGCAGAAGTTCGACCTGCTCCTCGCGCTGCTCGAGCGGACCGAGTTCGACAGCGTGCTCGTCTTCTCCCGCACCAAGCACGGGGCCGACAAGATCGCGCGCAAGCTCAAGGCCGCCAACCACAGCGTGGCCGTGCTGCACGCCAACCGCTCGCAGAACCAGCGCATCGAGGCGCTGGAGGGCTTCAAGTCGGGCAAGTACGAGGTGATGGTCGCGACCGACATCGCCGCGCGCGGCATCGACGTCGCGGGCGTCTCCCACGTCATCAACTACGACGTGCCGGAGAACCCCGAGGACTACGTGCACCGCATCGGCCGCACCGGCCGCGCGCAGGCGGTGGGCGACGCCTTCACGCTCGTCACGCCGGAGAACGCCGGCGACGTCCGCGACATCGAGCGCTTCATCGGCCAGCGCATCCCCGAGCTCCGGCTCGAGGGCTTCCCGTACGTGCCCATCGACACGCCGCGTCCCGCCGTGCCCGCCCAGGGCCCGCGCGGCGGCGGGCGTCCCGGCGGCCACGGCCACGGCCACGGTCACGGGGGCGGCCGCGGCGGCGGTCCCGGCGGCGGCCGCGCCTTCCGCGGCGGTTTCCGCGGCCGGCGCTGATCGTGGCCCGGGAGTGTGGCTGAGGCCGTGAGGCCTTGGTCGTCGCATTGCCTTCCCGTCCGCGCCGAGAATTTCCTCCCCAAGCGCGCCGTGGTTTGTTTCATCAGCCGTAGCCGCCTTCCCGTCATGCGTCCGTTCCCCGAGTCCGTCCGAGCCGCGCGTCGCGCCCTCGGAGCCCTGCTGCTCCTCGCCGGCCTTCCGGCCCTGCCGGCCGCGCCCGAGCCGCCGGACAACCCGCGCGAGCTGCTGCAGTGGACCGACCGCGAGCGCCCGTCGCCCGAGGGGCCCCTGACCGTGGTCCGGGTCACGACCCCCGACGCCTTCAAGATCGAGAAGCGCTACCGCTCCATGGAGGGCCCTTGGCAGCGCGTGGAGATCCGGCCGGAGAAGACGCCCGAATGGGCGACCCTCGCCGCCTCGTGCGGGGCCAAGACCAAGGAGCTGCTCTGGTGGAAGGGCGCGACGATCGAGGTGGTGGACGCCGAGACCGGGCAGAACCTCGGTCCGGAGTTCATGTGCCACCTGAACCTCGACGTGGACGCCCGCGCGCAGCAGGCCGCCTTCCCCGGCTGGCCGTGGTCGCCGGCGCGGCTGCTCACGCTCACGCAGGGCGAGATGCACTTCGAGCTGCCGCCGGGCTACGGCGTGCCGTTCCCGTCCGACGCCGCCTTCACCGCGCTCTTCCAGGTCCTGAACCACAACCGCGACGGCAAGTTCAAGGTCCGGCAGCGGCTCACGCTCTACTTCGTGCGCGACCGCGACCTGTTCGTGCCGCTCCAGCCGGTCACCTGGTACGTGCCCTTCGTCTTCCTCCCGCTCGACGGCAACCTGCCGGCCGGCGCGGAGTCCGACCGCAAGCTCTGCCCGTGCTGCGTGCAGATGCCGACGGCGCTCAACGCCCCGAACAACACGAGCAACGGCACGTGGACCGACGTCTCCGGCCGGCGCATGAGCGGCCACTGGCAGGTGCCGCCCGGCCGCCGCGAGTGGCGCACGCCGGCGATCCTCTCCTCCCCCGGTTTCCCCGTGGCGGACAGCCGGGTGGTCGCGAGCTGGAGCCACGTGCATCCGTTCTGCGAGGACCTGCGGCTCATCCACCACGACCCGAAGTGCGGCCCCGTCGAGATCCTGCGCAACACCGTCGTCAGCCTCGGCGGCGGCAAGGTCGGGTTGGACAAGATCCGCTCCTTCCACTCGACCGAGGGCGTGCCGCTGCCGCCCGGCAGCTACGAGGTCGCGGTCAGCTACCACAACACGAGTCCGAAGCCCCAGGATTCGATGGCCTCGCTCGGCCTCTACCTCACGCTGCCCAATTTCCTCCGTCCCGAGTGGGCCTCGCGCGCCGACAACGCGAATCCCGACGCCATCTCCTGCGGCACGCCGCCGCCCCCCGGCGCCAAGCCGGCCCAGCCGTCGATGCATTGAGTCGGGGCGGAATCGCCCGCCCGCCTCGCGGCTGACGCCGCGCCAGGTGGCCCGGCCCGAGTGGGTGGCCCGACCTCTCCGAGGACGGGTGACGCCGCCCCCGCGCGCCGGACGCACCCCACGCAACGCACATCGCGTGCGGGTGGTGGGAGGACGGGGATTCCGCGTGAGTTCGCGCCGCGCTCGACCAAGCCCCGCCGGACCCGAACCGCCGATTGACGGCCGGGCCGGCGGTCCGCAGCTTCTCCGCGGCGTCATGGATCCGGTCGGCCCCAGTGACGAGGCACCCACGGCGCGCGGACTCGCGGCGGGCGAGCGCGTGTTCGGGCGCTTTCGCCTCGTGCGCCGCGTGGGCCAGGGCGGGATGGGCGAGGTCTGGCTGGCGCGCGACGAGCGCCTGGAGTGCGACGTCGCGCTGAAGTTCCTGCAGGAGCGGTTCCGCTGGGACGAGGCGGCGCTGCTCGCCCTGCGGACGGAGACGCGGCGGACGCGGGAGCTGAACCATCCCGGCATCGTCCGCATCCACGACCTGCACGAGGACCAAGGGCAGACGGCGATCGCGATGGAGTTCCTCCCGGGCGGCTCGCTGCACGCGCAGCGCTGCCGCCGCGACCCGCCGGTGTTCACCCCGGCGGAGATCCTCGCCTGGCTGCCGCAGCTGTGCGCCGCGCTCGACCATGCCCATGCCGCCGGGGTCGTGCACCGCGACCTCAAGCCCTCGAACCTGCTGCTCGCGGCCGACGGCGGCGTGAAGATCGGCGACTTCGGCATCGCGCAACCCGTGGCGGAGAGCGCGCTGCGGATCAGCCAGTGGGCGCCCTCCGGCACGCTCGCCTACATGGGGCCCCAGCAGCACTTCGGCGAGCCGCCGGCGCCGTCCGACGACGTCTACTCGCTGGGAGCCACGCTCTACGAGCTCCTCACCGGCAAGCCTCCCTTCTATTCCGGCAACCTCGCCGCGCAGATCGAGCGGCGCGTGCCCGACAGTCTCGCGGAACGCCGGCGTCAGCTCGGTCTCGGGCGACTCGGGCCGCCGCCCCGCGTCTGGGAGGAGACGGTCGCGGCCTGCCTCGCCAAGCGCGCCGAGGACCGGCCGCGCTCGGCGGGAGAGGTGGCGGTTCGCCTGGCGGCGCCCGAGTCGGCTGGACGGCGGAATCGCGCCGCGGTCCTATGGTCGGACTCCATCCTGCGCCATCGCCCGGTGCGGCTCGGCCTCCTTGCCGTCGGACTGGGGGTGGCGCTCGCGGTGGTGCGCTCGGGCCCGGAGGCGGGGGTGACGCCGCGGGGTCCGGCGCCCGGGTCCCAAGAGCAGGCGAACATCGCCGCCGGGACCTCTCATCCCAGCGACGCGACCCGGGCGTGGGGCGCGTGGAACCTGGATGGCGACGGTCGGGACGCCTCGGGCCGCGGACGGGACTTCGAGCGGAATCGCGCGATTCCGACGCAGGACCGCTTCGGGCGCATCGACCGGGCGATTCGGTTCAATGGCACCGCCATGTTCCTCCGGCCCGATTTCGAACTGGGCGATTGGACGGCGCGGGAGCCCTTTTCCGTGTCGCTTTGGGTCAACCTGGCCCGCCGGGCGGAAGTGGGCGCGACCGTGGTGGCGTTGCGCTCGGACGATCAGTACGGACCTTATTGGAGCTTGGACGTCTTCGATTCCAGACCCCGCTTCACCGTGGGTCGGGTCCAGGTGGATGCGTCGCAGGAGGCGCGCGGATCGAGGGACCTGCCCATCGGGGGCTGGAGCCACTTGGCGGTCACCTACGATGGCAGTCGGGTGCGCGTGTACCAGGCGGGGCGTCTGGCCGGGGAGGGCGAGATCGCTCCGCTGCATCCCGGCCGGCCGCAGCGCAGCGGCACGCTCCTGCTGGCCGGGGCCCACAAGTTCGACGCGAACCGCTTCGTGGGCTCGCTGGACGACGTGCGCGTCTGGAAGCGGGCCATCACGGCCGACGAGGTCGCCCGGCTGGCGACGGACGAGGCGCCGCCGCGGTTCCACATCACGCGGGCCGTCTATCCGGACACCTCGGATCTCGATGCCGCGGTCGCGCGGGAGTTCGGCGCGAACGCCCGCCTGGCCGATTGGGACGAGATCGCCCGGTGGCACGCGGATGACATCGCGGCGTGGTGCGACGAACTGCCGCTGCAGCTGGACACCGTCTCGGTCTTCGTCCGTCGGGGAGCGGCGCGTTTCTCCGAGGGCAAGCGGCACTATTTCATCAATCGGTTTCAGGGCCGCAAGCCCGCCTACTACAAGGTGCATGCCGAGCTTGGCGGCATGGTGCTCGCGCTCGGGTCGTGGCACGGCGTGACCTCGCAGGCGGTCGCCATGCTTCCGCGGGGCGAGGTAAGGCGTGCGCTCGTCCCGCGCGACGGGCGGTCGGACCTCGGGTTCTCCCCCCTCGCCCGCGCGGTCGCGCTCGAATGGCGGGGCGACGTGCGGCCGGGGATGGCGCCGATGAGCGTGGAGTTCGCGACCCGCGACGGCCGGATCCTCGCCGCGTCGGTCGCGCCCGGCGGCGCGGCTGGTTATCTGGCCGTTTCGCTCGGGGATGCGCGGCGCCCGGAGCGTTCGCATCAGGTGATCGCGAGCTACGGCGACCTGCGGCTGCAGGTCGTCGTGCGCGACGGGCGGCTGCTCTTCCGGGCGGTGACGACCGTCGGCGAAGCCGTGGTCTTCCAAGAGGAGCTGGAGGCGCGGGTGCCGGTGCCCGACCTCGTGCGGGTCACGGTGCGGGGGATTGACTCCGCCGAACTGACCGTCGAGGAGTAAGCGCGGGCCAGCACCGATGATCGAAACGAACGAGACCCTCCTCGAGCGGGTCAAGCGACTCGACGCGCACGCGGCCTGGCAGGAGTTCTACCAGGCGTACTGGTCCGCCATCCTCCGCTACGCCCGCAAGCTCGGGCTCGACGACCACCGGGCCGAGGAGGTCCTGCAGGAGACGATGGTCACGCTGATGCGGCAGCTGCCGAGTTTCTCCTACGACCGAAGCAAGGGCAGGTTCCGCAACTACCTCCTCACGATCGTCCACCGCAAGTGCCTGGCGGCCCTGCGGCGGGCGAAGGGATTGCCGGAGGTTTCCTTGGACAGCGGCGACCCTTGGGGCGATCGGGCCGCGCGGGAGGCGGGTAGCGGAGCATCCGCGCGGGCGGACCAAGCGACGGCCGAGGCGCGCTGGCGCGAGGCGATCATGGAGGATGCGTTGGCCCGGCTGGCGGTCGAGCCGGCCCTGGCGGAGACGACTTGGCCGGTCTTTCGCGCGTACGCGATCGAAGGTCGACCCGTGGCGGAGGTCGCGCGCGAGTTCGGCCTCAAGGAGAACGCCGTCTACCAGATCAAGAACCGCCTGCTGCGGCGGCTGCGGGTCGAAGTCGCCCGCCGCCTCCGGGAGTTGGGCTGAGGTCGGCGGTCGCGGCGTAAGATTCGCGCCCCGGGACCAATATCAGGCTGTGACGACGCTCGACGCGGACTGGCTGACCGAGACGGGGCCGAAGGTCCGGCCCACTCCCCCCGTCCGTGGGCTCTACGACCGCCTGAAGTTCGTCGCCCGACTGGTGGCCGATGCCCCGGCCGTTCCCGCGACCGCGCCTCGCATTCTGTGGCGCGACGGTCGGCGCGAGGTCCAGGCCTTCGCGGTCGGGTACCGGCTCGTGGTCGGTCGGGATGCGGCCTGCGACGTGAGGCTCGCCGATCCGCGCGTCTCGCGCCGCCACTGCGAACTCACGACGCTGCGCGGGGAGGTTTGGCTGGGCGACCTCGGATCGGCCCACGGGACCTTCCTTAACGGACAGCGCGTGACCGTTCCCGCCCCGCTCCGGGACGGGGACCTCCTGGAGCTCGGGGGAGAGGTGCTCGCCTTCGTGAGGTGATTCCCGCAGGTGAACGGGACGGGGCGATTTTCGTGATCCGAGTAAGAATCCACCCCTCCGGCCCAATACCGGAAGCGTGAAACTAGGCATGTTCGGTCGTCTTCCCGATGCCGCGGGTGTCGGGACTGGTGGAATCCGTGGGTTGGGCGCGCGCGGCCTTGGTCGCTTGCGGGGGCGAAGCGGCCGCCGGGTGAGCTGGCGGGGCATCCTCGCGCTGGCGGCGTTCTCGGTGCTCGCCGCCGCCGGCGGCGCCCAGACCGGCGACGACCACGGCAACAGCATCGGTTCGGCGACGGCGATCGGGGTCAACACCAGCGTCTCGGGGTCGATCGGCGCGGCGGGTGACCAGGACTATTTCCGGATCACCCTGAACACGGCCGGCACGCTCACGGTCTACACGACCGGTTCGACCGACACGTTCGGGCGGCTACTGGACGGCAACGGCGTGGAGCTGACGAACAACGACGACGCAACCGACCTCAACTTCCGCATCAGCCGCTCCGTCAGCGCCGGGACCTACTACATCGCGGTGCGGCACTATTCGAGCTCGGGCACCGGTTCCTACGTCCTCCGGGTGGAGGGTCCAGTGGTCAGCGACGACCACGGAAACAGCATCGGCTCGGCGACGGCGATTGGGACCAACACCACGGTCGCCGGGGCGATCAATGGCGGAGGAGACCAGGACTACTTCCGCATCACGCTGACCGCGGCGGGCACGCTCACGGTCTACACGACCGGCTCGACGGACACGTTCGGACAGCTGTTGGACGGCAACGGCGTGGAGCTGGCGAGCAACGACGACGCGACCGACCTCAACTTCCGCATCAGCCGCTCGGTCAACGCGGGGACCTACTACATCGCGGTGCGGCACTTCGACGGGGCGGGCACGGGCAGCTATTCGCTGCGGGCGGACTTCGTACCGGTGCCCCCCCCCGGCGACGACCACGGCAACAGCGCGGGTTCGGCGACAAGCGTGACGTTGAACAGCACGGTCGCGGGGGTGCTGAACACGGCGAACGACATCGACTATTTCCGGGTGACGCTCGGAGGGACCGCCCGGCTGGTCGTCTACACGACCGGAGGCACCGACACCCTGGGCAGCCTCAGGAACGGCAGCGACCAGCAGATCGTCGAGGACGACGATGGCAACGGCGACCGGGGGTTCCGGATCGAGCGCGACCTGTCCGGCGGCACCTACTATGTCCGGGTGACCGGATACGGCGGTGCGACGGGCAGCTATAGCCTGAGGGTGGAGACGACGGCGGCCGTGACGGCCCCGTCGGTCAGCACGGCCACTCCCGCCGCCGTGACGGCGACGGGTGCGACGCTCGGCGGCAACGTCACCGGCAGCGGCGGAGCGACGGTGACGCAGCGGGGCATCGTCTACGGGACGTCGCAGAATCCGACGACATCGAGCGGGACGTTCGTCACGGTGGGCAGCGGGACCGGCAGTTTCTCGACGACCCTCGACGGGGCGCTGATACCGAACACGACCTATTACGTCCGCGCGTTCGCCATCAACAGCGCAGGCACCGCCTACGGCAGCCAGCTGAGCTTCACGACCCAGTCCAACCCCCTCGGCGACGACCACGGCAACAGCGCGGGTTCGGCGACAAGCGTGGCGTTGAACAGCACGGTCGCGGGGGTGCTGAACACGGCGAACGACATCGACTATTTCCGGGTGACGCTCGGAGGGACCGCCCGGCTGGTCGTCTACACGACCGGAGGCACCGACACCCTGGGCAGCCTCAGGAACGGCAGCGACCAGCAGATCGTCGAGGACGACGATGGCAACGGCGACCGGGGGTTCCGGATCGAGCGCGACCTGTCCGGCGGCACCTACTATGTCCGGGTGACCGGATACGGCGGTGCGACGGGCAGCTATAGCCTGAGGGTGGAGACGACGGCGGCCGTGACGGCCCCGTCGGTCAGCACGGCCACTCCCGCCGCCGTGACGGCGACGGGTGCGACGCTCGGCGGCAACGTCACCGGCAGCGGCGGAGCGACGGTGACGCAGCGGGGCATCGTCTACGGGACGTCGCAGAATCCGACGACATCGAGCGGGACGTTCGTCACGGTGGGCAGCGGGACCGGCAGTTTCTCGACGACCCTCGACGGGGCGCTGATACCGAACACGACCTATTACGTCCGCGCGTTCGCCATCAACAGCGCAGGCACCGCCTACGGCAGCCAGCTGAGCTTCACGACCCAGTCCAACCCCCTCGGCGACGACCACGGCAACAGCGCGGGTGCGGCGACAAGCGTGGCGTTGAACAGCACGGTCGCGGGGCTGCTCAGTCCAGCAGGCGACCAGGATTACTTCCGCGTCGCGCTGACCACGTCGGGAACGCTCACGGTCTACACGACCGGCTCGACTGACACGTTCGGGCGGCTCTTGGACGGCAACGGCGTGGAGCTGGCGAACAACGACGACGCGACCGACCTCAACTTCCGCATCAGCCGCTCCGTCAGCGCCGGGACCTACTACATCGCGGTGCGGCACTATTCTGGGAGTGGGACGGGGGCCTACTCGTTGCGGGTGGAATTCGTCCCCAACGTCGCTCCCGCAGGCGACGACCATGGGAACAGCGCGAGCACGGCGACAGCGATCGGAACCAATCAGTCGATCTTGGGAACGATCAATCCGGCGGGCGACTTGGACTATTTCCGGCTCACGCTCACCTCCGGCGGCCCCCTCACCATCTACACGACGGGCTCGACGGACACGTTTGGAAGGCTGCTGGACAGCAACGGCGTGGAACTGGCGAGCAACGACGATGCGACCGACACCAACTTCCGCATCAGCCGGACGGTCAGCGCGGGCACCTACTATGTCGCGGTGCGGCACTATTCCACGACGGGCACGGGCGCCTATTCGCTGCGAGCCGACTTCGCGCCGCCGCCGACCTCCGTCAGCGACGACCACGGGAACAGCGTCGGCGCCGCGACGGCGATCGGGACCAACACCACGGTCGCCGGGGCGATCAATGGCGGAGGAGACCAGGACTACTTCCGCATCACGCTGACCGCGGCGGGCACGCTCACGGTCTACACGACCGGCTCGACGGACACGTTCGGGCGGCTGCTGGACAGCAACGGCGTGGAACTGGCGAGCAACGACGATGCGACCGACCTCAACTTCCGCATCGGCCGCTCGGTCAACGCGGGAACCTACTACATCGCGGTGCGGCATTTCTCCGCGACGGACACGGGTGCGTATGGCCTGCGGGCGGACTTCGTAGCCACGCCTTCCAATCCCTCCAGCGACGACCACGGGAACAGCGTCGGCGCCGCGACGGCGATCGGGACCAACACCACGGTCGCCGGGGCGATCAATGGCGGAGGAGACCAGGACTACTTCCGCATCACGCTGACCGCGGCGGGCACGCTCACGGTCTACACGACCGGCTCGACGGACACGTTCGGGCGGCTGCTGGACGCCACCGGCGCCGAGCTGGCGAGCAACGACGATGCGACCGACCTCAACTTCCGCATCGGCCGCTCGGTCGGAGCCGGGACCTATTTCATCGCGGTGCGGCACTTCTCCGCGACAGGCACGGGCACGTATGGTCTGCGGGCGGACTTCGTGGCCACGCCCTCCAGTCCCTCCAGCGACGACCACGGGAACGGCCTCGGTTCCGCGACGGCGATCGGGACGAACGCGACCGTCACCGGGGCGATCGGCTCGCCGGGGGACCAAGACTACTTCCGGATCACGCTGTCCGCCGCCGGAACGCTCACGGTGTACACCACGGGATCAACGGACACGTTCGGGCGGCTGTTGGACGGCAACGGAGCCGAGCTCGCGAGCAGCGACGACGCCGCGGACCTCAATTTCCGCATCAGTCGCACGGTCGGCGCCGGCACGTACTACATCGCGGTGCGGCACTTCTCGAGCACGGGCACGGGGGCGTACGGCCTGCGTGCGGACCATCAGCCCACGGACGTCCCTGCCGGCGGGGACGACCATGGTAACAGCGTCGGCTCCGCGACGGCGATCGGCACGAACGCGACCGTCACCGGATCGATTGGCGCGCCGGGTGACCAGGACTACTTCCGAGTCACGCTGTCCGCCGCCGGAACGCTCACGGTGTACACCACGGGATCAACGGACACGTTCGGGCGGCTGCTGGACGGCAACGGGGTGGAACTGGCGAGCAACGACGACGCGACCGACCTCAACTTCCGCATCAACCGGACGGTCGGCGCCGGCACCTACTATGTCATGGTTCGGCATTATTCCCCGACCGGCACCGGCGCGTATTCTTTGCGGGCGGATTTCGCGGCCTCCGGAGCGGGAGGGGCCGCCCAGAGCAGTCTCCAAGTGGAGTTGTCGCCTTCGATTCCGCAGCAGGTCACGGTCGGTACGCCCGTCGCGATCTCGGGGCGTCTGTTGCGGGCGGGTTCACCGGCCGGCAATCAGACGTTCTACGTCTCCGACGGGCTGCAACTGATGTCCCGCATCGTGAGCACGGACGCCGAGGGACGATTCTCCTTCGTATCCACGCCGTCCAGCAACCGCGCCGCGGTCGTCGAGTTCCACGACCAAAGCCGGGTGATGAGGGCCCTCCTCTTCCATGTCACCAACTCTGCGAACCTAACGCGATCCGCCTTCGTCGACGCGGTCCTGGTGCGCAACGACTCGGGGCGGCGTGCGCGCGTCACGATCACGAACCCCTTCAATGAATCGGAGCATATCGTCCTTCAGGCCGGACAAGTCCTGAAGGTGGCGGAATCGCTGCGCACGGAGATAGTCCGACGTTCCTCCTTTTCTGCCGGTTCCTCCATCAATGCCGGGATCATCGGAGGATCGGCAATGGTTGATCCATCTTCGAATGAAATGACGATGACCTTCACAGGAGGAACCCTGCTCGCCCGCGGTTCGGTCTATTACACCTCGAACGATGAGTTTGGGGTATGCTGGTCCCCCGGTGCTGATGTTGGTGCTGCCATTGAGATCGAGGGCCAGCTGTGCGTCGGGACCGACGGCATCAGTGTTGGTGTCGGGGGCAGTTCGGCCGCCCTCGCCCCCACTGGCGTCAACGCGGCCGCGTTTTCCTTCCGGGTCGTCGAGTGGTGATCGTGCCGTGACCATCTCTTCGAGACACATCCTCCTGCTTGGTCTTCTCGGCTTGGGTGTCGGGGCGTGGCGGCTGGCGCAGCCGAGCCGGCCAGTGCCGTTCCCATCGGGGCTCGCCGCCGCGCCGACGGCATCGCCGTCCCGCGAGGCGCCCCAGGACGACTCCGCCAGCCTGAATGTCCCGGCCACGACGCTCGTCGCGGTGCCGGCGGACGGCCGGCTCACCCGCATTCTTCATGAGGTCGAGTCGGTACCGAGCTCCGGCAAGATCCTGCGGGAGGTGCGGGCACGGCTCCAGTCGGACCCCGACTACCTGGGACTGCAGTCGGAGATCGTGGAGGCGGCCCGCAAGGCGACGCGAGAGGAGCGCACCGCCTTGATCAGGCTCCATCATCCTGCGGCGATGGGTCGGATCATCGCCGATGCGGTCGAGGCCGGAGACGGGCGGACCGTCGAGGAGGTCCTCGCCGAGGCGTCCGCGGTCGCCGACGTCAACATCGTCAGGGAGCTGGCGGCGCTTTGCCACAAGGGCCTGCTCACGGAGCAGGCCGCCTGGCAGGCCTGTGCCCGTTGGGCCGAGCAGAATTGGTCGGACCAGGCGTCCCAGCAGCTGTCGGCCTGGGCGACCGGTCCGGATTATCCGACGACTGTCGCGGCGATCGCGGAGATGCTGCTGCAACAGCGGGGCTTGGAGCCCAAGGCGAAGGTCCGGTCCGAGAAACCACCCCGGAGATTATGACGATGAGAAACGTGACTCGAGCGCTGCTGTTCGGCGCGGTCGTGGGGGCCGCGTTCGGCCTCCCTCGCTTCGACCCGAAGGCGGCCTTTCCGCGCCCCACCGGCGCGAACCTCTTCGCGCTGGCCTGGCACCAGGACGCCTTCATCGCCGTCGGCTCCAACGGGGACATCCTCCGCCTGTCGTCGGGGGATCCCGCGCAGGCGGCCGTATCGGCCTCCTTTGGCGGGGTGAACTTCGTCGGCGTGGCCTCGGATGGCGCGCTCTGCGTCGCGGCGTCACTCCTCGGAGAGGTCTACACGAGCGCGGACGGACGCTCGTGGAGGCAGGCGGCGAGCGTACCCGAGGCCCAGCTCGCGGGCATCGTGGCCGGACACCTGGGGTTCGTGGCGTTCGGGACCAACGGCAGCGTGCTGGTGTCTGATGACGGGCAGGAATGGCGATTGAGGGCGACCGGGTATGCGGAAACTTTCCGCGCGGGGTGCATCGCCGGCGGATACTACGTGCTCGTGGGCGAACGGGGAATCTGCGTCCGCTCGCGCGACCTTGTGACCTGGGAGAAGCTGCCTGCACCCACGGCCGAAACGCTGCGGGCGGTGGCGTTCGGGTCGGGGCAATTGGTCGTCGCTGGGGATGACTCCAGCCTCCACGTGACCAAGAACTTCGGGGCGCAGTGGGCGCGCCACGGCGACCTGGACGGGGCGCGCGTCAACGGGCTCGCGTTCGGTTCGATGGGCTTCGTGGCGGTCACCGAGAACGGTCGGGTCTGGCAGACCTGGAACGGGGAGGAGATCAAGGCGGCGAGCGCGGCCTCGTCCGATCCCCTCTACTCGGCGGCGGCACTGGGTGCGAACCGCTTCGTCGCGGTCGGCCGCCGCGGCTTTCTCGTCCATTCTGGATTCGGCGCGACTGCCGGAGACGGCAAGCTGAGCGGCGACGCCGCGGAGGTCGGGTCCGACATCCGGCACCCCAACGGCAACGTCTACGACCAGGTGCTGCTGCGAGGTCGAGCCGCGGCGATGACGGCGGACGCCGGGCAGGTGCTCCGCGCGTCGTTCATCGACGTCAACGACGACATCGTGCAGGTTGAGTTCAGCGGCGCCGGGACGCTCGTCATCTACCTGGAGGGGCTCAGCGGTCCCGATCGGCCGGTCAAGTACAACCAGCAGGTCGACTACGTGAGGGGGCACGCCCACCTGACGCTCCTCGACAGCGACGAGACCACGAACGTTTCGTTCTTCAGCGTGGGGCGTGCCACGGCGGTGAACGCCGCCCTGTTCCGCGCCGGCGAGAGCTACGACGGCTGGGCCGACCTGGCGTCCCTGACGGTCCGGTCCCGCAATGGTCGCGCCGGCGGCATCCGCTTCGCCAACGCGGAGTTCAGCAACAACCAGTCCGTGGTGGGAATCGTCGCGACGGGAGTCGCCTTCCAGGGCCCGGTCTTCTTCGGCGACGTCGTCTCGAGCGGCACCGCGTCGGCGGCGCTGATCTTCGGACGGACGACGGATGTGCGCATCACGGGAGGCAGCCTCGCGCAGTCCTCCGGTGCGTCGGTCGACGTGAGCGGCCTGGAACGCCTGGTCTCGACCGCGGGATCCGACTCCCATGGCACCCTGGTGCCGGCGGCGGCGGTGCGGGGGCGGCTGACGAAGCGCGGCGCCGATGTGACCAGCCAGGTCGCCGGCGGCGGAGGCTGACGGGAAGGGCCACCCTCCCACCGGTGGGCGCACCGCGCGTCGAGGCTTCCCGCTGGCCTCGGCGCCGGATTGCGGAGCGGCGATGCCACCCGGTCCGGTGCACCGGTGCGGCGGCGACGACGGGCCTTTCCGATTGCATCGCCGCCGGTTGACGGCTGAGTTGCGCGCTTTCCGCCCATGAAGCTCAGCGTGCTGTTGCTGGTCCTTGTCGTCGCTCCCTCCGTCCGCGCGGAGATCCCCGGCGTCTTCGCCGGGGGGATCGCGGTCGACGCGGGGACGGGGGCGGTGCTCGTGGCGGAGAACGCCGACGTGGTGAACCCGCCGGCGAGCATGACGAAGCTGATGACCTTCGCCGTGCTCCACGACCTGCTCGCCGCCGGCACGCTCACGCTCCAGACGCCGGTGCGCGTCGAGCCGGCCGACGCCCGGATGGGCGGCACGCAGGTGTACCTCGACCCGCGCGAGACGTTCACGGTCGAGGAGCTGATCCACGCGATGATGATCCAGTCGGCCAACGACGCCGCCCACGCCCTGGCCCGCGCGGCCGCGGGCTCGGTCCCGGCCTTCGTCGAGCGGATGAACGCCAAGGCCCGCGCCCTGGGGATGACGGCCACCACCTTCCGCACGCCCCACGGACTCCCGCCGCCGAGCCGGCGGGTCGAGGACGGCGACCTTTCCACGCCGCGCGACTTCGCCGTGCTCAGCCGCCACCTCGTGCGGAACACCGACGTCCTGCGCTACACCGCCGTCCGCGAGCGCGCGTTCGGCCTCGGCCGGACGCAGGGTCCGCTGCAGATGACCAACCACAACAAGCTCCTCGGCAAGGTCGCGGGCGTGGACGGGCTCAAGACCGGGTACACCGCCGCCGCCGGCTACTGCCTGAGCGCGACCGCCGAGCGTGACGGCCGCCGCGTGATCGCGGTCGTGATGGGCGCCTTCGGCCCGGGCCGCGCCGTGGACCGCGGCCGCGCGCGCGACCTCAAGTCGGTCGAGCTGCTCGAGCGCGGCTTCGCGACGCCCCCGGGTGCGGCCGTCGCGGAGACGCCCCGCCCGGCGGCGGTGGCCGCGCCGAAGCCCCGTCCCGTCCCGCCGCCCGCTCCCGCGGCCGCGCCGGCGGCGCCGGTCGGCGACCTGCCCGTCGTCCGCACCGCCGCGCCTGCGGCCTCGACGCCGGGCGACCTCAGCGTCACCTTCCGCGTCATTCCACCCCCCGCTCCCGCCAAGAAGCCATGAGCCTCCGCCGACTCGTCCCGCTGTTCGCCGCCGCCCTCGTCGCCGCCTTGCCGCTGCACGCGCAGCGCGAGCGGCTCCCTCCCGAGGACCGCGAGGTCGTCGAGCAGCGCTGGCCCGAGGCCCAGAAGACCTCGACGGGACTCCGCTACGTCGTGCTCAAGGAGGGCGACCGCTCCTCCGGCACCCCGCAGCCCGGCACGCGCGTGTCCGTGCTCTACAAGGGCATGCTCCTCGACGGCACCGTGTTCGACCAGTCGCTCGACCCGGCGAATTCGTTCCGTCCGCGCATCGGACGCGACGAGCTGATCGCCGGCTGGGACCAGGCCCTCCTGCGCATGCACAAGGGCGAGAAATGGCTGCTCATCGTGCCGTACGAGCTTGGCTATGGCACCCGCGGCAATCCCCCGCGCATCCCGCGGCGGGCGACGCTCGTGTTCGAGATGGAGCTGCTCGATTTCGGCCCCCACATCCCGCCGATGCAGTGAGCGGTGAGCGGTGAACGCTGAACGCTGAACGCTGAACGCTGAACGCTGAACGCTGAACGCTGAACG
>CAYWTK010000073.1:0-18285 GCA_964460895.1 uncultured Opitutaceae bacterium
CCGTAGAGCTGGCGCGTGCCGTTGAGCTTGGCCTCGACGAAGGCCCGGGCGCCGGAGCCGACGTGGCACTCGACGCAGGCGACGCGGGCGTGCGCGCCGCGCTGGTAGGTCTGGTACTCCGGGTTCATCGCCGAATGGCAGACCTGGCCGCAGAACAGGTTCGATTCGGCGTAATGGAACGTCTGGTAGCTGCCGAAGGCGGAGAGGAGCAGGAAGCCGACGGCGCCGCAGACGAAGACGAAGATGACGCGGCGCTGCTGCGGGTCGTGGAAGTTGAGCCGCCACTTGTCCGGCATCGTCTCGGCGTGCTTGATCGCCCAGCGGCGCTGGGCCCAGGCGCCGAAGAAGAAGAGCGCGAGCCCGGCGATGAGGAAGGCCGGGGCGACGAGGTAGGTGAAGATGCCGAGGTACGGGTTCTGCCCGCGGCCGGTCAGGTCCATCCACGCGAGCAGCGCGAAGGAGAAGAGCGCGCCGACGGCGATGACCGCGCCGATCGCGCTGATCCAGTTGTTGAAGTTGGACCGGGCCCGGAGGACGGGCTGGTGGCCGGAGGGGGCGGTTTCCTGGCTCATGGTGGCGGGGAGGGCGTGGAGGGGGTCAGGGAGGGGATTCGAATCAGGCGGCGGTGGCAACGAAGAGCCGACGGAGCGGGAGCTGCCGTCGGCTCGAATCGTCGCCGCGCGCCGGCGGCGTCAGGGCTTGAGCTGGCGGATGAAGGCCACGAGGTCCTTCGCCTCCTGCTCGGACAGCTCGTCCTTGAAGCCCTTCATGGTGGTCTTCCCGTTCTGGACGTAGCCCTCGAGGATGGCCTTGACCATCGCGTCGTCCTTCATCTCCGCCTGCACCTTCGGATCGGTGTAGTCGCGGATCTTGAGCTTCTTGCCCTGCTTGGTCTGGGCCTTGCCGTCGGCCCCGTGGCAGGCGGCGCAGGAGTTCTCCCAGTTCTCCGCCGCGGTGGCGGCGAAGGCGGCCGTGGCGAAGGCCAGGGCGAGCCCGGAGAGGGCGGTCTTGAGCGTGTTCTTCATGGTCGGAGGGGTTGAGGGTGAAAGGCGGCTCAGAAGCGGTACTTGAGCTTCGCCTGGACGATGTTCGCCTCGTAGTCGCCCTTGCCGACGAGGACGGGGTCCTCGCCCTTGGCGTAGGTGTACTTGACCGAGACGGCCGTGCGGCGGTCGAGGCGGCAGGTCCAGGCCGCGGAGGCGGCGCTGGTCTCCAGCTGCGTGCCGTAGGGCGTGCTGGTCGGGGCGTTGTTGATGAACGAGTCGCGGGACTCGAAGACCACGTAGTCCAGGAACAGGTCGCTGCGCTCGTCGAGGGCGTACCCGGCGCTGAGGCCGTAGTTGACGTAGTCGGCGTTGCTCGCGGTCACGAGGTTGGCGGCCGTGCCGGTGGCGAAGACCGCCGGCGTGGTCAGCGTGTCCTTCACGAGGCTGATGTTGCCCTGCACGTAGAGGCGCGCGAGCGGGTTCCAGGTGATCGACTCGCTGATGATCGTCTGCTCGCTGTCCATCGCCGGACCGAAGGGCAGGCCCACGTCCTGGTTCATGATCTTCGACTTCATGTAGTCGTAGCGGGTGACCGTCCGGAAGGTCGGGGTCACGCGCCAGGAGACGCGGACGTTGAAGTCGTTGGTCTCGAGGTCCTGGTTCTTGATGTAGGCCGGGTACCGGTCGGACGAGGTGATGGTGTTCGGCGTCGTGTCCGTGATCGCGTCGAAGTCGTTCTGGCGGGCCTTGAAGTAGTACTGCGCCGAGACCGCGAGGCCGGGCTGCGGGTACCAGTTCGTGGTGAACGAGACTTTCTGGGTGTCGCGGGCGAGCGCGGAGGCGCGCTGCACGGAGATCACCTGCAGCGGAGTGCCCGGCTCGAGGATGCGGGTCTCGTCGAGCTCGCCGTCCGACTTGGAGACGTCGCCGCGGACGTTGAACGTGAAGTTCGCGATGCCCGTGTAGCGGGCCTCGACGCCGTAGCTCCAGGTCTTCCAGTGCTTCTCGCTCTCGGCCATGAGCTCGCCGAGGATGGGGGCGAACGTCGGCGCGCCGCCGAAGTTCGTCTCCTCGACCTCGATCTCGTTGGTCCACTCGGTGCGCTCGAAGCGGGCGCTGGGGATGATGGCCAGGTGCTCGAGCGGGCGGTAGAGGACGGAGATGTTGGCCACGGTCTGGGTCATCTCGGACTCGCCGATGTTCGCGTGGCCCGGCAGGGCGAAGAAGCCCTCGTCGCGCTGCTGGCGGGTCGGATAGGTGGTGCTGAAGGTCGCGTCGTAGCCCATGCCGAAGATGCGGCTGCCCGTGAGCTCGGTGTCGATCTTCGTGCGGGCGGCGGAGGTCGTGACCTTGATCTTGTCGGTCAGGTCCACGACGTAGAGGCCGCGGAACTGCTGCATGTCGTAGTCCTGGCCTTCCTTCGCGGTGACGTAGCGGTCGGCGGTCGGCTCGAAGGCGCGGCGGCGGCTGTAGCGGCCGTTGTCGTAGTCGCCCTTGTCCATGCGGAAGCCGATTTCCCAGCCGGCCTTCTCCCCTTTCCTGGCGAGCGTGCCCTTGAGGATGTGGCGCTTCTCGTCGAACTTGAGGAAGGTCGGGATGATGTAGCGGGTGTTGGCCGAGCCGAGCGGGATGCCCGTGTCCATCCACGAGGTGGAGTCCTTCTCGCCCTCGCGGGTGAGCAGGTCGTAGCGGAACGTCAGGCTGGGGTTGTCCGGACGGGCGAGCCCGATCTCGAACCAGAGGTTGCTGCGGTCGACGGCCAGGTCCTCGTCGTAGAGCTTGAAGCTCAGGCCGGTGAGGGGCCAGACGCCGCCGGAACCGTCGTAGAAGGTCCGGAACGCGCGGTAGCCGGCCTTCACGTACCCGACTTCGTCGCGCGTGATGGTCAGGTCGAACAGGAAGTCGTTGTTCCCGGCCATGGCCTTGCCGAGCAGCTTCAGGTACGTCGTGTCGTCGAGCTGGCTCGTGTAGCGGAGCGACTCGATGCCGATGAAGCCGTCCTTCTTGATCTGGAAGGCCTTCTGGAAGCCGGCGCGGTCGCCGCTCTGCAGCGTGTAGCCGCCGCCGAGCTCGATGGAGTTCTCGTAGGCAGGTTCCTTGGGATCTGCCGCGAGGAGGGAGGCCAGGCCGGCGAGGCTCGCGCAGGCGAGCAGCGCCACCGGCCGGCGGACGGAGTGGAGAAAAGCGGTCGTTTTCATCTCGGTGTCCTAAGAGGTGTTGGTGTTAGAAGCGGAGGGACGAGCTGACGTGCGAACCGTGGACCGCCTCGTGGCAGCCGCCGGACCAGCACGTGCCGCGGGACAGGAAGGAGCCGTGGTCGCGGCCGCCGATCATGATCTGGCCCGTCGAGGTGTTCTGCTGGAAGTGGCACTGGAGGCAGAGGTTGGCGTTCCGGGCCTTCAGCATCTTCGCGTTCACCGAACCGTGCGGGTTGTGGCACACGGTGCAGCCCTCGCGGGACGCCTCGTGCTCGAACACGTACGGGCCGCCCTGCTGGGTGTGGCACTTGACGCAGGACTCGTTGAGCGCCGCGAGGGCCGTGCCGCCCTCGGTGACCGCCTCGCCGCTGTGCGGGTTGTGGCAGTCCGAGCAGCTCATCTGGCCGCTGGCGACCGGGTGGGCGTGCGGGAGGGAGAACTCGGCGCGCTTGTCGAGGTGGCAGTTGTAGCAGCTCTCGCTGCCGCCGGCCACGATCGTGCCGACGCCGCCGCCGGCCTTGACGTGCAGGGAGCCCGGGCCGTGGCAGGACTCGCAGCCCACCTCCGTGCCGTTCTTGCCCTCGGCGATCAGCTTCGCGTGCGTCGCGTCGTGGAACATGTCGGATTGCTCTTCGTGGCATTGGGCGCACTTGCCCGAGCCGACGAACGTCGCGCCGGGGATCTGCGGCGGCGCGACCATCGTGCGACTCGTCGTCACGCACGAAACGAGGAGAAGGCCCCAGATGGCGGCCCCTCCGAAGATCAAAGTGCTTTTAGTCCAGCGCGTAGGTGTGCTCATGACTGCAGCGATGTTAGGTTTGGTTTGGTTGCTCCCGTTGGTTGCTAAGCGGAAAGGTTCTTCCTCAGCGTGCGCATCTTGCCATAAGCGCCGCCTAATGACTGCGCACGCGTTGCGGGGCTGTGCGCAGAGGTTGTAGGCTTTTCGTTCGGGCGCATGGCGCAGGCGGCGAGGGCTAGAGTCCGAGGAACTGGATCGCGCATCCCGACGCGAGGACGACGGCGCCCGCACCCGCGTGGGCGAAGCGGTCGACGCGGCGGAGCGGCAGCAGGGCGAGGCCGCGCCCCGCGAGCAGCACGGTGGCCAGCATCGCGCCGACGGTCAGCAGGCTGAAGACGGCGACGACCGCCGCCAGCTGGCCCCACGCGCCCTGCGCCGCGGGGTACATCACGAGCGGGATCATCGGCTCGCACGGACCGAGCACGAAGATCGTGAAGAGCACCCACGGGGTGACGCGGAAGCCCTCCTCGCCCGCGTGCACGTGGAGGTGCGCCCCGCCGTGCGTGTGGGCGTGCGCGTGGACCTGCCCGTCCTCGTGCGCATGGTCGTGCGCGTGCACCCGCCCGCGGAAGGCGCGCGCGAGTCCCCAGGCGAGGTACACCGCGCCGAAGGCGATCATCGCCCAGGCGGCGAGGCTGCCGCGGAACTCCTCGATCAGCTCGACGCGCTCGAGGCCGTGCCCGAGCAGCACCGCCCCGGCGGCGATCGCGACCGAGCTCGCGACGTGGCCCAGGCCGCACACCGTCGTCCACGCGACCGTGCGCCGCAGCGACCAGCGCCGCGCGCGGCCCATGACGATGAACGGCAGGTAGTGGTCCGGACCGGCGAGCGTGTGCACCACCGCCACGCCCGCGGTGCTCGCCAACAGGACGGCGAGACCGGCAACTCCCAGCGCGGCGGGGTCGGCGTCCATGGGTCAATCCTCCCGGGCCGCGAGCGCGGTGGCAAGCGTGCGCATCGCCCCCGCCACGGCCGGCACCGCGGCGGCGACGGGCGGGGACAGCTCCGTGCACATCGGCCGGACCTCCTCCACCGAGATCGTGTAGAGATGGATGCCGGGCAGCGCGCCCAGCAGCGCCGAGGCGGCGAAGAGGTCCTTCACGCCGAAGTCGTGCGCCCCGAGCCCGCGCGGCAGGTCCGAGACGCGCCGCGGCCGCAGCAGGGTGACCGTGCCCGCCGGCCGACCGTCGGCCGTCGCGTCCACCATCACGATGTCGCGCACGCCGTCGAACTCGAGCAGCAGGCTGATCCCGCCCGTGCCGCCGTCGAGCACCCGCACGCCCGGAGCCGACGGCTCCGCCTCGAGCGCGCGCACGACGTGGATGCCCACGCCCTCGTCGCCCATCAGCAGGTTGCCGACGCCGAGGAGCAGCACGCGCGCGGGGGCGGCGGGCGCGCCGGGGACGAAGGGACCGGGCGCGCCGGCGGGGGCGGGGGCGAGGATCATGGGCTCAGGCCTCGGCGGCGGGCTTGGCCGAGCGCTTGATCCGGCGCAGCGGCGAGAAGCCGGTGGCGGCATCGGCCTCGACCTGGTTCTTCTCCATGAACTTCCAGCCGCCGACGATCGACGTCAGCACGCCGTGCCCCTCCACGTAGTCGTGGTAGAACACGAGGTAGACGTGGATGAGCGTGAAGATCGCGAAGAGCCACGTCACCGCGTAGTGGAAGATCCGCAGGTTCTGCTCCGAGCCGAAGAGCGGCACCATCCAGGCGAAGAGCGAGGCGACGAAGCCGTCGCTCATCGCCGCGTAGAGCGCGAAGCCCGACGCGATCTGGAAGAGGGTCAGCAGCGCGGTGCCGAGGTAGGTGAAGTACGCGACCGAGTTGTGGCCCAGCGCGTGGATCGGGCGGTGGTTCATCTGCAGGATGTCCACCTTGATCACGTGCACCACCTGCTCGAGCTGCGCCTTCGTCAGCGGGAGGAAGTTCCGCCAGCTGGCGTACTTGTTGCCGACGAGCGACCAGTAGATGCGGAAAAGGAAGTTCGCGACGAACACGTAGGCCGTGACGAAGTGCACGAAGCGGATCCAGCCGAACCAGTAGCTGAACGACGCCTCCTGCGAGCTGAGGAGCGCCGGCGGATGGGCGATGAGGTAGCCCGTGGCGCCGAGGACGAGGATGCAGAGGGCGTTGATCCAGTGGAACCAGCGCACCGGCTGCTCCCAGACGTACACCCGTTGGTAGTCGTGCGAGGGAGGGGCTTGTTGCATGGGGGCCTCCGGTTCACTTCACGACGAGCTCGTGGCGGGCGATCTCGCGCTGGTCCTCGTAGAGGTGGACCGCGCAGGCCAGGCACGGGTCGAACGAGTGGATGGTGCGGATGATCTCCAGCGGCTGCTGCGGGTCGTGGACCGGCGTGCCGATGAGCGAGGCCTCGTAGGCGGAGCGCTGGCCCTTCCCGTCGCGCGGGGACGCGTTCCAGGTGCTCGGGACGACCAGCTGGTAGTTCGCGATCTTCCCGTCGTTGATCACGATCCAGTGCGCCAGCCCGCCGCGCGGCGCCTCGGTGCAGCCGACGCCGCGGGCCTCCTTCGGCCAGGTGGACGGCTCCCACTTCTCCTTCGCGAAGGTGCGGGTGTCGCCCGCCTTCACGTTGGCCAGCAGCTGGTGGTAGAACTCCAGGCCCCAGATGGCCGCGAGGCGCGACTCGATGGCCCGCGCCGCGGTGCGGCCCAGGGTCGAGAAGAGCACGCTCGCGGGCGCGTTGAGCGCGCCGAGGGTGTCCGTCACCGCCCCCTTGATGTCCGCGTGGCCGGCGGCGTAGCCGACGAGCATGCGGGCGAGCGGCCCGACCTCCATCGCGTGGCCCTTCCAGCGCGGCGTCTTGAGCCACGAGTACTTCTTGTCCACGTCGAGGTGCTCGTACGGGGGCTTCGGGCCCGAGTACTTGAGGTTGGTCTCGCCCTTCCAGGGATGGAGGCCGCCCTGCTGCGAGTACTCGTACCACGAGTGGTCGATGAACTCCTGCACGCCCGTGTCGTCCTTCGGGTCGACCGGCAGCACCTCGTTGAGGTTGCGCCCCAGGATGGCGCCGCGCGGGAACTTGAAGCTCGCGATGTCGGCGAAGCCGTTGGTCGGCAGGTCGCCGTAGCAGAGGTAGTTCTCGAGCCCGCCGCCGATGCCGGCCCAGTCGAGGTAGAACGGGGCCACCGCGAGGACGTCGGGGAGGTAGACCTGCTCCACGAACTCCTTCGCCCGCTCGAGGGTCTGCCCGACGAAGGCGAGGCGCTCGGCGTTGATGGCGTTGGCCTCGTCGAGGTTGATCGAGCAGGGCGCGCCGCCGACGAGGTAGTTCGGGTGCGGGTTCTTGCCGCCGAAGATCGTGTGGACCTTGACGATCTCCTTCTGCCACTCGAGCGCCTCGAGGTAGTGCGCCACCGCCATGAGGTTGGCCTCGGGCGGGAGCTTGTAGGCGGGATGACCCCAGTAGCCGTTGGCGAAGATGCCGAGCTGGCCGCTCTCGACGAACTTCGTCAGCCGCTTCTGCAGCTCGCTGAAGTAGTTCGGGGAGCTCTTCGGGTACTTCGAGAGCTTCTGCGCCAGCTGCGAGGTCGCGACCGGGTCGGCCTTGAGCGCGCTGACGACGTCCACCCAGTCGAGCGCGTGCAGGTGGTAGAAGTGCACCACGTGGTCGTGCAGGTACTGGGTGCAGAACATGATGTTCCGGATCAGCTCCGCGTTGGGCGGGATGCGGATGTCGAGCGCGTCCTCGACCGAGCGCACGGACGCGAGCGCGTGCACGGTGGTGCACACGCCGCAGACGCGCTCGCAGAACGCCCAGGCGTCGCGGGGGTCGCGGCCGCGGAGGATGATCTCCAGGCCGCGGACCATGGTGCCGGCGCTCCAGGCGTCGACGATCTTGCCGTCCTTGACCTCGGCCTCGATGCGGAGGTGGCCCTCGATGCGGGTGACGGGATCAACTACGATGCGGTTGCTCATGATGGGGGTCCTCCGGGTTCAGGATTTCTTGTCCTCGTTCGTCGGCTCCTGCTCGCCGGGGTGCTCGCCGATCTCATGGCGCTTGCGCACGTTGGTCATCAGGGCGTGGATGCCCACGCCCGCGGCGGCCGCGCCGACCGCGGCGAGGCCGATCTGGTCGGCCGTGGCCTCGATCCCGAAGCCGGGGAAGTTCGGCAGCCGCTGGTAGAACGGCCCGTTGTCCCAGAAGTTCGCCTCCGAGCAGCCGATGCAGCCGTGGCCCGCCTGGATGGGGAAGCTGACGCCGCCGTTCCAGCGGATCGTGCCGCACGCGTTGTACGTCGAGGGGCCGCGGCAGCCGACCTTGTAGAGGCAGTAGCCCTTGCGCGCGTTCTCGTCGTCGAAGGTCTCGACGAAGAGGCCGGCGTCGTAGTTCGGCCGGCGGTAGCAGGTGTCGTGCACCCGGCGCGAGTAGAAGGCCTTCGGACGCCCCAGCGAGTCGAGTTGCGGGATCCGGTCGAAGGTCAGCAGGTGGACGAGCACGCCGGCCATGACCTCGGCGATCGGCGGGCAGCCCTGGACGTTGATGATGGGCTTGCCGGCGAGGACCTTGTGGATCGGGGTCGCGGCGGTGGGGTTCGGCTTGGCGGCCTGCACGCAGCCGGAGCAGGCGCAGTTGCCCCAGGCGATGATCGCCTTGGCGTCGCGCCCGACCTCCTCGGCGATCTGCTTCGCCGTCTTGCCGCCGATGCAGCAGTAGACGCCGTCCTCGGCCGTCGGCACCGAGCCCTCGATGCAGAGGAGGTACTCGCCCTTGTACTTGGTGATGGTGTCGTGGAGGCTCTTCTCCGCCTGGTGCCCGGAGGCCGCCATCAGCGTCTCGGTGTAGTCGAGCGAGACCTTGTCGAGCAGGATGTCCGCGACGATCGGGTGCGAGCTGCGGATGAACGACTCGCTGCAGCACGTGCACTCCTGGAAGTGCAGCCAGACGACGGGCAGCCGCTTCTTCGTCTCGAGCGCCTGGGTCATCTGGGCGACGCCGGATTGCTCCAGCCCGATGCACGCGCCCATCCAGGCGCAGAACTGCAGGAAGTCGCGGCGGCTCACGCCCCGCGCCAGCATGTGTTCGTAGATGGTCTCTTCCGTCGACGCCGATCCTGGAGCGATCTCGATTTCCTTGAGCATGTGTGGGGCGAGCCGCTCGGCGTGGACGGGAGGCTGCGCGTTGGGGGTTATGATGGGGTTCAGGCCGATGCCTGTTGTCGGCGGCCAGACTACCGGAGTGGCACGAGAGCGAATAGGCGTTCGTTGCCATTGTGTGTGCAGGGCTTGGCGAAAATTCGCTGTGCGCTCGACGGCCGCGCGCCACGGGTCCAAGCAGGCGGCATGCACGAGGTCGGCATCATCGAGTCCACGCTCGACGTCGTCCGCCGCGAGGCCGCGCGCCACGGCGCCGCCGCGGTCACCCGCGTGGTGCTGCGGATCGGCGCCCTGTCCGGCGCGGAGCCCGACGCGCTCCGCTTCGCCTTCGAGGCGGTCCGCCCCGGCACGGTCGCGGCCGACGCGGAGCTCGAGATCGAGCTCGTGCCCGCCCGCGCCCACTGCGCGGCCTGCGCCGCCGACTTCACCGTCGAGCACGGCTTCCTCTGCGCCTGCCCCCGCTGCGACGCCCTCAGCGGCGACCTCCGCGCGGGTCGCGAGCTGGAGCTGGCCCGGCTCGAGTTCACCGCCGCCCCTTCCGCCCATGCCTGACCCGACCGACTCCCCCACCCCGGAAGGCTTCCGCATCCACGCCCTCAGCGGCGCGGCCGCCGCCCCCGGCCAGGCCCTCTCCGCCCCGCTCTCCGCCGAGATCGCGGCCGCCCTGCAGGCCAGCCCGCGCGGCGAGGTCCAGGTCCGCTCCGTCGACCTCTCCATCCCGCTGCTGGAGAAGAACGACATCCTCGCCGAGCGGAACCGCGGCTACTTCCTCGGCCGCGGCCTGCTCGCGCTCAACCTCGTCTCGTCGCCCGGCGCCGGGAAGACCACGCTGCTCGAGCGCACCCTCGACGAGTTCGGCCGCGAGCAGCGCTGCGCGGTCCTCGTCGGCGACCTCGAGACCGACAACGACGGCCGCCGCCTCCATCGCCCCCACGCGCCGGTCGCCCAGATCACCACGGGCACGGTCTGCCACCTCGACGCCGGCATGGTCGCCCGCGCCGCGGAATCGATCGACCTCGACGGCGTCCGCGTCCTCTTCATCGAGAACGTCGGCAACCTCGTCTGCCCCGCCTCCTTCGACCTCGGGGAACAGGTCCGCGTCGTGCTGCTCTGCACCACCGAGGGCGAGGACAAGCCGCTCAAGTACCCGCCCATCTTCAAGTCCGCCCACGTCGTCCTCCTCACCAAGGTGGACGTCGCCGACGTGCTCGGCTTCGACCGCAAGGTCGCCGTCGAGAACATCCGCCGCGTCTCCCCCCAGGCCGAGGTCATCGAGCTCTCCGCCCGCAGCGGCGAGGGCCTCGACCGCTGGTACGACTACCTCCGCCGCCACCTGCCCCGCCGCCGGGGCGCCTAGGCCCATGAACCCCGCCCTCCCCGTTTCCGCTGGAGCCGCGACGTCCTCGTCCCGGCCGGCCGGCGGAACGCGCCGCGGGCGGCGCGTCCCCAGGTAGGACCGCCTCGTCCCCATGGTCGCCCCTCCCGCCGCCGCCCTCGACCTGCTGTTCCGCGTCCGCGGCACGGTGCAGGGCGTGGGCTTCCGGCCGTTCGTGCACCGCCTCGCGCGGCGCCACGAGCTCCGCGGCTGGGTGCGCAACGACGGGGAAGGCGTGCTCGTCCGCGCCGCGGGCGAGGCGTCCGCGGTCGAGGCCTTCGCCGCGGCGCTGGCCGCCGACGCGCCGCCGGCCGCGCGCGTCGAGGCGGTCGAACGGTCCCGGCCCGACGCGTCCACCCCGTCTCTCGGCGGATCGTTCGTGGTGGACGCCAGCACCGGCACCGAGGGGCCGGCCGCCACCGCGGTCCCCGCCGACCTCGGGCTCTGCGCCGACTGCCGCCGCGAGCTGCTCGATCCGGCCGACCGGCGGCACCGCTACCCGTTCATCAACTGCACGCAGTGCGGACCCCGCTACTCGCTGATCGAGCGCCTGCCCTACGACCGCGAGCGCACGACGATGCGCGCCTTCCGGCTCTGCCCCGACTGCCGCCGCGAGTACGACGACCCCGCCGACCGACGCTTCCACGCGGAGCCGAACGCCTGCCCGACCTGCGGGCCGCGACTCGCCCTGACCGACCCCTCCGGCGCGCGCCTGGCGGCGGACGACGACGCCCTGCGCGCGACCGCCGACGCGCTCCGTGCCGGCCGCATCGTCGCGGTCAAGGGCCTCGGCGGCTACCACCTGATGGCCGACGCCGGCGCCGGGCCCGTCGTGGCCGAGCTGCGGCGGCGCAAGCATCGCGAGGAGAAGCCGCTGGCGGTCATGTTCCCGGACCTCGCGGCCGCGCGGGCCGCGGTCGAGCTCTCCGCCGCGGCCGAACGCCTCCTCACCTCCCCCGCCGCCCCCATCGTGCTCGCGCCGCGCCGCGCGGAAGCGCCGCTCGCCCCCGCCATCGCCCCGGGCAACCCCTGGGTCGGCGTCCTCCTGCCCTCCACGCCGCTCCACGTGCTGCTGCTCGCGGCGTTCGGCGGCCCCCTCGTCGCGACGAGCGCGAACCTGTCGGAGGAGCCGCTCTGCACCGACAACGCCGAGGCCCGCGTCCGGCTGGCCGGCATCGCCGACCTCTTCCTCGAGCACGACCGCCCGATCGCCCGGCCGGTGGACGACTCGGTCGTGCGCCTGACGCGGCACGGACGGCCGCTGCTCCTCCGCCGCGCCCGCGGCCACGCGCCGGCGCCGCTCGCCCTGCCCGGCCGGCTCGACGGCGTCGCGCTCTGCGTCGGGGCCCACCTCAAGAGCACCGTCGCGCTCGCCGCCGGCGACCGCGCGGTGGTCAGCCCCCACCTCGGCGACCTCGGCAACGCCGCCACGCAGGCGCTCTTCGAGCGCACGGCCGCGATGCTGTCCGCCCTCCACGGACTGCGGCCGACGCGCGTGGTGCACGACAAGCATCCCGACTACGCGTCCACCCTCCACGCCCGCCGCACCGGCCTGCCCGCGCTGGCCGTGCAGCACCACCTCGCCCACGTGCTGGCCTGCCTCCTCGACAACCGCGCCGCGCCCGACGACGTCCTCGGCGTTGCCTGGGACGGCACGGGCGCCGGCGAGGACGGCACGGTGTGGGGCGGGGAATTCCTCCTGCTGCGCGACGGCCGCGCCACCCGCTTCGCCCGGCTGCGGCCCTTCCGGCTGCCGGGCGGCGAGGCCGCGGTGCGCGACATCCGGCGCATCGTGCTCGGGCTCGGCCACGAGACCGGGTGTTTCGCCCCGGCCGCCGCGCGCCTCGGCGTTCCCCCGACGGAGACGGCCGTCCTCGGACGGATGCTCGCCCAGGGTCTCAACGCCCCGGTGTGCACGAGCGCCGGACGCCTGTTCGACGCCGCCGGCGCACTCCTCGGCGTCTGCGCCGCCAACCGCTTCGAGGGCCAGGCGCCGCTGCAGCTGGAGGCCGCCGCGGGCCGCGAGCCCCTCGCGGGCGAGGCGCTGCCGTTCCCCGTGCGGCCCTGCGCCGACGGCTCCGCCGTGCTCGAGGTCGATTGGGAGCCGGCCTTTCTCCGCCTGCTCGAGGCGCCGGGACCCGCCGCCGCCACCGCCGCCGCCTTCCACCGCGGCCTCGCCGCGGCCATCGCCGACGTCGCGCGCGCGGCCGGCGCCGGCCGGGTCGCGCTCACCGGCGGGTGCTTCCAGAACGCGCTGCTGCACGACCTCGCCGACGCCGCGCTCGCGTCCGCCGGTTTCACCGTGCTCGCCCACCGCGAGCTTTCCCCGAACGACAACTCCATCTCCGCCGGCCAGGCGCTCGCCGCCCTGCTCGGCCTCACCACCGTCCACCGCCCGTCATGATCCTCACGCTCCTCGCCCCCGCCGTCGTCATCGCCCTCGTCATCCTGGTGGTCGCCGACCAGTCGCGCCAAAGCTGAGGCGAGCGGTCAGCCGTCAGCATCCAGTCCTCGGTCGTCCGCACTCCGTCCTCAACCTCAACTTCCCACCTCAACGCGCCGTCCACGGCGCCTCCGCGTATGTGCCTCGCAGTCCCCGGCAAGGTCGTCGAGATCCTCGGCGACGATCCGCTCCTCCGCTCGGCGAAGGTCAGCTTCTCCGGCGTCGTCAAACAGGTCAGCCTCACCTGCACGCCCGAGGCCAAGCTCGGCGACTACGTCCTCGTGCACGTGGGCGTGGCCATCAGCACGGTGGACCCGGAGGAGGCCGCCCAGACCTTCGAGTACCTGAAGCAGATGGGCGAACTCGACGGCATCGAGCTGCCGCCCGCGCCGGGCGCGCCCTCCTCCCGCCCGGAGACGACGCCATGAAGTACGTCGACGAATACCGCGACGCCGCGCTGGTGCGGAAGCTCGCCGACGCGGTCGCCCGCGCCGCCACGCGGCCGTGGACGCTGATGGAAATCTGCGGCGGGCAGACCCACGCCATCGTCAAGTTCGGCCTCGACGACCTCCTGCCGCGGAACATCACCCTCGTCCACGGACCCGGCTGCCCCGTCTGCGTGACCAGCGCCGAGCTCATCGACCAAGCCGTCGAGCTGGCGCTCCGCCACGGCGCGATCCTCTGCTCGTTCGGCGACATGCTCCGCGTCCCGGGGAACGGCATCGACCTCCTCACGGCCAAGGCCCGCGGCGGCGACGTGCGCATCGTCTATTCCCCCCTCGACGCGGTCGGCATCGCGAAGGCCAATCCGGCGAAGCCGGTCGTGTTCTTCGCCGTCGGCTTCGAGACGACCGCGCCGGCCAACGCGATGGCCGTGCTCCTCGCGGAGCGCGACGGCGTGCGGAACTTCTCCATCCTCACCTCGCACGTCCTCGTCCCGCCGGCGATGCGCGCCATCCTCGGCTCGCCCGACAACCGCGTGCAGGGCTTCCTCGCCGCCGGCCACGTCTGCACCATCATGGGCGTCGAGGAGTACGGCCCCATCGCCCGCGACCACCGCGCGCCGATCGTCATCACGGGCTTCGAACCGGTGGACATCCTCGAGGGCATTCTGCTCTGCGTGAAGCAGCTCGAATCCGGCCGTCACGAGGTGGAGAACGCCTACTCCCGCGCCGTGCGCGCCGGGGGCAACGTCCACGCGCGGAAGATCGTCGAGACCGTCTTCGAGGTCGCCGACCGCGACTGGCGCGGCATCGGCGTCATCCCGCGCAGCGGCCTCGCCGTCCGCGCCGCCTACGCGGCGTTCGACGCCGCGCGGCGCTTCCCGCTCACGTCCACCGCGTCCGGCGCCGCCACGGAGTGCATCAGCGGCGAGATCATGCGCGGCGTGAGGAAGCCCCACGACTGCCCCGCCTTCGGCACCCGCTGCACCCCCGAGCACCCCCTCGGCGCCCCCATGGTCAGCAGCGAAGGCGCCTGCGCCGCCTACCACCGCTACCGCAGCCGCGCCTTGGAGCACGCCAAGGCGTAGCGCCGGCTCCCGGCCGGACAGCCAAGGCCAGGTCAGCCACAGGAGGCACAAAGCGCGCCAAGGGACCGGCATGGCCGTCGCAGGGACTGGTCGCAGGTCTCCGGATGGCGACCACCTCTCCGCAGCGGCATGAACGGAACGCGCCCGGAAGACCCGTCAGCGCCCGAACAGCACCCCGCACCCCGGGTCTCGCTCGGGGTTACTCGCCCCGGCCGGACCCGGCCTCACCCGAAGAAGCACGCGTTCGCGTCCTCGTCGACGATGCGCAACGCGGCTTCGAGCGTCGGCGCCTCGGGCACGGGCGGGTAGCGATGCCATTTCAGGTCGGCGCGCATCCAGAAGATCCGCCACACCCCGCGCGCGCGCACATAGGTCAGCTTGGCGATCGCCCCCTCGGTGTGCCGCGTCGGGTCGTTCCAGACCGGGCGAACGAAGAACAATTCGACGCTCTGGCCTGCGATGCGCTGCCCCTCGCGCATCTTGTCGCGCAGGCGCAGCGGCGGACGCCGCTTGGACCAGAAAACCCGCTCCACGACAGCGGCGTGCTCAGCGATCTCGGACTCCGTGAAAGCCATGAAGAAGGCCTGACCGGCCTCAGCAGATCCGCGGCAGCTGTTCGCCGCTGAGGCGGTCGACGAGACGCTCGGCGCCGATGACGCTGCGCTGGGTGACCTGGCCGGCGGGGCCGGGGCGGACGGTGCCGATGACCACGGCGCCGGCTTCCGGCGTGGTGCGGTTGATGAGGGCGACGGCCTTCTCGGCCTGCGCGGCGGGCAGGAGGCAGACGAAGCGGCCCTCGTTCGCGACGTAGAGGGGGTCGAGGCCGAGGATCTCGCAGGCGCCGTTGACGAGCTCGCTGACGGGGACCCGCGCGGCGTCGATGGCGAGCGCGAGGCGCGAGGACTCGGCAATCTCGACCAGCGCGGTCGCCAACCCGCCGCGGGTGAGGTCGCGGAGGCAGTGGATCTCCAGGCCGGCGTCGAACAGGGCCCGCACCGGCGCGACCAGCGGCGCGCAGTCGCTCGCGATCTCGCTCTCGAAGCTCAGGCCCGCCCGCGTCGCCATGATCGCCATCCCGTGCCGGCCGAGGTCGCCGCTGACGACGATGGCGTCGCCCGCGCGCACGCTCGTCGGCGCGATCGTCAGCGGGGTCTCGATCACGCCCACGCCGGCGGTCGTGACGTAGAGGCCGTCGCCCTTGCCGCGCTCGACCACCTTCGTGTCGCCGGTGACGACGGTCACGCCGGCCGCGTCGGCCGCGGCCTTCATCGAGGCGACCACCTTCCGCAGGGTATCGATGGGGAAGCCCTCCTCGAGGATGAAGCCCGCGCTCAGCCAGAGCGGGCGCGCGCCGCACATGCAGAGGTCGTTGACGGTGCCGTTGACCGCCAGGCAGCCGATGTCGCCGCCGGGGAAGAACAGGGGACTGACGACGTGCGCGTCCGTGGTGAACGCCAGCCGTCCGCCGCCGGGCCAGGCGAGGAGCGCGCCGTCGTGCTGCGCCTCGAGCGCCGGGCTGGCGAAGGCGGGGCGGAACACCGAATCGATCAGGTCCTGCGTGAGGCGTCCCCCGCCCCCGTGGCCGACGGTGACCTCCGCCCTGTGCGGCAGCGGCACGGGACAGGTCGAGAAACCGGAGGGCGTGGAACCGGTCGATTCCATGTCGGCGAGGATGGCCGCCCGAGGGAAAAATCCGAGCCGCAATCGTGCGCAGCGGCTGCCGAGCAATGCGCAGGGATTGACGGAGCGGTTCGGCCCCTCGGCCTTGGCCCGTGCGAGAGAGGAACCACGGAGGCACGGAGTTCACGGAGGAGAGGACCAGGGACCCAACCGAGGACGACCACACCCGCGAAGGTGCTCGCGCGGGTCCCTCCATCGCCGGACCGCGGACTTCTCGGTGTCCTCCGTGCCCCTGTGGTTCCTCACCCAGAGTAGAGCGCCAGGATACGACGGCGCGACGCCTGGGCGGCGTCGGCCCACGGTCGCCCCGCAGGGGGCGGTCCGGCTCAGCCCTTGAGCAGCTCCTCCGCGTGGGCGCGGGCGCTCTTCGCGGCGCGGTCGCCGAGCATGCGGGCGAGCTCGGCGACGCGCTGGCTGCGGTCGCCGTGGATGGCCTCGATGGCGACCGACGCGCGCTCGCCGCTCTGGTCCTTGGTGACGACGAGGTGGCTGGCCGCCTGCGCGGCGACCTGCGGGAGGTGGGTGACGCAGAGCACCTGGTGCCGCGCGGCGATTTCGGCCATCTTCTCGCCCACGATGCGGCCGATCTCGCCGCCGACGTTCGCGTCCACCTCGTCGAACACGAGCAGCGGCACGTCGTCGCTCTCGGCCAGCACGGCCTTGAGCGCGAGCATGACGCGCGCGAGCTCGCCGCTCGACGCGATGCGTCCGAGCGGCAGGGGCGCCTCGCCGACGTTGGGCGAGAAGAGGAACTCCACCGCGCAGTCGCCGTGCGGGGCCAGCGCGGGGAGGGGCGCGACGCGGACGCGGAAGTCGGCCTTCTTGAAGCCGAGCCGGACCACGACGCCGGCCGCCGCCTTCTCCAGCCGGGCGCCGGCCTTCTCGCGCGTGGCGCGCAGCGTCGCCGCCGCCGCGCGCGCCGCCTTCTCCGCCGCGGCGATGCGCTGCTCCAGCCGGGCGAGCGTCCCGGCGACGTCCCCCTGGGCCTCCAGCCGCCGGCGCATCTCCTCGCGCGCGGCGACGACGGCCGCGGGCGACGACCCGTGGCGGCGCTTGAGCTCGAGCCAGGTGTCCATGCGCTCCTGCAGCGCCCCGGCCTGCTCGGGGTCGAAGTTCAGCGACGTCGCGAGCGAGGAGAACTCGGCCTCGAGGTCGCCGAGTTCGACCGAGACCGACTCCAGCCGCTCCGCGAGGGCGCGGCTGCCGGGGTCGATGCCCTCGAGGCGCCGGGCCTCGCGCAGCAGCGCCGCGAGCCGGCCGCGCAGGCCGTCGTCGCCGCCGATGCCCTGGCTCAGCCCGCCGGCGAGCGCCGCGATCTCCTGCGCGCCCTGCTGCCGCGCGAAGTCCCGCTCGAGCGCCGCGACCGCCTCCTCGGAGAGGTCGAGGGCGTCCATCTTCGCCAGCTGCATCCGGAGGAAGTCCACCTGGTCGGCCGAGAGCTTGTCCGCCGCGAGCAGCCGCTCGCGCTCCTCGGCCAGCCCGCGCCACTCCCGGAACCGCTCCTGGTAGTCGGCGCGCGCCGCCTCGTTGCGCGCGAAGAGGTCGAGCAGCTCGCGCTGGCCGCCCTCCTTCAGCAGCCGGCGCGGCTCGCCCGGCCCGTGGAAGTCGATCCACAGCTCCCCGAGCGCCTGCAGCGCGGCGAGCGTGGCGAGGGAGCCGTTGACGGAGAAGCGCGGCGCCTTGTCGCGCGGCAGGCTGCGCTTGAGGATGAGCACGCCGTCGTCGCAGGGCGGGAGGTCGAGCGCCGCGAGCGCGGCGTCGATGCGGCGCGCATCGGCGAAGAACAGCGCCGCCTCCACCTCGCACGCGGCCGCGCCCTGCCGGATGACGGTCTTGTCGGCCCGCGCGCCCGCCAGCAGCGCGAGCGCGCCGAGCAGGATGCTCTTGCCCGCGCCGGTCTCGCCGGTCACCGCCGTGAAACCCGGCTCGAACTCCAGTTCGACGGCCTCGAGCAGCGCGAGGTTGCGGATGCGGAGCGACTGCAGCATGGCGCGCCTCAATGGGCGCGTTCGCGCGCGAACTCAAGCGCCCACGCGCGCGGCCGACGCCGACCAAATAATCCTTGCGCCGACTCGGTCCGGCCCTTCACTCCTCGCCCTCCGCCGGACTCTTAGCTCAGTTGGTTAGAGCACTTCCTTGACATGGAAGGGGTCAC
>CAYWTK010000074.1:0-18059 GCA_964460895.1 uncultured Opitutaceae bacterium
GGCCGCGCCCGCGCCGACCCCGGCCGTCGTCGCCGGGCCGCCGCCGCCGCCCTCCTCGCGCTTCGTGGCCGCGGCCGACGCCTTCCGCGTGGTCGGCATCCGCGTCGCGGGCGCGGACAGCAAGGTGCTGATGAACGACCGCGTCTTCCGCCTCGGCGACCTCGTGGACCACGACCTCGGCATCCGTCTCACCGGCGCGACCGCCAGCTCGCTCACCTTCACCGACGGGACCGGCGCGACCTACACGCGCTACTTCTGACCGACGGCGGGCGTCGCCCGCCGGCCTTCGACCGGAGAGCATCGAGGGATCCGCCGCGGCGGAGCGAGCGACGGGCCGCCTGCCCGAGGACTCGCTCGGCGCCGGTCGCGCGCGTCCTCCCGCCGGCCCCGCCGAGTGGCAAACAACGCGCGGGAGACGGCACCGCCCCTCTGTTGCCTCCGTTTCCTCCTGTTCCATTTCCCTTTCCCAGTTCGCTGCCTCTCCGGTGAGCCGTGTCGCCCCCCCGGGCGCCCCCGACCGTCGCCCGCAACCCGAGTCCAAAAGGGTTGCCGCCCTCCCGTCCGCTGTCATCCGTCTGCGGTCCCACGCTTTCCCCCATGGCCCCGTCTCCCTCCTCCTCCCCGGATACCTCGCGGTCGTTCTCGTCCTGGATCGAACGGATCGGCCGCAGGATCCCCGATCCCGTGCTGCTGTTCGCCGGGATGTACGTGCTGACCCTCGTGGTCGCCACGCTCCTCGGCGGCCTGCAGTTCTCGGCCCCGGGCGCGGGCGGGGCGACGGTCACGCAGACCATCAAGCCCGTGCTCGCGACCGAGCACGTGCGCTGGATCTTCAACAACGCGCTGCTCACGAACTGGCTGTCGTTCGGCAACGGCGTCCTCGGCGTCATCCTCATCGTCACCCTCGCGATCGGCGTCGCCGAGCACGCGGGCCTCCTCGGGGCGCTCATCAAGAAGGCCGGACGGCACGTGCCGCTGCGGTGGATGCCGCTGCTGCTCGTGTTCCTCGGCATCATGAGCTCGCTGGCCACGGACGCGGGCTACCTCGTCCTCGTCCCGCTCGCCGGACTCCTCTACGCCGCGCTCCGCCAGAATCCGCTCATCGGCATGGCCGCCGCCTTCGCCGGGGTGTCGGCGGGCTTCAGCGCGAACCTCGTGCCGGCCACGCCGCCGGACGTGATCGTCGGACTCAACGCCAAGGTCTTCGCCGAGGCCCAGGGCGTGCCCTTCGCCGACGCGGCGGGCCGGGCGCTCAATCCCGCGACGATGAACTACTGGTTCATGGCGGCCTCGACCTTCCTTCTTGCGGCGGTCGGCGCGTGGGTCACGCGGCGCTTCGTCGCGCCCAAGCTCGAGCGGCAGGAGTACACCGTGCCCGCCGACCTCAACCTCGGGGAGTTCGAGCTCACACCCGGCGAGAAGCGCGGCCTCGTCTTCGCCGCGGTCGGGGCGGCGGCGGCGCTGGCGATCATCGCCGCCCTCGCGCTTGGGCCGCTGCGCGCCTACACGGCCCCCGACGGCGCGCGGGTCGTGCCGTTCGTGAACAACATCATCCTGCTCATCTCGCTCTTCTTCGTCGTGGCGGGCGGGGCCTTCGGCTTCGCGAGCGGGCGCTTCCGGCGGCTGGCCGACGTGGTGCAGGCGATGACCAAGCAGGCGAACACGACCGGCTACATCCTCGTCCTCACGTTCTTCTCCTACAACTTCCTCGCCCTGCTGAGCTACAGCGGGCTCGGCGCCTACATCACGTTCCTCGGCGCGCAGGGGCTCCTCGGCCTCGGCGTGGCGGAGTACCCCGTCCTGCTGCTCGTCGGCTTCGTCCTGACGACGACGGTCATCAACCTCTTCGTCGGCGGGCTGAACTCGAAGTGGCTCCTGCTCGGCCCGATCTTCGTGCCGATGCTCTACCGCGTGAACTCCGACCTCACGCCCGAGGTCGTGGCCGCGGCCTACCGGGTGGCCGATTCCTCGACCAACATCATCACGCCCCTGATGTCCTACGCGGGCATCGTGCTCGCGTTCATGCGCCGCTACCGGCCGGAGCTGAGCTTCGGCGACATGATGCTGATGATGGTCCCCTACTCCGTCGCCTTCCTCGTCTCCTGGACCGCGCTGCTCCTCTCCTTCTTCGTCCTCGGCCTCCCCTTCGGCTTCTAGCGCGGACTCGGACATTCGGCAGCCGGGCTCGTGGAGCCCGGGCGGAGATTCTCCGCTCTCAGGTTGCCGTCTCCGGGATCACCGACTCCGGCGGGCGCAACTCTGAGATCGCTCGAGTCCGGGGCTCCACGCGGAGACGCGGCGCCCTCTGGGGACGAGAAACCCTCGGGGGATGCAGCGCCCCGTGGGATGCAGCACCCCCTGGGGATGTGGCACCCCATGGGGATGTGGCGCCCCGTGGGGATGTGGCGCCCCCTGGGGATGCGGCGCCCTCGCCGCGTCCGGCCGCCCACCGGGGCGGGGGCGCCCCGGCTCCAGCACTTCGTCCGCGGCTGCTCGTTGGAGATGCGGCGCCCTCGCCGCGTCGCGTCACCGACCGGGACGGGGGCGTCCCGGCTCCACGTAATGGCCGGCGCCCCGGTGGCGCCCTCAGTACGCGCTGCTCGGCGGGAAGAACACCTGCCACAGCGTCCGCACGGTGATCTGGACGTCGAGCCAGAGCGACCACTCGGCGATGTACTGCAGGTCGCGGCGCACGCGGCCCTGGAGCTGCTCGGGGGTCGTGATCTCGCCGCGGAAACCCTCGCTCTGGGCGAGCCCGGTGATCCCCGGCTTCACGAGGTGCCGCGTGCGGTAGGCGCGGGCCTGGCGCTCGAACTCCTCGTCGAGGAGCGGCATCACCGGACGCGGGCCGACGATGCTCATGTCGCCCACCAGCACGTTCCAGAACTGCGGGAACTCGTCGAGGCTGTGCCGCCGCAGGAAGCGCCCGAAGGGGTAGACGCGGTCGTCGTCCCGCGACGCCTGGCTCGCCTCCGCCGCGGCATCGGGGGCCGCGACGTGCATCGTGCGGAACTTGAGCATGGCGAACTGCTCGCGCCCCTCCCCGCTGCGCGGACGCGTGTGCAGGAGCGGCCCCGGCGACTGGCGGCGCTGCACGAGCCAGACGACGAGGGCCAGCGGCGGCAGGACGAGGACGACGACGGGCAGCGCGACCAGCAGGTCGAAGCCGCGCTTCAGCGCGCGGTTGATCGGCTCCTCGAGCGGCTCGTCGTGCAGCGTGAAGAAGGGCTCGCCCTCCAGGTCCACCGCGACCACGCGGTGGCCGAGGCGCGCGTCGATGTCGTCGCGCAGGAGGAGGCGCGCGCCCGCGTCCTGGCAGGTCGCGACCACGCGCCGTCCCGCCGCGGCGTCGGGCGGCGGCTCCCACAGGATCACCTGGCCGATCCTCTCGCGGTCGAGGAGGCGCGCGAGCTCGTCCGTGCCGCCGAGCCAGCCCGGCCGCGAACCGGAGCCCGCCGAAGCCTCCCAGGTCAACACCCCGCGCGGCTCCAGGCCGAGGTGCGCCCGCGCCCGCAGCCAAGGTTCGACCTCGTGCAGGGACGCCGCACCCGCGACGAAGAGGGTCGGCACCCGCGCTTCGCCGCCGTAAGCCAGCGCCGCGAGCCGCCGCGGCAGGCTCGCGTGCAGCAGGGCGAGGAGCAGCCACGACCAGACGAGGAACGACCCGAGGAAGAGCCGGCTGATGCTCCGGTCCTGCGTCGCGAACATCATGGCGAAGACCACGAGCGCGACGAGCCCGACCTGGCGCGTCGCGAGCGCCAGCGCCTCCGACGGCCGCAGCACGGTCAGCCGCCACCCGCGGCGCGACAGCGGCTTCCAGCCGAAGAGCAGCCCGATCACCACGCTCAGGAAGTACGGCAGCAGCGCCACCTCGCGGGTGAGGCGCATGTAGTCGGACAGCGCCACGATCGTGAGCTCGGCGTACAGCCAGAAGAACAGCGCGACGAGGAGGGACGCGACGGCGTGGTGCAGGTCCGCAAGGCCGCGGTGCCGGTTCAGCAGCATGGACGAGCCCCGACCCTAGCGCCCCACCCGCCCCGGGCAAGTCTCGGCACCGCCCGCCGTGCGCCCGCACTCCTCCGCTTCGGGACGCGCCTTTCGTCCGGCCTTGGGCGCGGTGCCCGCGCGGGAATCCCGGGACCCGAGGCGCCCGGGCCGATCGATCCAAGCGCCGGCGTCGCGCGCCGCTACGGCTTGGGCAGGTTCGCGATCTGGGCCTCGCGCTTGGCGAGCTCGAGGTCCGCCTCGGTCATGATCTTCACGAGCTCCTTGAACCGGACCTTGGGCTCCCAGCCGAGCTGCTTCTTCGCCTTGGCGGGATTGCCGATGAGCAGCTCCACCTCGGCGGGACGCTCGTAGCGCGCGTCGTACTTGACGTACTTCTGCCAGTCGAGGTCGAGGAGCCCAAAGGTCTCCTCGATGAACTCCTTGACCGAGTGCGTCTCGTTGGTCGCCACCACGTAGTCGTCGGGCCGGTCCTGCTGCAGCATGACCCACATCATCTCGACGTACTCCTTCGCGTAGCCCCAGTCGCGCCGGGCGTCGAGGTTGCCCATGTAGAGGGCGTCCTGCAGGCCCAGCTTGATGCGCGTGGCCGCGCGCGTGATCTTGCGCGTGACGAACGTCTCGCCGCGGCGCGGGCTCTCGTGGTTGAAGAGGATGCCCGAGGAGGCGTGGAGGTTGTAGCTCTCGCGGTAGTTCACCGTCAGCCAGTGCGCGTACATCTTGGCGCAGCCGTAGGGCGAGCGCGGCCAGAAGGGCGTCGTCTCCACCTGCGGCACCTCCTGCACCTTGCCGAACATCTCGGAGGAGGACGCCTGGTAGAACCGGCACTTCTTCACCAGCCCCGCCTCGCGGATCGCCTCGAGGATGCGCACCGCGCCCACGCCGGTCACGTCGCCGGTGTACTCGGGGATGTCGAAGGAGACGCGCACGTGGCTCTGCGCGGCGAGGTTGTAGATTTCGTCCGGCTGCAGGCTGTAGAGGAGCTTCACCATCTGCACCGAGTCGGCCAGGTCGCCGTAGTGCAGGAAGAGCTTCACCCCGTTGATGTGCGGGTCGCGGTAGAGGTGGTCGATCCGGCTGGTGTTGAACGTGGACGCCCGGCGGATGACCCCGTGGACCTCATAGCCCTTGGCGAGCAGGAGCTCCGCCAGATAGGAGCCGTCTTGGCCCGTGATGCCGGTGATGAGCGCTTTCTTCATGAGACCTTCGGAGACTGCGCGTCCGCCCCAAGACGTGGCAAGCCCGTGGTTGACGGCGCGCCCCCGACCCCCGACGCCCTCTCCCGACCCCTCGACCCCACCTCCTGAATTCTGACTCCAGGATCCTGGCTCCCGACTCCTAGCTCCTGGCTCCGACTCCTGACTCCTGAATCCTGTCTCCTGTCTCCTGGATTCTGAATTCCCGACTCCGCCCCCCGCTCCTGTCCGCCTAATTGAACATCGCCTCGCCCAGCGCCTCGGCGGGTTCGAGGAGGCGGGCGACGGCGGCGAGCGTGGTGCGGCCGTGGCCGAGGTCGCCGGCGAACTCGGAATGTCCGCTCGCGAGGTCGGCCGACCAGGTGATCCGCCGCGCCGGGTCGTCGTAGCCGAAGTCGAGGGCGAAGCATCCCGCGCAGTCGAGCGGCTGGACGGAGAACGCGATCCGGTCCGGGTCCGCGCCGCAGCGCGCGAGGCCCTTGCGCACCCAGCCGGACATGGCGGCCGCCTCGGCGGCGAGGTCGGCGCGGTGGCGGAGCTCGACGCGCCGCAGGCCGGCGACGATGTCGGCCGGCGCGTAGCGGCTGAGGAACTGGCCGATGACCTGCCGGAGCGGGCGGGTGCGGGTGTAGGCGAGGTCGCGCACGGCCGCCGCGTTGGGCCACGGGAAGGAGAAGGCGTCGGGCGGCACGACCGCCGAGTCGAAGAGCACGCGCCGCGAGCGCGTGAGGAGGTAGCGGTAGGCGGCGAGCCGGGCGTTCGACGAGAAGCGGTGCGCCCAGTAGTAGATGGGCAGGTCGGTCGAGAGGCAGACGGAGACCTGGTTCTGCAGGTAGTCGTGCGAGCCGGCCGGGTAGGCGAGGATCACGAACTCGCAGCAGCGGGTGTCGCGGCCGGACTTCCCGAGGAAGCACTCGCCGTAGATCTTCGCCCGGAAGTCGTCCTGTCCCCGCGGCTCGCGCTCCGGGCAGAGCACGACGACGCGGCAGGGGTAGCGGTGGGCGAACTCCACCGTGGTGCGGAACTGCCGCACGGCGTCGTCGGGCGCGGTGAGCATGCCGAAGTGCAGCACGAGGTTGAGCTGCATGGCCCGGCCCTCCTCCGCCGGCGTGCCGGCCCAGAGGCGCTTGAAGCCGGCGCCGATGCCGCCGACCGGCACCTCGTGACCCGGGAGGGCGTCGAAGAGGGCGGACATCAGCGGGAGGGGGCCGCGGACCGGGGGGTGTCCGGGCGTGGGTCGCGCGCGCGCGGGCTCATGGGCGTCTCGGCGTTCGGGGCGGCGCTCACGGCTCGCGCCAGACGTGGCCGCGGGCGGCCAGGAGGTCGGCCGCGGACTTCGGGCCCCACGAGCCGGCGGTGTAGGTGTCGAGCCCGGCGCGGCCCCGGTCCGACCAGTGCGCGAGCACGGGGGTCATGAGCTCCCACGAGCGCTCGGTCTCGTCGCCGCGGATGAAGAGCGTCCCGTCGCCGACCATCGCGTCGAGCACCAGCCGCTCGTAGGCCTCGGGCGTGTTGGAGCCGAAGGTCGTGGCGTAGCGGAAGTTCATCTTCACCGGCTGGGTGCGGGTCTCGAGGCCGGGCGTCTTGGCGTTGAGGATGAGGCTCAGGCCCTCGTCGGGCTGGATCTGGAAGGCGAGCGTGTTCGCCGCCAGCTGGAAGCGGTCGGACTCGGCGAAGAGGGACCCGGGGGCGCGCTTGAAGCGGACGGCGATCTCGGTCACGCGCCGGGCGAGGCGCTTGCCGGAGCGCAGGTAGAACGGCACGCCGTGCCAGCGCCAGTTGTTGATGTCGAGGCGGAGCGCGGCGTAGGTCTCGGTCGCGGAGTCGGCCGCGACGTCGGCCTCCTGCAGGTAGCCGGCCGCCGCCTTGCCGCCGAGCAGGCCGGAGGCGTACTGCGCGCGGGCGACGTCGGGGTCGGGCCCGTCGAGGCGCAGCGGCTGGATGGCGCGCAGGAGCTTCACCTTCTCGTCGCGGATGGACTCGGCGTCGAGCGACACGGGCGGCTCCATCGCGGTGAGCGCGAGCAGCTGCATCGTGTGGTTCTGGATCATGTCGCGCAGCGCGCCGCTCTGCTCGTAGTAGCCGGCGCGGGCGCCCACGCCGACCTCCTCGGCCACGGTGATCTGCACGTGGTCGACGAAGTTGCGGTTCCAGAGCGGCTCGAAGATCGCGTTGGCGAAGCGCTGGACGAGCAGGTCCTGCACGGTCTCCTTGCCGAGGTAGTGGTCGATGCGGAAGACCTGCGACTCGTCGAAGACCGCGGCGACGGCGCCGTTGAGCGCGCGGGCGCTGGCGAGGTCCTTGCCGAACGGCTTCTCGATGATGACCTTCGACTGGTGCGGGCGGCCGCGGTGGCGCGCGGCGAGGCCGCTCGCGCCGAGGTTGGCGAGGATGGGGGCGAAGACCGAGGGCGGGGTGGAGACGTAGAAGAGCGCCTGCAGGTCCTGCCCGATCGTCCGCTCCAGCTCGGCGATGCGCTCGGCGAGGCGGACGTAGGCGGCGGGCTCGTCGTAGCCGCCGCTCAGGTAGGACGTGCGCGGCGCGAGGCGCGCCCAGACGTCGTCGCGCAGCTCGCGCCGCGAGAACTCGCGCAGCGCCGCGGCCGCGTCGGCGCGGAAGGCGTCGTCGGGCACGGGCTTGCGCCCGTAGCCCACGAGGAAGAAGTCCGCCGGCAGCAGGCCGTCGAGCGCGAGGTTGTAGATCGCCGGCACCAGCTTGCGCGCGGTCAGGTCGCCGGAGGCGCCGAAGATGACGACCACCGTCGGCGGGGCGCCCCGGTGCTTGCTCAGGCCGTGGAGGAACGGATGCCGGTCGTGGTCGGGCATGGCGGCGCGCACCCTACGGCGCGCCGCGCCGGCGGGCCAAGGCAATAGTCGCGCATGACGCGCGGGCGCTCACAGGCCCCCGCTCTGGCGCGCGACGTGGTAGCCCTTGGGGAAGAGCGGCGCGTTGGGGAAGTGCAGGCACTGCGCCGGCAGGCGGTCGCTCAGCGCGACCTCGACCACGTCGAAGCGGAACGTGCGCGGCGGGTCGGCCAGCGCCGCGAGGTAGGCGTGCACCGCGCGCCGCAGCGCGCGCTTCTTGCGCTCGCCCACCGCGTGGTGGCCGCGCACCAGCGCGCGCGCGTCGCGGGCCTTGACCTCGACGAAGACCAGCACGTCGCCGTCGCGCGCCACGAGGTCGATCTCGTCGCGCCGGTCGCGCGGACTGCGCCAGTTGCGGGCGACGACGCGGAAGCCGTGGCGGCGGACGAGGAAATCGGCGGCCGCCTGCTCGCCGCGCGCGCCGGCCTCGGGCGCGCCGTCGGCCGCGGCGGAGCGCGCCGCGAACCGGAGCCAGACGTCGTTGAGCCACGCGAACATGCGGGGAAGTTCGCCCTCGACCACGCGTTTTTTTTGACCTACAGGCAAGAGCGATTTCTCCGGTCGGCGCGCCGTCGCGACGTCCCGCCGCCGCCGGAATTCCCCCGACCCTCCCCCATGGCTTCCTCCAGCAACCTCACGGGCACCCTCCGCCGCTCGCTCCTGATCAAGATCATCTCGAAGCCCGCGCCGAGCCGCGAGGACGTCAACAGCGTCATCGAGCTCACCGCCAGCAAGGTGGTCGAGTCCCTCCAGGCGCAGTCCATGACCCTCTACCTCGTCGAGGGCGGCGAGATCGCCTTCAAGCAGGTGTACTACTCCCCCACCCTCTGGGGTTCCGACAAGGACAAGGAGATCCAGTTCAAGGAGACGCAGAAGAAGCTGCTCACCCTCAAGCTCCCCGCGGGCACGGGCAACGTCGGCAAGGTCATCCAGTCCGGCGAGCCGCTCTTCTTCAGCAACAAGGGCCCCGAGGCCGCGTCGCTGAAGAACATGAACACCGGCTTCGAGGTCCGCTCGATGCTCACGGTCCCGCTCAAGACCAACATCGTCATCGGCGCGATCCAGGTGCTCAACAAGGAGCCCTCCGCCGGCACGGGCGGCCAGTTCACCCAGAAGGACCTCGCCGTGCTGATGGAGGTGGCCGAGTACTCCTCGTCGCTCATCCAGCGCATGCTCGACCCGAAGTTCCAGCTCGGGCCCGAGGACACCGCGAAGTTCATCTCGCGCTTCACCGAGATGCCGCTCGTGACCAAGCTGGCCGAGGGTGAGGTGGACGAGAAGCTGGTCGAGGTGATCGGCGACGCCGTCATCCGCCGCGAGTCCGTCTTCCCGGTGAAGAAGATCGGCAACAACGGCGTGAGCGTGCTCATGCCCAACCCGCTCGACTACGCCAAGCGCGAGTCCTTCCAGCAGGCGGCCGAGCTCACCATCGAGGAGGTCCGCGTCATCCCCGCCAACCTCCTCGAGGAGCTCCTCAAGAAGTACTTCAAGGACTCCAAGGCCGCCAGCGCCGGCCCCAAGGTCGAGCAGGACGACGTGGACATCACCGAGGTGGCCGACCTCATCGGCGGCGCCTACTCGGGCGACGGCTCCGGCGAGGTGAAGGCCGAGGAGCTCGACAAGGAGGACTCCGCCCCGATCATCCAGCTCGTCAACCGCATCATCGAGGACGCCTACATCGCGGGCGCGTCCGACATCCACATCGAGCCCCAGGAGAAGGAGCTCATGGTCCGGTACCGCATCGACGGCATGTGCGTCGAGAAGCTCCGCCTCCCCAAGCAGGTCGTCGGCGCCATGGTCGCCCGCCTCAAGATCATGTGCAACCTCGACATCTCCGAGCGCCGGTTGCCGCAGGACGGACGCATCGTCTTCAAGAAGTACACGAAGAAGAACATCGACATCGACCTCCGCGTCGCCACCGGGCCCATGAACCACGGCGAGAAGGTGGTCATGCGTATCCTCGACAAGCAGAAGTCCACCCTGCCCCTCCCCGCCCTCGGGTTCTCCGAAGCCAACCTCCAGAAGTACCGCGACTGCATCCGCCAGCCCTACGGCATGATCCTGCACTGCGGCCCGACCGGCTCCGGCAAGTCCATGACCCTCTACTCGGCGCTCGGCGAGGTGAACACGCCCGACGTCAACATCCAGACGGCCGAGGACCCCATCGAGTACACGCTGCCCGGCATCAACCAGATGCAGATGAACCGGCAGATCGGCCTCACCTTCGCCCGCGCGCTGCGCTGCTACCTGCGCATGGACCCCGACATCATCCTCGTCGGCGAGATCCGCGACGAGGAGACCGCCGGCATCGCCGTCGAGGCCGCGCTCACCGGCCACCTTCTCGTCTCCACCCTCCACACCAACGACGCGCCCTCCACCGTCGCCCGCCTCGGCGAGATGGGCATCGAGGTGTTCAACATCTCCGCCTCCCTCGTCTGCGTCTGCGCCCAGCGCCTCCTCCGCCGCGCCTGCAAGAACTGCAAGGTCAAGTACGTGCCCGAGGGCCGCGAACTCGACATCATCACGAAGGCGCTGAACCTCAAGGAGGCGCCCGAGATCTACAAGGCCGCCCCCGGCGGCTGCCACGTCTGCGGCGGCACCGGCTACAAGGGCCGCGTCGGCATCCACGAGCTCATGACCAACTCCGAGGAGCTCACCGAGGCCATCAACAAGGAGGCCGAGGTCGCCGAGCTCAAGCGCGTCGCCATGCGCAACGGCATGTCCACGATGCACCAGGACTCGATGCTCAAGGTCAAGCTGGGCCTGACCACGATGGAGGATGCGCTCGCCAACGTGCCGCCGGACCTGATTCTCTGAACCGCATGCCCGTTCCCGTCCCGCCCGCCGGAGGCCCGCGATGAGCCTCCTCCGCCTTTTCCGCAGCAAGAGCGCGAACGCCCCCGGGGTCGTCCCCGGCGACTTCGCCCACTACGTCTTCGTCGACTTCGAGAACGTCCAGGACGTGGACCTCGACCTCATCGAGGGCCGCCCCGTCCACGTCACGCTCCTCATCGGCAGCAAGCAGTCGAAGATCCCGACCGAGCTCTCGATGCAGATGCACAACTTCTCGGGCCAGGTGCTGCCCGTGCGCCTCGACGCCTCGGGCCGCAACGCGCTCGACCTCACGCTCGCGTCCTACCTCGGCCGCACGCTCGAGCGCGCCGCCGCCGGCGCGACGTTCGCCATCGTCTCGCGCGACCGCGACTTCGACCCGATGATCGACCACTGGCAGTCCGCCGGCATCGACGTCTCCCGGGTGCCCGCCTTCGCCTCCCTGCCCTGCCTCGGCGCCACCCGCCGCGCCCCCGCCTCCCGCTCCCGCGCGCCCGCCGCCGAGGAACGCGCCCCGTCCTCCGGACGCGCCCCCGGCCACGGCTCGGGCCGCGGCGGCTCCGCCCGCGCCGTGCCGGTCGAGCGCCTGGCCCGCATCCTCCTGGACCCGACCACCCGCGGACGCCCCTCGACCCGCGCCCGCCTCGAGGGCTTCATCCGCAACCGCCTCGGCGCGAACCCGACCGACGGCGACGTGCAGGACGTCCTCGACCACCTCGTCGCCTCCGGCATCCTCTCCGTCGGCTCCCAGGGCCGCGTCACGTACGCCCGAGCCGAGTGACCGCCGGGTGGGCGGTGAGCAGCGAGCGGTGAGCGGTAGCCGGCGTCCGCCGGACAAGCAGCACCCGGCCCAGCCGAAGCCGCGTGGGTAGCCGGCGTCCTCCGGACGCCGGTCGAACGGGCGGCAATCCCCGAGAGAAAGAGAACGAGAAAGAGGAAAGAGAAGGATCAGGGGCTCCCCGCCCTCCGCCCTCCGCCGCCCGACGCTCGACCCTCGACGCTCGACCCTCGACCTCCGAAGCCCGTCCTCCGAAAAAACGGCCCACCCGCCCGCGGTTTTTTCCGTTGCCCCGCCCCTCGCCGGGCCCTCTTTTCTCGGCCTTCCGCTTAATGCATCTCTCCGCGCTCAAGCTCAACGGCTTCAAGAGTTTTGCCGACCAGACGAGGCTCGATTTCCAACCCGGCGTCACCGCCATCGTCGGGCCCAACGGCTGCGGAAAGTCCAACATCGCCGACGCCATCCGCTGGGTGCTCGGCGAGCAGAGCGCGAAGGCGCTGCGCGGCGGCAAGATGCAGGACGTGATCTTCGAGGGTGCCGACACCCGCAAGCCGGCCCAGCTCTGCGAGGTCGCCCTCCTCCTCACCGAGTGCGAGAAGCAGCTCGGCAGCGATTTCCACGAGATCGAGATCATGCGCCGCGTGTCGCGCGACGGCTCGAGCGAGTACTTCTTCAACGGCCAGCCCTGCCGGCTGAAGGACATCCACAAGCTCTTCATGGACACCGGCGTCGGCCGGACGAGCTACTCGATCATGGCGCAGGGCCAGATCGACCAGATCCTCTCCTCGAAGCCCGAGGAGCGCCGCGTGGTGTTCGAGGAGGCCGCCGGCATCACGCGCTACAAGAGCCAGCGCCGCGAGGCGATGAACAAGCTCGCGCTCACCGAGCAGAACCTCGCCCGCGTCTCCGACGTCATCGCCGAAGTCGGCCGCCAGATCGGCTCGCTCCGCCGGCAGGCCGCCAAGGCCATGCGCTACAAGCGCCTCGGCTTCCGCCTCCGCCACCTCGCGCTCGCCCACGCCGGCTTCCACTGGTCCCGCCTCAGCGCGACCCTCGCCGAGCTCGACGGCCGCGTCGCCGGCCTGCGCGCCGAGGCCGACGCCCGCCGCGCCGCGCTCGAGGAGCGCACCCGCGGGCTCGACGCCCGCAAGGCCGAGCGCAGCGCCCTCACCCAGCGCGTGCAGGACGCCCAGCAGGCCGTCTTCGACCTGCGCTCGCAGCGCGAGCAGGCCGAGAACGGCGCCAACATGGCCACGGTCCGCCGCACCGGCCTCGCCGACCGCCTCGCCGCGGGCCAGGAGGACCTCGGCGAGCTCGAGATGCAGCTGCGCGAGCTGGCCTCGCAGGTCGACACCGGCGCGCAGGACAAGCAGATGCAGCTGTCGCTCCTCGGCAGCTCCGACGCCGTCTTCCAGGAGCGCAACCGCGAGCTCGCCGTGCTCGAGGGCGAGCTGACCCGCGCCGAGCAGCAGCTGAGCCAGGACAAGTTCCACCTCCTCCAGCTCGAGAGCACCGTGGCCCGCCTCCGCACCGAGAGCTCCGGGCTCGAGGTCGACGCCCGCACGAGCCAGCACAAGCACGACCAGGTCGCCGCCAGCCTCGAGGAGGTCCGCGCCGCGGTCGCCGCCGCCGCCGCCGCGCTCGCCGAGGTGCGGACGCGCGTGGCCGAGGCCCGCGCCGAGCAGAGCCGCCACAACAACGAGGCCCAGGCCGCGCAGGCCGCGCTGCAGGACGCGACCCGCGCCTTCCGCGACGGCCAGCGGCGCCTGCAGGAGATCGACCGCGCGCTCGCCCAGAAGACCGCCCGCCTCAAGCTCCTCCAGCAGCTCCACGAGAAATGGGAGGGATTCGGCGAGGGCGCCAAGGCCCTCCTCCAGGGCCGCTTCGCCGCCACCCTCGGCGACGCCCGCGTCGTGCCCATCACGCAGGGCCTCGAGGTCCGCGCCGAGCACGCCAAGGCGGTCGAGGCCCTCCTCGGCGCCGCCGTCGAGGCCATCGCCGTGGCCGACCTCGCCACCGCCCGCCGCATCCTCGACCAGCTCGAGGCCGACAAAGTCGGCAGCGTCTGCCTCCGCGTGCCCGCGCCCTTCCCCGCCGCGGTCGCCGCGGCCGACCTGCCCGCCGGGCTCCGCCCCGCCACCGAGGCGGTGGTCGGACTCGACCCCGCGCACCCGGCGGCGTCGCTCCTCTCCGCCTGCTACCTCGCGGACGACCTCAACGCCTTCCTCGCGCACTGGCACGCCCACCCCGACTTCGCCTTCCTCCTCGTCGCGACGCCGAAGGGCGACCTCGTGGACCGCCGGGGCCTGATCTACGGCGGCCACCACAAGAAGCCCGCCAACAGCATCGTCCAGCGCGAGGTCGACCTCCGCGAGACCGGCCGCGCCGTCGTCGCCGAGCAGGCCGCGCACGACGAGCAGCGCGCCGCCATCGACCGCCTCTCCGCCGCGCTCGCCGAGGCCGAGCAGGCGCTCGAGCAGAAGCGCCGCGACGTCCTCGCCGCCTCCCAGCACGCCGCCGCCCTCCACACCGAGGAGAAGAACGCCCAGCGCGCGCACGACGAGGCGGCCCTCCGCCTCGAGCGGATGGGCAACGAGCTCGCCAACCTCAAGCGCGACCACGACGAGGCCCTCGCCCGCCACGCCAAGGCCCAGGGCCAGCTCGGCGAGGCCGCCGCGGCCGTCGAGGCGCAGAAGCAGCGCATCGCCGACGCCGAGCAGGCCCTCGGCTCCCGCCGCGCCGAGCGCGACCTCAAGAAGGAGGCCCTCGCCCAGGCCCGCCTCGAGCTGGCCGAGCGCCGCCAGAAGGTCGAGGTCCTCGACCGCGGCCTGACCGAGATGGAGAAGCGCCGCGCCCAGCTCGCCGACCTCCACGACCAGCGGCAGATCGAGATCGAGACCTGGACCGAGCAGATCGCCACCCTCGAGGCCGAGGCCGAGGCCCAGCGCCGCGCGGCGGCCGAGCTCGCGACCACGCTCGGCGTCGCCCAGGCGAACGTCGAATCGGTCCGCCGCGACCTCGCGTCCGCCGAGGCCGCCATCGCCGCGGCCGAGGCCGGGCTCGGCGCCCTCCGCACGGAGGCCGAGTCCGCCCAGTCCGAACTCGGGCGCACCGAGGTCAAGGTCGCCGAGACCCGCGCCCGCGTCCAGTTCCTGACCGAGGAGGTCACCCACGAGTTCCAGTCCGACGTCGCCACCCTCGATTGGCGCCGCCTGCTCTGGCACGCCGACGACGAGCCGCCCGGGCTCAAGGACCTCGACCTCGACGAGGACGACGAGTCCCCCGCTCCCGAGGCGCCCGCGCTGCCCGCCGCCGCGGGCGACCCCGCCGCCCCGGCCGCGACCGAGGCCCCGAAACGCCGCCGCCGGAAGAAGGAGAACAAGGGCGAGCCGACCGAGGCCGACCTCGCCGCGCTCGACGCCACGGATTGGGACGCCGTCAAGGCCGAGGTGGACGCCCTCCGCCAGCGCCTCGGCGCGATGGGCGCCGTCAACCTCGTCGCCATCGAGGAATACTCCGAGCTCCGCCAGCGCTTCGAGTTCCTCAAGGCCCAGAGCGACGACCTGACCAACGCCAAGGCCGCGCTGCTGAAGGCGATCGACGACATCAACCAGACGTCGCTCGAGCAGTTCAAGGTCACGTTCGAGCAGATCCGCAAGAACTTCGCCTACACCTTCAACCTCCTCTTCGGCGGCGGCCGCGCCGAGATCGAGCTCGTCACCGCCGACGACCCCCTCGAGAGCGGCATCGAGATCGTGGCCCAGCCCCCGGGCACCAAGCTCAAGGGCATCACCCTGCTCTCCGGCGGCCAGAAGACGCTCACCGCCGTCGCGCTGCTCTTCGCGCTCTACATGGTGAAGCCGTCGCCCTTCTGCCTCCTCGACGAGCTCGACGCGCCGCTGGACGAGTCGAACATCCACCGTTTCACCAACCTGCTGAAGCAGTTCGTGAAGGACTCCCAGTTCATCATCATCACCCACAACAAGAGCACGATCGCCGCCGCCGACGCGATCTACGGGGTGACGATGCAGGAGCGCGGCGTCTCGCGGACCCTCTCGATGCGGTTCGACAAGGCCACCGGCGAGGCCGAGGCCGTGCCGACCACCGTCGCCGACTCCGTCCGCAACGCCAAGCCCCAGGCCCCCGTCGCCGGGTAATCCCCCGCGGGCAGCCCGGCCTCTCCGACGACGGGTCGTTCGAGGGCCGCAGCGACGGTCGCGGCGGGATGGTCCCGCGGCCACGGGACCGCCCTGCCTCAGCCCGTCGCACGGTAACCCGGCCTTTCCGCGGACAGGTCGCCCCTGCGCGATCGCCCAGCCCGCCACCCCGGCGCTCGGAGAGCGCCGGCTACCCAGGCATCGGCTGCCTTCCTCCGCTCACTGCTCACCGCTCCCCGCCCCCAGCGCCGCCCGGATCGCGGCGAGCGTGCGGTCGGTGGCGCCGCGGTTGGCCTCGCTCCACGCGCGGGCGGCGGCGGCGAGGCGGTCGCGCGCGGCGTCGTCCGCCAGCAGCTCGACCACGGCGGCGACGAGGTCGCTGTGGGTGTCCACCTTGCGCACGGCGCCCGCGTCGGTGAGGGACCGCACGATGTCGCGGAAATTGGTCATGCGCGGGCCGTGCAGGACCGGCTTGCCCAGGATCGCGGCCTCCACCGGCGTCTGCCCGCCGTCGTGCGGCGCGAGGCTCTTGCCGGTGAAAACCAGGTCGGCCAGCTGCGTGAAGCGCCGCAGCTCCCCCGTGGTGTCGCCGACCGCGACGTCCACGACGCCCGGCGCCGGACCGGTGGAGCGCAGGTGGTGCGAGAGCCCGCTCTTCGCCAGCAGCGTCTCGATCTCGCCGCGCCGCTCGGCGTGGCGCGGGACGAGCAGGAGCGATACCGCGAGCCCGCGCCGCCGGGCCGCCTGCAGGGCGGAGACGAGCGCCGCCTCCTCGCCCGCCCACGTGGACGAGCCGAGCAGCACCAGGCCGTCGGGCGGCAGCCCGAGCTCGCGGCGCAGCGCGGCGCGCGCCGGGGCGTCGAGCAGGGGGATGGAGACGTCGAGCTTGAGGTTGCCCGTCGTCCCGAGGGACGCGGCCGGGAAGCCGAGGGCGCGGAAGCGCTGCTCGTCGCGCTTCGCCGCGCAGAGGAAGCGCGTCACGCCGGCCCAGAGCGAGCGCACCGCCCACCCGAACCGCGCGGCGCGGCGGAAGCTGCGGTCGGAGAGGCGCGCGTTCACGCAGAGCACCGGCACGCCGCGGCTCCGCGCGGCGTGGAGGTGCTCCGGCCAGCGCTCGCCCTCCATGAGGACGCACAGGTCCGGCCGCACGCGCGTCCACGCGCGGGCGTTGAAGGCCCAGAAATCGAGCGGGAAGTAGCCGATGCCCGCCACCAGCGCCGCGTACTTTTCCCGCGCGAGGGCGTAGCCCGTGCTGGTCGTGGTCGTGAGGTAGACCTCGGTGCCGTCGCGCCGCAGCCCCTCGAGCAGCGGCCCGATGGCGAGCATCTCGCCCACGCTCACCGCCTGCAGCCACACCCGCCGCGCGCCCGCCCGCCGCGGCGGCAGCGCCGGCACCGCGCCGAAACGGTGCAGGAATCCGCTCGCGTACCCGCCCCGCCGCCGCATCCGCCACAGGTAGTAGGGGGAGGCGAGGAGGAGGGCGGGCAGGAAAAGCGCCCGGTAGATCCAGATCATGAGGCGCCTTTCCGCCGCGGAGCGCGGAGGGCGGAGGGCGGAGGGCCGGAAGGAGCCCGACCCGTGAGCTTGCGGTACAGCCCGGAGGCCTTGGACGCCACCTTCTCGACCTGCGCGAGTAGCCGCTCCTGCTCGGCGACGTCGATGTAGCGCTCGTCGAGCGCGAGATAGGAGTCCGAGGCCACCTCCATCGCCGAACCGTACGCGATCTCGACGAACTGCGCGAAGTCCGCGTCCGAGTTGCGTCCGCTACCCTCCGCTAAGTTGGCCGCCACCGAGCGCGCCGCGCGTCGCATCTGGGATGTCAGGCCGAACGCCTCCTCGCGGGGAAATCTCCGCGTCAGGCCCGAGACTTGGCGGTACAGGACGCGGGCCTCCTGCCAGACATCGAGCCGAAGGAACCGGAAACGCGACGAGGCCTCGGGCATGGCGAGATGCTCTCGGCGCTCAGCTCTCCGCGTTCCGCGCTCAGCCTTGGGACAGCCTCACTGCCCCAGCACCCACGCGAAGATGAGCGGCGCGACGATGGTGGCGTCGGATTCGACGATGAACTTCGGGGTCCTCTCGCCGAGCTTGCCCCAGGTGATCTTCTCGTTGGGGACGGCGCCGGAGTAGCTGCCGTAGCTGGTGGTCGAGTCGCTGATCTGGGCGAAGTAGCCCCAGAGCGGCACGCCGGTGCGGCCGAGGTCCTGGTGCAGCATGGGCACGACGC
>CAYWTK010000075.1:0-17555 GCA_964460895.1 uncultured Opitutaceae bacterium
CCACGAGGGCTACGGCGGGGTCGTGCCCGACCTCGCGAGCCGCGAGCACCTCGCGCACCTCGCGCCGCTGCTCGCGCGCGCGCGGCCCCTGCTGCCGGAGGGCCGCGCCGGCGCGGTCGCGGTCACCCGCGGCCCGGGCCTCGCCGCCTGCCTCGCGATGGGCCTCGCCTCGGCCCGCGCCCTCGGGCTCGCGTGGGGCGCGCCGGTCGTCGGCGTGAACCACCTGCGCGCGCACGCCTTCTCGCCCTTCCTGCCGCTGCACGCGGAGGATCCGGGCGCGTTCGAGGCGCGCTTCGAGGGCCTGCTCCCGCACCTCGGCCTGCTCGTGTCCGGCGGCAACACCGCCCTCTTCGCGCTCGAGTCCGGCCGGCGGATCCGCCTGCTGGCGTCCACGCTCGACGACGCCGCCGGCGAGGCGCTCGACAAGGGGGCCAAGCTGCTCGGCCTGGGCTATCCCGGCGGGCCGCAGGTGGAGCGCCTCGCGCGCGGGGGCGACCCGGCGGCGTTCCGCTTCCCCAAGGCGCTGGCCGCGCGCGCGACGCTGGACTTCAGCTTCTCGGGCCTGAAGACCAGCCTGCGCTACACGCTGGAGCGGATGCCCGCGGAGGAGGTCGAGCGCCGGCGCGCGGACCTCTGCGCGAGCTACCAGGCCGCGGTGGTCGAGGCGCTCGTCCGCAAGCTGCGGCTCGTGCTCGACGAGGGTCCGTGGCGCAGCGTGGGGCTCTCCGGCGGCGTCGCGAACAACCGGCTGCTGCAGGCGCAGGTCGAGTCCCTCGCCCGCGCCCGCGGCGTGCCGTTCCTCCGCGCCCGGCCGGAGCACACGGGCGACAACGCGGGCATGGTCGCGTTCGCCGCGTGGGCCGAGCGCGAGGCGGGCGCGCTCAGCGCCGGGCCGGACGCGCTCGCGATCGAGCCGAGCCTCGCGCTGGCGCCGTGACCGCCGGCGTGCCGGCGAGCTTCGCGGCCAGATAGGGGCGCGTCGGGCTGCGCCGCGCGCGGGCGAGGCCGGCCAGCGGACCCTGGTGCAGGATCTCGCCGCCGTCCGGTCCGCCGCCCGGCCCGAGCTCCACCAGCCAGTCGGCCTCGGCCAGCAGGTCGAGGTGGTGCTCGATCACGACGACGGTGTGCCCCTGGTCCACCAGCCGGTGGAGGAGCCGGATGAGCTTCTCGCAGTCGCTCAGGTGCAGGCCGATGGTCGGCTCCTCGAGGATGTAGAGGTTGCGCACCGCGATGTCGCGCGAGCGCTCGCGGTACGTGCGCAGGCCCGTCGTGAGCTCGGTGACGAGCTTGAGCCGCTGGGCCTCGCCGCCCGAGAGGGTGGGCGAGCTCTGGCCGAGGGTGAGGTACCCGAGTCCGCAGGCGACCATCAGCTCGCAGACCTCCTTGAGCTGGGCGTGGAAGTCGAAGAAGCCGACCGCCTCCTCGAAGGTCAGCTGCAGCACCTGCCCGATGGTGCGGCCTTTCCACGCGATGTCCGCCAGCTCCGGGCCGTAGCGCGAACCGCCGCAGGCGTCGCAGGTCTGGTAGGAGTCGGGCATGAACGCCATCTCCAGCCGGATCCGGCCCGCGCCGGCGCAGGCCTCGCAGCGTCCGCCGGCGGTGTTGAAGGAGAACCGCCCGGCGGTGTGGCCGTGCAAGCGGGACTCGGGCAGGGTCGCGAAGAACGCGCGGATGAGGTCGAAGATGCCGAGGTAGGTCGCCGGGGTCGACCGCGGCGTCTTGCCGATGGGCGACTGGTCCACCTCGATCACCGCCTTGAAGGCCGGTGCGCCGCGCAGCTCCGCGAAGGGGGGCGGTACGGCCGAACGCGGCGAGGGCGCCGCGATTCCCTCCGCATCGAACGGAGTCAAACGGAGGAAATCGCGGCCCGTGAGCCGGGACTTCCCGGCCTTGATCGCGGCTGCCACGGCCGGATGCAGGATGTCGCGGAAGAGGGTCGATTTGCCCGCGCCGCTCGGGCCGCAGACCATCGTCAGGCGACCGAGGGGAATCCGGAGGTCCTGCTGCCGCAGGTTGCGGTAGGTGATGCCGCGCAGGGTCAGCCAGCCGGACGGCGCGGCGCTCCGCCCGCCGCGCTCGGCGGCGGGCAGCTCGCGGTAGGAGCCGCGCAGCGGGTGGGGGATGCCCTTCTCGAGGTAGAGGCCGGTGAGCGACGACGGGATCCGCTTGATCGCGGCCGGCGTATCGTTGGCCAGCACGGTGCCGCCGTGGACGCCCGCGCCGGGGCCGAGGTCGATGATGCGGTCGGCCCGCTCCATCAGGACGTCGTCGTGCTCGACCACCAGCACCGTGTTGCCCTTCTCGCGCAGGGCCTCGAGCGTCGCGATGAGTCGGTCGTTGTCGCGCGCGTGCAGGCCGATGGAGGGCTCGTCGAGCACGTAGAGGACGCCCGAGAGGTTGGAGCCCAGCTGGGCCGCGAGGCGGATGCGCTGGGCCTCGCCGCCGGACAGGGTCTCGGTCGGCCGGTCGAGCGAGAGGTAATCGAGGCCGACCTGCCCGAGGAAGCGCAGGCGCTCCTCGATCTGCGGGAGGACGTCGCGGCCGACGGCGCGGCCGCGGTCGTCGAGCTCGAGCCGGCGCAGCGCGGCCAGCAGCGCGTCCGGCGTGAGGCGCAGCAGCTCGGGCAGCGACAGGCTGCGGGGCGCGCCGGTCTTGCCGGCGCGGAGCGGCAGGCGCACGGCGCGGGCCACGCGGTTCAGGCGCTCGCCGCGGCAGGTCGGGCAGACCCCGCCGTCGCCCGCCGGGTCGTCGGGGTCGACGTGGCGGAGCGCGTCGGCGACCTCGGCCGACATCTCCTCCTTGTCCTCGTCCTCCGCCTCCCGCAGCCAGGAGTAGAGACGGCCGTGCCCGCGGCAGGCGGGGCACCAGCCCTTGGGCGAGTTGAAGGAGAAGTGCTTCGGGTCGAGCTCGGGGAACGACTCGCCGGTGACGGCGTCCGTGCGCGTGGTCGAGAACCACGCCAGCGTCTTCCCGTCGGGCGTGAGCAGGAAGCAGGCGCCGCGGCCGAGCTCGAGGGCGCGGTCGAGCGCGGCGCCGATCGGGTCGCGGGGGCGGCGCCCCGCGGCCGGGGCGTCGGCCGGCGCCGGCGGCGCCTTGAGGTCGGCGACGACCACCTCGATGTCGTGCTCCTTGTAGCGGTCGAGGCGGGAGAAGGTGTCCACGCGGATGAGGCGTCCGTCGACGCGCATCAGCGCGAATCCCTGCCGGCCGATCCAGCGCGCGATCGGCTCGTGGTGGCCCTTGCGGCCGCGGATGAGCGGGGCGCACAGGTAGAGGTGGCGGGCCCGCCGGGCGGCGGGCGCCTCGAGGTGGCGGGCGAGGAGGGCGCGCAGGCGGGACGCCGGCAGCGGCGTGACCGGACGGCCGGTCTCCGGGTGGTGCTGGACGCCGAGGCGCGCGTAGAGCAGGCGCAGGTACTGCGCGACCTCGGTGATCGTCGCCACGGTGGACTTGCGGGAGCCGCGGGTCACGCGCTGCTCGATGGCCACGGTCGGCGGGATGCCGGTGAGGCGGTCGAGGTCGGGGCGGGGCAGCTGCTCGACGAACTGCCGCGCGTAGGGCGACATCGACTCCATGAAGCGCCGCTGGCCCTCCGCGAAGATGATGTCGAAGGCGAGGGTGGACTTGCCCGAGCCCGAGACGCCGGTGACGACGGACAGCTGCCGGTGCGGGATCTCGAGCGAGATGTCCTTGAGGTTGTTCTCCCGCGCGCCGACGACGCGGAGCGCGGACGGACGGGCGGACGGCGGCGCCTCGTAGGCCGCGGCCGGCTCCTCCGCGCGGGACCCGCCCTCGTCCGCCAGCGCCGCGCGCAGGAACGGCGCCGTGGCGGCGGCGGTGCGGGCGACCGCCTCGGGCGGACCCTCCGCCACGACCCGGCCGCCGGCGGCGCCGGCCTCGGGGCCGATCTCAAGGAGCCAGTCGGCGGACTTGAGCACGTCGAGGTTGTGCTCGATCACGACCACGCTGTGGCCGCGGTCCACGATCGCCTGGAGCACGCCGAGCAGGCGCTTCACGTCGTGGCGATGCAGGCCGGTCGTGGGCTCGTCGAGCAGGAGCAGCGCCCCGGCCGCCGCGTCGGCCGCGGCCGCCGGTCCCGCGTAGCCGCCGAGGTAGCGCACGAGCTTGAGGCGCTGCGACTCGCCGCCGGAGAGCGTGTTGAGCGGCTGGCCGAGTGCGAGGTAGCCGAGCCCGACCGCGTCGAGCGCCGCGAGCCGGGCGCGCACCGCCGGCTGGCCGGCGAAGAGCGCGAGCGACTCCGTCACGGTGGTGCCGAGCAGCTCGTCCACCGAGCGGCCGTTCCAGCGGATGGCGAGCACCTCGGGCTTGAACCGCCGACCGCCGCACGTGGCGCAGGGGACGAATACGTCCGACAGGAACTGCATCTCCACCCGCTCGCTGCCGAGCCCCTGGCAGTGGTCGCAGCGGCCGTCGCCGCCGTTGAAGGAGAAGCTCGACGCGCTGAAGCCCGCGGCCTGCGCCTCCGGCGTCTGCGCGTAGAGTTCGCGGATCGCGTCCCAGGCCTCGCAGTACAGGGCCGGATTCGAGCGCGGGGTGCGGCTGAGCGGGGACTGGTCCACGAGGACGACCTCGGAGAAGCCCGGGTCGCCGACGATGCGTCCGATGGTCGCGGGGTCCTCCGCCAGCTGGCCGCGTTGGGCGAGCAGGCCCTGGTGGATGACGTTGTCGAGCAGGGTGGACTTGCCCGAGCCCGAGACGCCCGAGAGGCAGACGAGGCGGCGCAGGGGGAGGCGGAAGCTCAGCCGCGTGACGTTGTGCTTGGCGACGTCGTGGAACTCGAGCCAGTCCGCCGCGTCCACCGGCCGCCGCCGCTCCGGCGGGGCGATGCGCTCGCGTCCGGAGAGGTAGCGGCCCGTCAGGCTCGCCCCGGAGCGCAGCAGCGCGGACACCGGGCCCTGGAACACCACCTGGCCGCCGCCCGCGCCGGGCTCGGGCCCGATCTCGACCACGTGGTCGGCGGCGCGGATCATCGCCTCGTCGTGCTCGACGACGACGACCGTGTTGCCGGCGGCGGTGAGCGAGCGGATGATGCCGATGAGGCGGTCGACGTCGCGCGGGTGCAGGCCGACGGACGGTTCGTCGAGGACGAACAGCGTGTCCACGAGGGACGTGCCGAGGCAGGAGGTGAGGTTGACGCGCTCGACCTCGCCGCCCGAGAGCGTGCGCGACGAGCGGTCGAGCGTGAGGTAGCCGAGTCCGACCTGCTCGAGATAGCGGAGGCGGGTCCGCATCGAGTCGTACGCGAGCGCCGCGCTGTGGGCGCCGGTGCCCTGGTCCTCCCGCGGGCGGGCGTCCTGCAGCAGGGCGAGCAAATCGGAGACCGGCAGGCGGTAGAGGTCGGGCAGCGCGCGGCCCCGCCAGCGCCAGCAGAGCGCCTCCGGCTGCAGGCGGGCGCCGCGGCAGTCGGGGCACTCGTTGTAGGCCCGGTAGCGCGAGAGGAAGACGCGGACGTGCATCTTGTACGTCGTCTTCTCGAGGTAGCGGAAGAATCCCTTCAGCCCGTACCAGTACTGCGGCCAGGCGCGCGTCTCGCCGTCGTAGCCGGGCGAACCGTCGATGACGAACGCCCGCTGCTCGTCAGTCAGCGCGGAGAAGGGCACGTCGGTGGGCAGCCCGAGCTTGCGGGTGAAGCGTAGCAGGTCGCGCTTCGACTCCCCGTAGACCTCGCCCTCCCACGGCTTGATGGCGCCGTCGTCGATGGAGAGCGACCAGTCGGGGATGGCGAGACGATAGTCGATGTCGATGATCCGCCCGAAGCCCCGGCAGCGCGGGCAGGCGCCCAGCGGGGAGTTGAACGAGAACAGGCCGGGCGTCGCCGGCCGGAAGGTGCGCCCCGTGCGCGGCGAGTGCAGCCCGCGCGAGTAGTGCCCGGCGGGCGTGAGCGCGTCGTCCATCCGGAAAAGCCGCACCTCGCCCCGCCCGAAATGCAGGGCGGCGCCGGCCGCCTCGAGGAAGCGGCCGCGGTTCTCGGCGACCAGCCGCAGGCGGTCCTGCACCACGACGAGCCCGTCCGCCGCGCCGAGCGCCGCGGGGTCGGCGAGCAGGTCGTCGAGGAGCGCGAGGCGGCGCGCGCCGTCGGCCGCGGGCGCGAGCGCGCGCGCGTAGCCCTGGCCCGTGAGCGGGGCGAGCACCTCGGGCCAGGCGAGGTTGGCGGGCTTGGCGACGCGGAAGGCGACGAGCACCGTGGCGCCGGGCTGCGCGGCGTGGGACTTCTCCCAGATCGTGGCCGGCGTGTCGTCCTCGACCTTCTCGCCCGTCTCCGGGTCGAAGCACTCCGCCGCGTGCGCGAACCAGACCTTCGCGTAGTCGGTCAGCTCCGTCATCGTCCCCACCGTCGAGCGCGAGGTGCGGACGGTGTTGGTCTGCTCGATGGCGATGGACGGGCGGATGTTCTCGACCGAGTCGACCTTCGGCTTGTCGAGCAGGTCGAGGAACTGCCGGGTGTAGGCGGAGAACGTCTCCACGTACCGGCGCTGCCCCTCCGCGTGGAGCGTGTCGAAGACCAGCGAGGACTTGCCCGCGCCGCTCGGGCCGGTGACGACGATGTAGCGCCCGAGGGGCAGGTCGAGGTCGAAGCCCTTGAGGTTGTTCTGGCGGACGCCGCGCAGGCGGATGGAGTCGGTCGCGGGGGAAGGCACTGCGCTGACGAATGGGCAGGCCGCGGCCGAACGCAAACCGCCGCGCGCGGCGGGCGCGGTCTCCTGACAAGGGGTGGTCAGCAGGCCCGGCTGCTCATGCCGTCTGCGGCGCGCGGGGGTCCGCGTGAAGTGGGTGGTCGCCGGCCGGGCGGAATCCGAGGGTCCGTCCGGCACTCGCCGCTTCCTTCTCCCAGGGTTAGCACGGGTTCGAAGGGCCCATCCCTCTCCATCCGTGAAATCCGTGGCCAAGAGAACGGTCGGGCGAGGCAGCGGCCCTGCTCCGTCGCCGCCGGACTCAAGATCCGCCCGCGCACACCACGTCGGCCTCAACCCAAGCCGCAACCGGCTCAGACCTTCACCAGCTCCCCGAAGAGCGCGAGGTGGGCGCGGACCTGCTGCTCGGCGGTGAAGTTCTCCCGGGCGTGGCGCCGGCCCGCCTCGGCGAAGCGTCGGCGCAGGCCGGGCTCGCGGATGAGGCGGTCGAGGGCGGCGACGAAGCCGTCCTGGTCGCGGTTGCGCAGGAGGAGGCCGGACTGGCCGGGGAGGAAGCACTCGCCCACGCCGACGATGTCGTAGGCGACGGCGGGCAGGCCGTGGAGTTGGGACTCGATGAGGAAGTTCGAGAGGGATTCGCTCTGCGAGGCGAGGACGGCGAGGTCGGATGCGAGGTAGAGCGGCGTCGGCTCGGGCTGGTAGCCGAGGAAGCGGACCCGTCCGCCGAGCCCGAGGTCGTGGGCCAGGCGCTCGCAGCCGCGGCGGGCCGGGCCCTCGCCGGCGAGCCAGAGCTGCCAGTCGAGGTAGCCGGGGAGCTTGGCGCAGACCTCGATCAGCTCGCGCTGGTTCTTCTCCGGGCGGAACATCGCCACGTTGAGCAGCACGACCGTGCTCGGATTCGCGCCGTGGTAGCGGCGGAGCGCGTTGTTGCGCGGGCCGTCGGCGTCGTGGGAGCGGAGGACGGGGTTGTGGATGACCGTGACCTTGGACGCCGGCAGGTCGTGCTCGTCGGTCAGCACGCGCTTGGCCACATGGCTGTTGGCGACGATGTGCCGGCAGCGGCGGAGCGAGCGGCGGAAGAGGTAGGGCAGGGACTTGCCCGTGCGCATCGTGCAGACGACGGCCGCGTGGGGCAGGCGGGCCTGGATGAAGCCGGCGTAGCAGTTCGCCATGCGGCCCATGCAGAGCACGAGGTCGGGGGCGGCCTCGGCGGCGGCGCGGAGCAGGCCCGGCGCGAACCAGTCGAGGCGGAGGTCGAAGGGCTGCAGGGACTTGAAGGCGAACGGCTGGTTCTCGGCGTCGTCCCCGAGCGCCCCGCGCGGGCGGAAGGTGAGCAGCGTGACCTCGTGCCCGGCCCGGGCGGCGGCGGCGCCGAGGAAGACGGCGTGACGCTCGGTCCCGCCGCTGCGGAGGTAGTCTTGGACGATCAGGATTTTCATTGCTCCGCGCGGAGGCGGGGTCGGACCATCATCCGGTGAACTCCCCGCTCGTCAACCTGCTCGTGCGCTGGCTGGTGCTCGCGCTGGGCGTCGGCCTGGCGGCGCCGGTCGTGCCGGGAATCTCCTACGACTCCGGCGGCACGCTCGTGCTGGTCGTGCTGCTGCTCAGCGTCGCCAACGCCGTCCTCAAGCCGCTGCTCGTCCTCTTCACGCTGCCCTTCATCGTCCTCACCCTCGGGCTCGGCGTCTGGCTGATCAACGCCCTGCTGCTCCTCTTCGTCGGCTGGCTGCTCGACGGCTTCCACGTCGCCGGCTTCGGCTCCGCCCTGCTCGGCGCGCTGGTGGTGAGCCTGGTCAACCTCGCCGTGACCAAGCTCCTCCGCGACTCCGCCCGCCCGCCGCCGCCGCCGCGGAAGGGGCGCGACGACGACGTGATCGACGTCTGAACGCGCGGCCCCCGGAACGGACGGAGAATCCGTTTGACCGGGCGGGGGGTGGGGGCGACGTTCGGCGCCCTATGTCAGACGCAATCTACGACCTGGTCGTCATCGGCGGCGGTCCCGCCGGCTACGCCGCCGCGATCCGCGCGGGGCAGCTCGGCAAGAAGGTGGCCTGCATCGAGCTCGAGCGCGCGGGCGGCACCTGCCTCAACTGGGGCTGCATCCCGACCAAGGCGTTGCTGAAGAGCGCGGAGCTCTATCGCACCTTCCAGAAGGCCGAGAGCTACGGCCTCACCGTGCAGGGCGTCGGCTTCGATTTCCGCAAGGTCGTCGAGCGCTCCCGCGGCGTCTCCGCGCAGATGGCCAAGGGCATCGAGTTCCTCTTCCGCAAGAACAAGGTCGATTACTTCGTCGGCCGCGGCCAGGTGACGATTCCCGGCATGGTCGAGATCGTCGAGGGCGAGCACAAGGGGAAGTTCTTCCGGACGAAGAACATCCTCCTCGCCACCGGCCAGAAGCCCCGCGCGCTGCCGGGCCTGCCCGTCGACGGCGTGCGCGTCATGACCTCCCGCGAGGCGCTCGCCGCCAAGGAGCTGCCCAAGTCCATCGTCATCATCGGCGCCGGCGCCATCGGCGTGGAGTTCGCCTATTTCTTCAACGCCTTCGGCTCGAAGGTCACGCTGGTCGAGATGCTGCCGCAGATCCTGCCGGTCGAGGACGAGGAGATCGCCCGCACGCTGGAGCGCAGCTTCGCCAAGCAGGGGATGACCATCCACACGGGCACCAAGTGCGAGAACATCCGCGTCGGCGAGAAGTCGGTGCAGCTCGACCTGGTCAAGGACGGCGCGAAGACCGCCGTCGAGGCCGAGACCGTCCTCGTCGCCATCGGCATCGTCTCCGCCATCGACGGGCTGTTCTCCGCGAAGGTGAAGGTCGAGACCGACCGCGGCTTCGTGAAGGTGGACGCCAACTACCAGACGAGCGTCCCCGGCATCTACGCCGCCGGCGACATCCAGGGTCCGCCTTGGCTGGCGCACGTCGCGACCTTCCGCGCGGTCAACGCGGTCAACGGCATCTTCGGCCACAGCAAGCCCAAGCAGGTGGACAAGTTCCCCGGCTGCACCTACTGCCAGCCGCAGGTCGCCAGCACCGGCCTGACCGAGAAGGCCTGCAAGGAGAAGGGGCTGGCCTACAAGGTCGGCAAGTTCCCGTTCACCGCCGTCGGCAAGGCCGTGGCGGCGGGCGATTCCGAGGGCTTCGTCAAGGTCCTGAGCGACGCCCAGACCGGCGAGATCCTCGGCGTCCACATCCTCGGCAGCGAGGCCACCGAGCTGATCGCCGAGTACGGCCTCGCCATGAACCTCGAGGCCACGGTGGAGGACATCCACCACACCATCCACGCGCACCCGACCCTGTCGGAGGCGCTGGGCGAGGCGGCGGCGGCCACGACCAACGAGGCGATCCACATCTAATGGCGCGGCAAGCGCGCGGACTGATCGCCGGGCGCGAAGAACGGGGCTTGGCCCGGGGGCCTCGGCGGGATTAGCTGGGGTCCCCCGATGAACGATCGGCCTCCCACCTTCCTGCTGGTCGACGACGAGGCGTACTTCCGGCGGTTCGTCGGGAAGCTCCTGCAGAATCGCCGCGCCGGCGCGACCGTGGTGGAGGCGAGGGACGGGCAGGAGGCCGTCGGCCTCTTCGGAACGGTCCGTCCGGACCTGGTCGTCCTCGACATCAACATGCCGCGCATGGACGGCATCGAGACGCTCCACGCCCTGCGCCAAGTATCGGGCGACGTGCCGATCATCATGCTGACCTCGATCGCCGACGAGATGCTGGTCGAGAAGTGCGTCGAGGAGGGCGCCTCGTATTTCATCCGCAAGGACGTGCCGGCGCAGCAGCTCGCGCAGGAGCTGGAGGACATGCTGGGCGAATTGCTCGGCCCGCCGCCGGCCAACGCATGAGCACGCAACGCGGTCCCCGCCCCAAGTCGCTCGCGGACTTCATCGTCCGCTACGACCTGGCGGCGATGCAGCAGGAGGTGAAGGCCGACTTCAGTCCCGAGATCGGCTCCCAGCGCCTGCTGAAGCAGAGCGAGATCTCGGCGCGCTTCCGCAAGAAGCCGCGCCGCAACGTGACCTCCTGATGGGCGCGTTCGAGCAGTTCGCGGACGGGCTGCGTCGGGTCGTCCCCGAGCAGCGGCGCCTCATCGACGAGACCGTGGAGAGGCATCCGGGCGATCCGTTCCCCCTGATGAAGGTGCTGGCGGAGCGGTCGCTGGTCTCGCACCGGCGGCTCTGCCAGCTGTGGGCCGATTGCCTCGGTGTCGCCCACGTCAACCCGTTCAACGTCGAGCTGCCCGCCGTCGAGGGCGCGCAGCTGCCGGCCGACGTCGCCCGCCGCGCCCGCGCGGTGGTCCTCAGCACCCTCGGCAACACCGCCACGGTCGCGCTCGTCGAGCCGACGAACGAGAAGCTGGTGGCCTCGCTCGCCAAGCTGCTGGGCAAGGAGGTGAGCCCGGTCTTCGCGCACCCGGACGAGATCGACGCCATCCTCCAGCTCCATTTCGCCGCGCGCGACGAGCTGCAAGGGTCGCTCGACCGCGTGGTCGACTCGCTGCCCAGCCTCGAGGGCAGCCGCGAGATCCGCACCGCCGCGGACGTGGAGGAATTCCTCCAGGGCGAGGCGTTCGTCGCGCTCTTCAACAGCATCATCCTGACCGCCATCCGCCGGCGCGCGTCCGACATCCACCTCGAGGCCGGAAGCGACGACTGCCAGGTGCGCATGCGCATCGACGGGGACATGACCCCGGTGCTCAGCCTCCCGCGCGTGGTGCACGATGCGCTGGTCGTCCGCCTGAAGGTGCTGTGCGACCTCGACGTGTCGCAGCGCCGCCTGCCGCAGGACGGCGCCTTCGAGATCGACTTCGGCGGCCGACGTCCCGCGTTCCGCGCCTCCACGATGCCGAGCCTGTACGGCGAGAAGGCGGTGCTCCGCCTGCTCGGCTCGTCGGGCGACCGGGCCATGCCGCGCCTCGGGGCCTTGGGCCTGAGCGACTCCACCCGGCAGGCGCTGCGGCGGGCGGTGCTGCGCCCCAACGGGATCATCTTCGTCTGCGGCCCGACGGGCAGCGGCAAGACCACCACGCTCTATTCCTGCCTCGGGGAGATCAACCGGCCGGACCTGAACATCGTCACCATCGAGGATCCGGTGGAGATCCGCCTCGCGGGCGCGGTGCAGCATCAGGTCAACAACGCCGCCGGGCTGAAGTTCGCGCAGATCCTGCGCGGCGTGCTCCGGCAGGATCCCGACGTCGTGCTCGTCGGCGAGATCCGCGACCGGGAGACGGCGGTCATCGCCGCCGAAGCGGCGATGACGGGCCACCTGGTGCTCAGCTCGCTGCACACGAACGATTCGCTCCAGGCCATCACGCGGCTCGTCGAGCTGGGCGTCGAGCCTCACGTGGTCGGACCGACCATCGTGGGCGTGCTCTCGCAGCGCCTCGTGCGCCGCATCTGTCCGGCCTGCAAGGAGGCGTACGAGGCCCGGCCCGAGGAGCTCGCGCCCTACTTCCACAACCCGGGCGCCGTCCCCGTCATGCTCCATCGCGGACGCGGCTGCTACCAGTGCCACGACACCGGCTTCCTCGGACGCGTGGGCGTGCACGAGATGCTCGAGGTCTCGGAGACGATGCGGGACCTCATCGTCGCCCGGGCGGCGCCGGCCGAACTGCGGGCCGAGGCTGAGCGGACGGGATTCCGGCCCATGCGCTACGACGCGCTGAAGAAGGCCCTCTTGGGCTGGACGACCCTCGGCGAGGTCGAGCGCAACACCCTGCCCGAGATCGCCTACGCGCCCGTGGCGCGGGGCTGACCGTCCGGCTGCCGGCCAAGGGTGGTGCGAGTGCCGGGAGTCGAACCCGGATCAATGGCTTCGGAGGCCACTACACTATCCATTGTGCTACACTCGCAGGAAACCGGCGCGCAGCATTCGGAGGCGCGCGGACCAATTCAAGCCGTTTCGCGGCCGCGCCGCCGCCGTTCCCGCACCACCTCGAGCACGATCGGGACGACGGAGAGGACGATGATGGCGGCGATGACGAGCTTGAAGTTCCGTTGGACGAACGGCTGGTTGCCGAAGAGGTGGCCGGCGTAGGTGAAGAAGGTGATCCAGACGACTCCGCCGATGACGTTGTAGGCGAGGAAGCGCGCGTAGGTCATGCGCCCCACGCCCGCGACGAAGGGCACGAAGGTCCGGACGATCGGGACGAAGCGCGCCAGGATCACCGCGCGGCCGCCGTACCGCTCGAAGAACTCGTGGGCGCGGTCGAGGTGCCTGCGGCGGAGCCAGACGGAATCCTCCCGCTTGAAGACGGCCGGGCCGACCCTGGCCCCGACCCAGTAGTTGACCGTGTCGCCCAGGACCGCGGCCACGACGAGGAGCGCCGCCATCAGGTGCACGTTGAGTCCGGTCTCGGGCTTCGCGCAGAAGGCGCCGGCCGCGAAGAGAAGGGAGTCGCCCGGCAGGAAGGGCATCACCACCAGCCCCGTCTCGACGAAGATGATCGCGAACAGGACCGCGTAGGTCCCGAGGCCGTACGCCGCGATGATCTCCGCCAGGTGGCGGTCGATGTGCAGGATGAAGTCGGCCAGCCTCTCGAGCAGCTCGATCACGGGGAGCGCGGTCCGGAAAACAAAAAGGGCAGGTTCGCGCGCGACCCTGCCCGGAGGACGATGGAGGCCGGGATCAGACGTCCGGCTTCGTCTTGCGGAGGCCCTGCACGCGGTCGCCTTCCTTCCACTGGCCGCGCTTCTTGAGGAGGGCGACGCGCTCGAAGCGCTTGAGGACGTTGCGCTTCACGACGAGGCCGCCGGAGGACTTGAGGCTGTTGTGCTGGGACATGGTGGGAGTCGGTTCTAGGAAGGATTCGGACTGGGAAAGGGCGGGGGTGTAGAGTTCGCGATTGCCCATGACAAGTACTTTTCCCCCACCGTCTCGGCGCTGACCTCGATCCATTGCGGGACCTCGTAGGGGTGGTTGGCCTGCACCCAGAGGCCGAGGGCCGAGGCGTTGGCCGGAAGGCACTTGAACCAGAGCCGGTACTCGCGGGCCGACTCGATCCGCCCCTGCCACGGGTAGTGCGATTCCACCGGCCCGTCCACCTGCGCGCACACCGCCAGCCGGCGTTCGACGGCGCCCCGGGCGAGGCGGCGGGCGTCCTCCTCCTTCTCCACGGTCGTCCACGCGATGATCATGCCGGCAGGATGGCCGGGTCGCCGCCGGGGCGCAACGCCTTCTCCCGCCGGGCCCGGTGGCCGGGCCGGGCTGGATTTCGCCCTTGACCCCCCTCCGGCCGGGCGTACGCCTTTCCGCTTCCCGCCAACCACCATGAGAGACGAATACATCAAGGAAGCCCAAAAGGTCATCCAGGACCCGAACGTGCTGATCAACGTGGTTTCCCGCCGCGTGAAGCAGCTCCGCCGCGGCAGCCGTCCCCTCGTGGAGTCGCTCGAAAAGCTGAGCCCCGAGGACATCGCCCTGCGCGAGGTCATCGAGGGCAAGATCAGCTACGAGATCACGCACGCCTGATCCGGGTGCAGCCCGTTTAGGACGAAGCGCGGCCGGCGGCCGCGCTTCTTTTGTTTGCGGGAGGCGCCCGGGCCGGGCTGATTCGTCCCTCGCCGATGGCCGCGAAGCCCCACGACCCCGCCCGCTACACCGAGATGCGCAATCCCAAGGCGCTGCGGGACTACTTCGTGCACGACAAGTTCGAGGCCGGCATCAAGCTGGTCGGCACCGAGGTGAAGTCGATCCGCGCGGGCAAGGCGCAGCTGAGCGACGCGTTCTGCCGGATCGAGAAGGGCGAGGTCTGGCTCCACGGCGCGTACATCGAGGAGTACTCGCACGGCGGCCTTTCCCAGCATGCCCCGCGGCGCCCGCGCAAGCTGCTCCTCAAGGCCAACGAGATCCGCAAGCTCCTGCAGGCCGTGGAGACCGGCGGACGGTCGATCGTCGCCCTCCGCATGTACTTCAAGGAGGCGCTGGTGAAGGTCGAGATTGCCACGGCCAGCGGTAAGAAGCAGTTCGACAAGCGCGAGGACCTCAAGAAGCGCGAGCAGGACCTCGAGGCCCGGCGCGCGATCCGCCCCCGCTGAATTCCCGATGAAATCCCGCCGTCCCGCCTCCCGCCTCCCGTCCGCCGTCGCCGTGCGCGTGCCCGGCAGCACCTCGAACCTCGGGGCCGGATTCGACACGCTCGGGCTCGCGCTCTCGGTCCACAACACGGTGCACCTCGTCCGCCGCCGCGAGCCGGGGGCGCACCCGGCCGAGCCGGCGGCGCGCGCGGGTCTCGACATGGCGGCCGAGGCCGCGAGCTGGTTCTTCGCGCGGGCGGCGGTGCCGGAGTTCGGCTTCTCCTTCCGCCTCACGGGCGACGTCCCGATGTCGCGCGGCCTCGGCTCCAGCGTCACCCTCCGCGCCGGCGTCGTCGCCGGCCTCAACGCGCTGAGCGGGGCCGGCCTCGACCGCCACGACCTCGCGGAGCTCGTGACCAAGCTCGAGGGCCATCCCGACAACGCCGCGCCCGCCGTCCTCGGCGGCTTCTGCGTCGGCCGCATGGACCCCCAGCGCGGCGTGCTGACCGGCGTGGTGCGCAAGGAGCTGGGGCGCGACCTCGCGTTCGTGGTCGTCGCCCCGACGCAGGAGCTGGAGACGCGCAAGGCGCGCGGCATCCTGCCGAAGGAGGTGCCGTACTTCGACGCGGTGCGCAGCATCAACAGCGCGAGCTACCTGACGGCGGTCCTCCTGACGGGGGACTACGACCGGCTGCCCCACGCGGTGGCGGACTTCATGCACGAGCCCTACCGGCTGCCGCTCATCCCGGGCGCGCGGGACGCGATCCAGGCGGGCGTCGCCGCGGGCGGCCTGACGGGCTGGCTCAGTGGGAGCGGATCCAGCGTGCTCTGCGTCGCCCGTCCCCGCCAGGCCCGCGCCGTGGCCCGCGCCATGGTGCGCGCCTTCGCGTCGGCGGGGGTGCGGTCGCGCGAGTTCCTCCTGCACGCGGACAACCGCGGCCTGCAGGTGCGGGTCGTGCGCCGCTGACGGCCGGCGGTCAGGCCGGAGGGGGGAACGGCGGGCGGGATTCCGGCCAGTGGCGGGAGATCTCGGCGGCCAGCGCCGCCCAGCGGAAGGGCTTCTTCACGATCGTCCGCAGGTTCGGCAGGGCGGCGGACCACTCCGGCGTCAGTTCGATGCCGTGCGCGGTGATCATGATCGCCGGCAGGTCGGGGTGCGTCTTGCGGACCTCCAGGAGGAACTCGAGCCCGTTGAGCCCCGGCATGTGGTAGTCCGTCACGATCAGCCCGACGTCAAGCGCCGGCAGGGCCCGCAGCGCCTCGGTCGAGCGGGCGTAGCAGTGCACCGGACAGGCCAGGTGCTCGCCCAGGAGCTGACCGAGGAGGTCGAGGTAGCCCTCCTCGTCGTCGACGAGCAGGACCGACTTGACCGGTCGGGCCGGGCGCTCGGGTCCGGACCGGGCGGGCGGTGGGGCGGAGGAGGACATGGCGGTGCGGGGCGGCGTGGCCCGGGCCGGGAGCACAATGGGATGGAAGAGCGGCGCGGGGGTGACCAGCCTTTTCCGGCCCCATGCTCCACCTCGTGCTCTTCCAGCCCCAGATCGCGCCCAACACCGGCAACGTCGGCCGGCTCTGCGCCATCACGCGGTCGCGCCTGCACCTGATCCATCCGCTGGGCTTCCGCATCACCGACCGGCACCTGCGCCGGGCGGGCATGGACTACTGGTACTCGCTCGACGTGCACCAGCACGAGAATTGGGAGGCGTTCAAGGCCAGCCCGGCGGCCCCGCGCCGGCTGTGGCTCTTCACGGCGTTGGCGACGAGGAGCTTCTGGGACGTCCGGTACGCCGACGGCGACGGACTCGTGATGGGCAACGAGGGCGAGGGCGCGCCGCCGTGGCTCCACGCGGAGTTCGGCGACGAGCGACGGCTCAAGATCCCGCACGCCGACGGGGCGCTCCGCTCGCTCAACCTCTCGACCGCGGCCGGCATCGCGACCTACGAGGCGCTGCGCCAGGTCGGCCTGCCGCCGTCCTGACGGGACGGCCGTCGTCCGCGGGGTGCAGGTCGCGCCACGCCCACCAATCCAGCAACCGGCGCTCGGGCCGCGCCGCGCGGACCGCGTAGGCGGCGCAGCGGAACGCGTAGAGCACGCAGGGGTCCTGGCGTCGCCCCGTCGTCCGCTCGAGCCGCGCGTAGAGCTCCGCGGGATCGCGCCGGCGCAGGTCGGCGGTGCTCCGGACGCCGACCGAGTAGAGGTCAAGGGCGAGGCTGGAACCGATGCCCGGCAGGGCGCGGAGCGCCGCCAGCGCCGCCTCCCGGTCCGAGGGGGAATGATCGCGGGTCATGGGTCGATCCTACTCCCGGACCTTGACGACGTCCTGTCAGGAGCCTCGCCCCGACGGGGCGGTGCGGTCACTCCGAGGCGGGCGGCGGCAGCTCCTCGAGGCGCACGCAGGCGGCGGTGTGCTCCGGCCCGGCCGGCGCGAGCTGCGGAGTCTGCGTGCGGCAGGCCGCGGTCGCGAACGGACAGCGGGGATGAAAGGCGCAGCCCTCGGGCGGGTTCAGCGGCGACGGCGGGTCGCCGGCAAGCACGATGCGGTCGCGAGCCGACGCGTGGATCGTCGGGATGGCGCTGATGAGGGCGCGGGTGTAGGGATGGCGCGGATTTTCGATCACCTCGGTCGCGCGTCCGAGCTCGACGATGCGGCCGAGGTACATGACCGCGACGCGGTCGGAGACGTGCTTCACGACGGACAGGTCGTGGGCGATGAAGAGGAGCGAAAGCCCCATTTCTCGCACGAGCTGCGCGAGCAGGTTGAGGATCTGGGCCTGGATCGAGACGTCGAGCGCCGACACCGGCTCGTCGGCGATCACGAGCCGCGGCTCCAGCGCGAGGGCGCGGGCGATGGCGATGCGCTGGCGCTGGCCGCCGGAGAACTCGTGCGG
>CAYWTK010000076.1:0-2794 GCA_964460895.1 uncultured Opitutaceae bacterium
GGGTGAGGGGTGAGGGGTGAGGGGTGAGGGGTGAGCGATGTTCGTCCTTCGTCCTTCGTCCTTCGACCTTCGACCTTCGACCTTCGACCTTCGACCTTCGACCTTCGTCGTTCGTCTCTCAGCGTTCAGCGTTCTTCAGCGGAGGGCGTGCCTAGCTTCCCGCCGCGGGGGTCGCAAGGGGATTACTCCGTTCGGGCTATGGACCGTCCGGGGCTTCGCGGCTAGAGTCCGCGCCCCTGCCCGGCGCCGCGCGCCGTGGCGTCCCCGTCCTCCCCGTCTCCTCCTCATCCCCCTCATGAGCCGCACCTTTTTCGACAAGCCCGTCGACCGGAAGACCGCCGCGAATCCGCTCGGCCTGAAGCAATTCGACCACATCGAGTTCTGGGTGGACGACGCCGACCAGTGGCGGGACTTCTTCGTCCGCAAGTACGGCATGGTGCCGCGCGCCTACGGCGACCCCTCGACCGGCTTCGCCGGGCGCCGGGGCCACGTGGTCGGCCAGGGCCGGGTGAATTTCCTCGTGGTCGAGCCGCAGGGCGCCGGTCCCGAGGCGGACGCCGTCCGGGCCCACCTCGAGAAGCACGGGTGCGGCGTGCGCGACGTCGCCTTCCGCGTGAAGGACGCCCGGCACGCGTTCGCCGAGGCGCAGCGCCGCGGGGCGCACGCGGCCAAGGGGCTCTTCGAGGACGACTTCGTCGTCGGGGCGGCCATCGCCGCCTACGGCGACACGATCCACAGCTTCATCGAGCGCAAGCAGACCGGCGGCTTCCTCCCGGGCCTGCGCAACGTCGCCGGCGGCATCGACGACCGCGACATCAACTTCGCGATGATCGACCACGTCGTGGCCAACGTGGAGCGGATGGACGAGTGGGTCACCTTCTACGAGCAGGTCTTCGGCCTCGACCTGTTCATGCACTTCGACATCAACACCGGCCGCTCCGCCCTGATGTCGAAGGTGGTGAGCTCGACCGACGGCTGGATCAAGATGCCGATCAACGAGCCGTCCTCGGAGAACTCGCAGATCCAGGAGTTCCTCGACCAGTACAACGGCGCCGGCGTGCAGCACATCGCGCTGCTCACCCCGAACATCATCGCCACGATCGACGAGATGCGGCGCATGGGCCAGGACTTCCTCGAGGTGCCCGACAGCTACTACGACGAGAAGTTCGAGGAGCGCGTGGGCAAGATCGACGAGGACAAGGAGGAGCTGCGCAAGCTCCGCATCCTCGTCGACCGCGACAACGAGACCGGCTACCTCCTGCAGCTCTTCACCAAGTGCGTCTTCGCCCGCCCGACCCTCTTCTTCGAGGTCATCCAGCGCAAGGGCACCTCGATGGGCTTCGGCGAGGGCAACTTCCGCGCCCTCTTCGAGGCCATCGAGCGCGAGCAGATGCGGCGGGGAACGCTCTGAGGCAGTAGCGAGTAGCGGGTAGCTAGCAGGTCGAGCGAGAATTGCCTCCCCGTCGCCGTCCCCCTACTCGCTACACGCTACCCGCTACTCACTACTCCAGCCATGCCCTTCTACCACCGCCTCGGCTCCCTCCCGCGCAAGCGCCACATGAAGTTCCCCCGCGACGCCGCGGCGAGCTTCAAGGGCGAGGGCCTCCACTACGAGCACGTCATCACGACCGAGGGCTTCGACCGCGCCTACTCGATCGTCTACCACCTCAAGCCGCCGACCCTGGTGAAGAAGGTGGAGCTCTACTCCGAGCAGCCGACCAAGGTCGCCGCCCACCTGCCCCTGCGGCACCACCACCTCAAGTCCGCCGCGCTGCCCCGCGCGGGCGACCCCTACACCGGCCGCGTGCCGCTGATGTTCAACGCCGACATCACCTGCTCGCGCTGCCGTCCGGCCAAGACGATGGAGTCCGGGTACGACTTCTACCGCAACGGCCAGAACGACGACGTCATCTTCGTGTGGTCCGGCGGCGGCTGGCTCGAGTCGCAGTTCGGCCGCCTGCGGTACAAGCAGGACGACTACATCGTCATCCCCCGCGGCACCATCTACCGCCTCGTGCCCGACGACGTGGCGAAGGAGGACTACCTCATCCTCGAGTCCGCGCACCCCGTGCGCCTGCCCGCGCGCTACCTCCACCCCGAGGGCCAGATCCGGCTGGGCGCGCCGTACGGCGAGCGGGACTTCCACGCGCCGACGGAGATCCTCGCGGAGGACAAGGACGGCGACTTCGCGGTCCTGGTGAAGGACCGCGGCTCGCGCTTCACGCGCAACATCATGGCCGCCCATCCGTTCGACGTCGTGGGCTGGGACGGCTACCTCTACCCGTTCACCTTCAACGCGAACGATTTCGAGCCCATCACCGGCACGTTCCACCTGCCGCCGCCCATCCACCAGACCTTCGAGATCAAGGGCTACGTCATCTGCACCTTCGCCCCGCGCTACCTCGACCTCCATCCGGAGGCCATCAAGGTGCCGTGGTCGCACGACAACACCGAGGCCGACGAAGTGCTGTTCTACGTCCGCGGGAATTTCGGCTCCCGCAAGGGCGTCGAGCCCGGCTCGTTCACGCTCCACCCGCAGGGCATCCCCCACGGTCCGCACCCGGGCACGACGCTGAAGAGCTTCGAGCACAAGCGCACCGAGGAGCTGGCGGTGATGTTCGACACCCAGTACCCGCTCGAGCTCACGGAGCAGGCCCTGGCGATGGACGACCCGAACTACCCGCTCTCTTGGCTCGGCTGAGGGGGGCAAGGCGGCCCGTAGCGAGTAGTGAGTAGCGGGTAGCGAGTAGGTTGTTGCACTGGAACTTTCCTCTACTCACTACCCGCTACTCGC
>CAYWTK010000076.1:2894-17283 GCA_964460895.1 uncultured Opitutaceae bacterium
CTACTCGCCTCCCGCCATGCTCCTCGACTTCTCCACCCTTCCCCCGCGCGAGGCCTACGCGTGGATGACTCAGGCGATCACGCCGCGCCCCATCGCATGGGTCTCGACCGTCGCGCCCGACGGACGGACCAACCTCGCGCCCTTCTCGTTCTTCCAGGCGGTCTGCTCGAATCCGCCGACGTTGATGTTCGTGCCCACGAACACCCGCGACGGCGGGAAGAAGGACACGCTGCGCAACATCGAGGCGGTGCCGGAGTTCGTCGTGAACCTCGTGCCCTTCGCGTTGGCCGCGCCGATGAACGCCACGGCCGCGACCCTGCCGTACGGCGAGAGCGAGTTCGCGCACGCCGGCGTCGCCCCCGCGCCCTCCACCAAGGTCCGCCCGCCCCGCGTCGCGGCCTCGCCGGTCGCGTTCGAATGCACGCTCGACCGCATCGTCACCATCGGCGCCGGCGTCGGCGCCGGGAACGTGGTCTTCGGCCGCATCGTGGCGATGCACGTGGATCCCGCCGTCCTCGGCGCCGACGGCAAGTCGCTCGACCCGCGCAAGCTCGACCTCATCGCCCGCCTCTCCGGGGACTTCTACATGCGCGCCGGCGAGCTGTTCACCGTCGCGCGGCCGGCGTGAGGCTCCGCCGCCGGACGACGGCGGGCATTAGGCCGCGCGCCTCGGGTCCTCGTCGTTCTCATTCCCGTTCCCCGTCCTCGTTCTCTCTTTGCCGGGAGAACGGGAACGGCTAGGAAAGCGGAAGAAGTTCGGCCGCCAGACGCCACCCCGCCACCCCCGTTCGCCATGTCCGACATCGTCATCCTCTCCGCCACCCGCACCCCCATCGGCGCCTTCCAGGGCGCCCTCGCCGCGGTCCCCGCCTCGCGCCTCGGCGCCGCGGCCATCCAGGGCGCGGTCGCCCGCGCCGGCGTCGCGCCCGCCGACGTCTCCGACGTCCTGATGGGCAACGTCCTCCAGGCCGGCCAGGGCCAGGCCCCGGCGCGCCAGGCCGCGATCCACGCCGGCCTGCCCCAATCGGCGCGCGCGGTCACCATCCACAAGGTCTGCGGCTCCGGCCTGCAGGCCGTGATGCAGGCCGCGCACGCGCTGCGGGCGGGCATGGGCACCGTCGTCGTCGCCGGCGGCATGGAGAGCATGTCGCAGGCGCCGTACCTGCTCCCGAAGGCGCGCGACGGCTACCGCATGGGCCACGGGCAGATCGTGGACTCGATGATCGCCGACGGCCTCTGGGACCCGTACAACAACGTCCACATGGGCAACTGCGGCGAGAAGTGCGCCGCCAAGTACGCCTTCACCCGCGAGCAGCAGGACGCCTTCGCCGTCGCCTCCTTCCAGCGGGCCAACGCCGCGCAGAAGTCCGGCGCGCTCGCCGCCGAGATCACGCCGGTCGAGCTGACCGACGCCAAGGGCAACGTCACCAAGGTCGAACTCGACGAAGGTCCCGGCAAGGTCCGCTACGACAAGATCCCGCAGCTGAAGCCCGCCTTCGACAAGGCCGGCACCATCACCGCGGCCAACGCTTCCTCGATCAACGACGGCGCCGCCGCCCTCGTGGTCACCACCGCCGCCCACGCGCAGGCCAAGGGCTTGAAGCCGATCGCGCGCGTCGTCGCGTTCGGCGCCCACGCGCAGGACCCGGTTTGGTTCACCACCGCGCCCGTCCCCGCCGCGCAGCAGGCGCTGGCCGCCGCCGGGTGGAAGGCGGCCGACGTCGATCTCTGGGAGGTCAACGAGGCCTTCGCCGTCGTCCCGATGGCGTTCGCCCACGAGCTCGGCGTCCCGGCCGAGGAGCTCAACGTCCGCGGCGGCGCCATCGCCCTCGGCCACCCCATCGGCGCCAGCGGCGCGCGCATCCTCGTCACGCTGATCCACGCCTTGCAGGAGCGCGGACTCAAGCGCGGCGTCGCCGCCATCTGCATCGGCGGCGGCGAGGGACTCGCGGCGTGCGTCGAGCTGGTGTGAGGGAAACCTTGAACCACGGAGACACAGAGGACACGGAGAAAGGCCCACCGGCTTGGTCTCCGTGACCTCCGTGCCTCCGTGGATTCTCCGCCTCCCGTGAAGGCTGCCCCGCCAACGATCGCCGTCCGCCCGATGCGTCCCGCCGACCGCGCGTGGACGGCCGACCTCATGGCCGGCTCCGAGCCGTGGCTCACGCTCGGACGCGGACGGGCCGATGCGCTCCGGCTCCTGCGCGACCGCCGCAAGCGGTGCTTCCTCGTCCGCGCCGGCGGCGGGCGGGCGGGATTCATCGTGCTCGACCTGAACGGCCCGCTCGGCGGCTACCTCCAGACGATCGGCGTCGCGCCGGAGCGGCGCGGGCGCGGCGTCGGCCGCGCGGCGCTCGCGTGGGCGGAGGCGCTGATCTTCCGGGAACACCGCAACGTCCTGCTCTGCGTCTCGTCGTTCAACCGCGGCGCGCAGCGCCTCTACCGCCGGGCCGGCTACGAGGTAGTCGGCCGCCTGCGCGACTACGTCGTCGCCGGCCACGACGAGATCCTCATGCGCAAGACGCTTGGACCCCTTTCCCCAGCCACGACACGGAGAACACGGAGAGCCACGGAGAGAAACCAGAGACCGAAGAAATCTCTGTGACCTCCGTGCCACCTCCGGCCTCTCCTCCGTGTCCCTACCTCCCCTCGCCATGAGCAAAGTCCACGCCTCCGCCGAGTCCGCCCTCGCCGGTCTCCTCCACGACAACATGACGATCGCCGCCGGCGGCTTCGGCCTCTGCGGCATCCCCGAGAACCTCATCCTCGCCCTGCGCGACAGCGGGGTGAAGGGCATCACCATCGTCGGCAACAACGCCGGCGTGGACGACTTCGGCATGGGCCTCCTCCTCAAGACGCGCCAGATCCGCAAGGTCGTCGCCTCGTACGTCGGCGAGAACAAGGAGTTCGAGCGCCAGGTGCTCGCCGGCGAGCTGGAGCTCGAGCTCGTCCCGCAGGGCACGCTGGCCGAGCGCCTGCGCGCGGGCGGCGCGGGCATCCCGGGCTTCTACACGCGCACCGCCTTCGGCACGAAGCTGGCGGAGGGCAAGGAGACGAAGGCCTTCGACGGCAAGGAGTACGTCCTCGAGCGCGGCATCCGCGCCGACGTCGCGCTGGTCAAGGCGTGGAAGGGCGACACGTCGGGCAACCTCGTCTTCCGCAAGACGGCCCGGAACTTCAACCCGATGATCGCGACCTGCGCCGCGGTGTGCGTGGCGGAGGTCGAGGAGCTGGTCGAGGTCGGCCAGCTCGAGCCCGACTCGATCCACACGCCCGGCATCTACGTGGACCGCATCCTCCAGGGGCCGCGCTACGAGAAGCGGATCGAGTTCCGCACGGTGCAGGGCGCGGCGGTCTCGAAGAAGGAGACGCCCATCCGCGAGCTCATGGCGAAGCGCGCCGCGCGCGAGCTGCGCGACGGCTACTACGTCAACCTCGGCATCGGCATCCCCACGCTCGTCGCCAACTTCATCCCGCCCGGCATGAAGGTCACGCTCCAGTCGGAGAACGGCCTGCTCGGCATCGGCCCGTTCCCGACCGAGGACCGGGTGGACGCCGACCTCATCAACGCCGGCAAGCAGACGATCTCGACCATCCCGGGCTCGGCGTTCTTCTCCAGCGCCGACTCGTTCGCCATGATCCGCGGCGGGCACATCGACCTCTCGATCCTCGGCGCGCTCGAGGTGGCCGACAACGGCGACATCGCGAACTGGATGGTCCCGGGCAAGATGGTGAAGGGCCCGGGCGGCGCGATGGACCTCGTGGCGGGCGTGAAGCGCGTCGTCGCCGTGATGGAGCACTGCGCGAAGGACGGCAGCCCGAAGATCCTCCGGCAGTGCACGCTCCCCATCACCGGCAAGGGCGTCGTCGGCCTCATCATCACCGACCTCTGCGTCTTCGAGGTGAAGCCTTCGGGCGGCGGCCTGCGCCTCCTCGAGCTGCACCCCGGCGTGACGCTCGACGAGGTGAAGGCGAAGACCGGCGCGCCCTTCGAGGTCGCTCTGCCCTGACGCGCCGCGCCGCCGCGCTGTAGGGCGGGGTCTCCCGACCCCGCCGTCGCCCGCCCGCGATTCCGGAAGCGCATCCAGAAGCGACGTTGGCGGCCTTGCCGGCCGCGGGCGCGGATGCGGCCCGCGGAGCGGATGCGCACCCGACGCGCCCCATCGTCCCGACACGTTCCCCGCGATGGTGCCGGCAACCACGTTCCCGGCGGGGTCGGGAGACCCCGCCCTCCAACGACTTCCCCGTTGAGCCGCGGGGGCGGTGCGCGCAGGCTGCGCCGCGATGTCGAACGCCTACCTGCCCGCCCCGAACCGCTATGAAACCGGACGCTACGCGCGCTGCGGCCGCTCCGGCCTGCTGCTGCCGCGCCTCTCGCTCGGCCTCTGGCACAACTTCGGCGGGGTGGACCCGCTCGAGAACCAGCGGGCGCTGCTGCGGCGCGCGTTCGACCTCGGGTGCACGCACTTCGACCTCGCCAACAACTACGGCCCGCCCCCGGGCAGCGCGGAGGAGAACTTCGGGCGCCTGCTCCGGGCGGACTTCGCCGCGTACCGCGACGAGCTCGTCGTCTCGACCAAGGCGGGCTACCGCATGGGCCCCGGCCCGTACGGCGAGTGGGGCTCGCGGAAGTACCTCCTGTCCTCGCTCGACCAGAGCCTGCGGCGGATGGGCCTCGACTACGTGGACATCTTCTACTCCCACCGACCCGATCCCGACACGCCGCTCGAGGAGACGATGGGCGCGCTGGCCGACGCCGTGCGCAGCGGGCGCGCGCTCTACGCCGGCATCTCGAACTACGACGCGACGCGCACGCGCGAGGCGGCCGCGATCCTGCGGTCCCTCGGCGTGCCGCTGCTCATCCACCAGCCGGTGTACAACCTGCTCAACCGCTGGGTGGAGCCCGAGCTGCTGCCGGCGCTCACCGAGGTCGGCGCGGGCTGCATCCCGTTCTCCCCGCTCGCCCAGGGCCTGCTGACGGACCGCTACCTCGCCGGCATCCCGGCCGATTCGCGCGCGGGCCGGCCGACCGGTTTCCTGCGTCCGGAGCGCATCACGCCCGAGGTGCTGGCGAAGGTGCGGGCGCTGCAGGCGCTCGCGGTCGCGCGCGGCGCCACGCTCGCCCAGTTCGCCGTGCTCTGGCTGCTGCGGCGGCCGGAGGTCACGACCGTGCTCATCGGCGCGAGCAAGGTCGCGCAGCTCGACGACCTGCACGGCGCGCTCGCCCAGCCGCCGCTCTCCGCCGAGGAGCTCGCGGCGGTGGAGCGGGCGCTGGCCTGAGCCGGCCGCTCCGGGCCCATGTAGGGCGGGGTCTCCCGACCCCGCCGCCGCCCGCGCGCGATTCCGGCGGCGAATTCTGGAACCACGCGCGCGGCGTCGCCGGCCGCGTGCGCGGATGCGGCCCGCGGAGCGGATTCGCACCTTGCGCGCGCGTTCGTCCCTCCGTGTTCCTCGCGCTGGTGCCGGCAACGACGCTCGCGGCGGGGTCGGGAGACCCCGCCCTACAGGCGGACGGCGCCGCCTGCGGCGCGCTCAGAAGAGCGCGCCGGCGACGGCGCCGACGGCGGTGATCGGGCCCTGGTCGCCGAGGCCGTCGAGGGCGCGGTCGGCCTTACGGACGATGCCCTGGATGTCGCGGTACATCTTGTCGTCGGCCAGCAGCTGCCCGAGCGTGCCCTCGCCGCGGTTCAGCTTGTCGGAGAGCTCGCGGAGGTTGTTCATCGTGAACTTGAGGTTCTCGGCGGTCGCGGGGTCCGAGAGCAGCACGCCGAGGGCGCCGCGGCCGGCGCGGACGTCGGCCACGATGCCGCGGGTGTCGGCCAGCACGGCGCGCGCGTCGGTCGCGGCGGTGCGGATCTCGCCCACCGCGCCGAGCAGCTCGTCGTGGAGGCGCGGGTCGTTGACCAGCTTGCCGAGCGTGCCCTCGCCCGACTCGAGCCGCGCGGTGAGGGTGCGGAGGTTGGCGAGGGTCTCGGTCAGGGCCGGGCCGTTCTCCTCCACCAGCTTGTCCACCCGGGAGAAGAGGGAGCCCGAGCCGCCGTCGCCGCCGAGCGCCTTGCCGATGTTGTCGGCCACGCCCTCGAGCTTGGCGCCGAGGGAGCCGAGCTGGGCGATGACCTCGTTCATGTCCACCGTGTTGCGGGTGCGGAGGGAGGCGCCGTCCGGGAGCATGACGGAGGAGCGGCCGAAGCTGACCGCGAGGTGCTGGGAGCCGAGCAGGCTGGAGGTCTCGACGGTCGCGACCGCGTCGTCGGGGATGCGGACGTCGGGGCGGATGATGAGCACGGCCTCGACGCGCTGGTCGGCGAGGCGGGTGGCGGCGACGGTGCCGATCTTGACGCCGGCCATGAGGACCTCGTCGCCCTCCTTGAGGCCCTTGAGGTTGTTGAACGGCGCGACGAGGGTGTAGCCCTTCGGCTTGAACACCTGGCCGCCGCTCAGCGCCTCGAAGGTGATCCAGGCGAGGGCGCAGCCGAGGAGGAAGAAGAGTCCGACGCGGACGGTCTGCTGGGTGCTGTTCATGGGGAGGTCTCCAGTTGCTTGAAGCGGGGATTGCGCAGGTCGATGACCGGCGAGAGGAAGTTGGCGATCTGCGGGTCGGCCGGCGCGCGGAAGTCCGCCGGCGTGCCGGTGGCGCGGACGCGGCCGTCCATGAGGATGGCGATGCGGTCGGCGATGCTGAGGGCGAGGTCGCGGTCGTGGGTGACGACGATGGTCGTGACCGCGGTCTGCTCGCGCAGGGTGGCGATGATCTCGCTGATGGTGGCGCCCATCACGGGGTCGAGCTCGGAGGTGGGCTCGTCGTAGAGGAGCAGCTGCGGCTCCATCACGAGGGCGCGGGCGATGGCGACGCGCTTCTTCATGCCGCCCGACAGTTCGGACGGGAACTTCTTCGCCGCGTGTTCGAGGGAAAGGATGGAGAGCGCGTGCATCACGCGCTCGCGGATGCCGGCCTCGTCGCACTGGCGGTGCTCGCGCGGGTAGAGCGCGAGGTTGTCGTAGACCGTGAGCGAGTTGAAGAGCGCGCCCGCCTGGAAGACGAGGGCGAGGTGGATCTGGTCGCGGGTGGCGGGATCGGCGGCGTCGAACGGCCCGATGCGAACGCCGCCGGCGGTGGCGACCTCGAGTCCGGCGATGTGCTTGAGGAGGACGCTCTTGCCCGAGCCGCTCGGGCCCATGATGCAGAAGATCTCGCCCGGGCGGACCTCGAGGTCCACGTCGCGCAGCACGGTGGCGTGGCCGAAGCGCTTGGTGAGGCCGGACACGGTCACGCCGTACGTCTTGCCGGGGGAGGGGGAAGGGGGCTGGTCGGTCGGGGAGCTCATGCGGTCAGAGCAGCGCCTTGGTCACGAAATAGTTCAGCACGAGGATGAGCACGAGCGAGGTCACGACGGCCTTGGTGACGGAGAGCCCGATCTCGCGCGGGCCGCCGCGCGTGTTGAGCCCGATGTAGCAGCAGACGAGCACCACGACGAAGCCGAAGACCTCGGCCTTGAACAGGCCGTTGGCCACGTCCTGCCACTCCATGTAGCGCTTGAGGGTCGCGAAGTAGGCCTCGCTGTCCACGGAGATGAACTGGGTGTACTGGCAGACGATGGCGCCGCCGTACCAGCCGCAGAGGTTGGCGATGAGCGTGAGCACCGGCATCATGAAGAGCACGGCCGCGAGCCGCGGCAGCACGAGCATGCGCTCGGGCGGGATGTTCATCGTGACCAGCGCGTCCACCTCCTGGTAGACCTTCATCGAGGCGAGCTCCGCGGTGATGGCGGAGCCGACGCGGCCGGCGAGGAGGACGGCGACCATGACCGGGCCGAGCTCGCGGGCCATCGAGAGGCCGACGAGGGTGCCGATGAACTGCTTGGTCCCGAGGTTTTCCATGCTGTAGCCGGCCTGGAGGGCGAGGGAGCTGCCGATGAAGAAGCTGAGGATGGTGACGATCGGCAGGGACGTGTACCCGATGAGGAAGCACTGCTCGATGAACCGCGCGCGCTGGCGGGGCAGGGAGGGCACGAAGCGCAGCGTGCGCGTGAGGAGCAGGAGCGCGCCGCCGATGTGGCCGAGGACGAGGTTCAGCTGGTTCATGGGCGTGGTTCCGCGGCGCCCACGGTGGCCGGGGACGCGCGGAAGTCGAAGAGGGAAAATGTCCAGCGGTCGGCGCCGGGTGCGCGGCGCCAGCTGAGGAGGCCGGCGCCGACCGCGACGCGGGAGCCGGCGGCGGAGGCTTCCGTGCCGAAGAGCGGCCCGAGGTGGAAGGCCCGGCGCGCGGGCGAGCGTTCCGCGGACACCGCGTTCCACAGGAGGCTCCAGCGGACGTCGTCGGGCCCGCGCGAGTCGAGGCGGTAGGCGGCGAAGAGGGGCGTCCACAGCCGGCGCACCGGCTCGTTCTGCGGGAAGAAGACCTCGAACGGGCTCAGGGCCTGCACCTGCCGGCGGCCGTTGCCGTCGTGCCAGGCGCTGAAGAGCGGCCAGAGGTGCTTCTTGTAGGCCGGCGGACGCGCGGCATCGCCCGGCCGGCGCTGCTCGTGCGACCAGTAGAGGAAGAAGAGGAACTGGTTGCGCTCGTGGTCGAGGCCGGCCTCGTCCCAGCGGGCGTTGCGGTAGAGCGGCCAGAGCAGCCAGGTCTTCTCCTGGCCCTTGACCACGGAGCGGCTGTAGAACGGCGCCCAGCGGTCCACGCGGCGGTCGTCGCCGCGGCCGCGCACCGCGAGCGGCCAGAGGTAGCGGACCTCGTGGTAGCGGTCCGGCTCGGTGCGGTCCGTGTAGCCGAAGAACGGCCAGAGGAACGTCTCGTCGCGCAGGCCCGGCCGCGTGTGCGACGCGTAGAACGGCAGGAAGCCCTGCCGCACGTCCGGCTGGGCGTCCGCCAGTCCGGTCTCGCGGCGGTAGACGAGCGGCCAGAGGTAGAACTGGTGGCGGTAGTCGCCGGCCCGCTCGCGGCGACCGGCCAGCGGCCAGACCTCGAAGCCGGTGTGCCCGGCGCCGTCGTAGCGCCGCACGATCGGCCAGGGATTGTGCCGGACGCGCCGGCCGTCCTTGAGCGTCTCGAGGTGGAACGGGAACGCCGTCCAGCGCAGCTCGTCGCGGCCGAAGCGGTCGCGGATGGTGCCGGCGAACGGCAGCAGGCCGCGGTAGCTCGTGGCGGGGTCGCCCGTCTCGCGCGAGAAGTACAGCGGCCACACGTCGTTCGCCCGCACCTCGCCTCCGGCGGTCGGCTCGCGCCGCAGGTTGACCACGCGCAGGAACGAGAACCGCCGCTCCGCGCCCCGCTCCTCCCACTCGAAGAAAGGGAACAGGAACCACGTCCGCGCGCGCGTGCCGTCGGACTCTTGCATCCACAGCGGCCGCACCGCCCTCCAGGTGCCGCCCTCCGCCGCGGGGCGCTCGACCAGCAGCGGGCCCAGGGCTTGGGCCGAGACGACCTCGCCAGTCCGCGCGTCCTCCTGCCCGACCCAAAGCGGCCACGCGTTGCGCTCGGCGGCGCCGGCGGCGAGCGCCAGCACAGCCCCGAGGAGCAACCGGACGGCGAGTCGGGAGGTCGGGCTTGGTGTCAGGTAAGGCATTGCCTTTGTCTCGAGCGCTTCCAGTTAGGTGGTGGCCGCGGCCGAGGGGCGGAAGTAACGCCGACCGGCGGGCCGGCGCAACTGTATGTTTCCCCTACAACCCCAGAGACGAGAGAGTGTTCCGCGGATTCTGCGCCCGGCGGCGCGGGGGACTGTCGGGCCGGGGAGGACACCATGAGGATCACCGGTGGCGCGGCGCGGGGCATCCCCCTCGTCCTGCCCAAGGGCGACCATGTCCGGCCGGCGACGGACGCCCTGCGGCAGGCCGTCTTTTCGAGCCTCGCGGCGCGGGTGCCGGGGGCCCGCTTCCTCGACCTCTTCGCGGGGAGCGGGGCCTACGGCCTCGAGGCGCTGAGCCGGGGCGCGGCCGGCGGGGTCTTCGTCGAGCGCGACGAGCGCACGGCGGCCTGCCTCCGCCGCAACGTCGCCGCGGTCTGCAAGAGCCTGCGGCGGGACGAGCACGACCTCCGGGTCGTGACGGCCGACGCGACGACGTTCTCCCCCGCGGCCGGCGCGCCGCCCTCGCTGGTCTTCATCGACCCGCCGTGGGACCGCATCGAGGCCGTCGCGCCGGCGCTCTTCGCGCGGCTCGGGCCGCTGCTGGCGGAGGTCGAGGATCCCGTCATCGTCTTCGAGATGCCCGGCGAGCAGGAGGTCGCGGCCGAGGGTTGGACCTGCGTGCGCCGCCTCGGCAAGGGCGTCCGGCAGCCGGGCGCGTGCTTCTACCGGCGGGCCTGAGCCCGTCGCGTGCGTCCGCGGGTGAGGCGGATCGGGCTGCGCCGGAGGCCTTCCGTGCGCCGGCCGGCCGCGTCACCGCGGCTCCCGCGCGGCCTTCACCAGGGTGAGGGCCGCGACGACGGCGGTCTCGAGCCGCAGGACGCGGTCGCCGAGGTGGACGAGCCGGAAGCCGGCGGCCCGCAGGGCGGCGCGGTCGGTCGGGCCCCAGCCCCGCTCGGGGCCGAGCGCGAGCACGACCGGTGCGCCCGGGGCGGCGGACCAGCGGGAGAGGGGGGCGGAGGCCTCGTAGTTGTCGAGCGCGAGCCGCTCCGCGCCGGCCGGCAGGGCGGCGAGCTCGGCCGCGAGCGGCGCGCCGGCGGAGACGGCGGGCACCTGGGTGGAGAACGCCTGCGCGGCGCCGGCGAGGACGTGCGGTTCCCACGCGCGGTCGCGCCAGAGCGAGCTGGCGGCGTAGCCCGGTTCGGTCCGCTCGGTCGCGACGAAGCGGAGCGCGGCGACGCCGAGCGTCGTGGCGTCGCGCAGGATGTCGCGCGCCGTCTGCGGCCGGGGCAGGCCCACGAGCAGCGTCACCGGGTCGGGGACGGGCGCGGGGTGGAGCCACTCGAACACCAGCTCCAGCGCGTCCGGCGTCGCGGCCACGATCCGGCCGCGTCCGCGGTGGCCGTTCACGATCCCGGCGTCGAACGGCTCGCCCGGCCCCCGGCGCAGCACGCGCTCGACGTGACGGGCGCGCGCGTCGGCGCGCGCGAGCGGGCGTCCGACCTCCGCGGGGTGGAAGAGCACGAGGTTCACGCCGTGACGGTGTGCCGGACGCGCCCGCGCCCGCCAAGGCGGGAAATCCCGGCGTCGCTTCGGCCCAGCACGCTTGGCTTGCTGCGCCGGGGCCGGGGGCTACGGTGCGCGCCGTGAGCAATCCGGAACCAGGAGGCGAGGGCAGCGCGGAGGCCAGGCTGGCCGGGCGCCGCGCCGTCATCGTGGAGGACCACCGGTTGTTCGCCGACTTCATGGCCGCCTGCCTGAAGGAGTGGGGCGTGGAGGTGCTGCTGCACACCGCCTCCGGCATCGAGGGCCTGAAGGCGGTGCGCGAGCGGCAGCCGGACCTGCTGCTGCTGGACTTCTCGCTGCCCGACATCGACGGGCTCGAGGTCGCCCGGCAGGTGCTGCACGACTGCCCGGACGTCCGGGTCGTCGGCATCTCGTCGCACCGCGACGCGTGGACGATGCTGCAGGTGCAGCGGCTCGGGCTGCACGGGTTCGTGGACAAGCTCGAGCAGGACCGCGCCGTCCTCCGGCAGGCCGTCGCGACCGTGCTGGCCGGCCACGTGTTCTACACCTCGGCCGTCAACGAGAGCAGCGCCCGCCTGCGGCGCGACCCGAAGGCGTTCACCCGCGTGCTGTCCGACTACGAGGTGCGCATCCTCGGCCTGATCGGCGAGGCGCTGACGGACGAGGAGATCGGGCGCGAGGTCGGCGTGAGCCCCGCGACCGTGCAGTCGCGGCGGCGCGACATCATGCGCAAGCTCGACATCCACTCGACGCCGAAGCTGATCCACTTCGCCATCACCAACGGCCTCACCCGGCCGGACCGGCTGATCGGCTCCTGAGGGCGCCCTCGACGCGCTCCCATTCGGCGGCGAGCGCGGCGGCGAGGGTGGCGGCGTCCGCCCAGCGGTGGCCGGAGGAGGCGGATTCGAGCTCGAGCGCCAGCGTCGCGGCGGACGCGGCCCGGACGAAGCCCAGCCGCCCGGCGAGCTGGTGCGCGGCGCGTCCCGCGGCGAACGCGTCGCGCCGGTCCGCCGCCTCGCGCCACGCCCCGAAGTCGCGCGCGCAGTCGGCGGCGAACGCCGCGAACTCCTGCTCGACCGGCCGCCGCCGGGAGGCGGCGAGCACGCGCAGGTTGGCCAGCGGGTCCGGGCCGTCCTCGCCGGCGGGCTCGGTCGGGGGCGCGAGGTGGCCCGCGCCCTCCGGCCGGCGCGCGGCGAGCGCCTGGCGGATGCGGTCGGCGGTGACGGGCTTGCCGACGAAGCCGTCCATCCCCGCTTCGAGGCATTCGCGCCGCTTCTCCACGGTGGTGTAGGCGGTGGAGGCGAGGATGACCGGCTGGTCGCCGTGCCGGGAATGCTCGGCGCGCAGCCGCCGCGCGAGCGCCGGCCCGGTCATGCCGGGCAGGTCGTAGTCGAGGAAGATGGCGGCGAACGTCCGGCCCGCCGCGATCAGTCCGAGCGCGCCGTCGGCGTCGCGGGCGGTCGTGACCTCGAACCCGAGCTGCCCGAGCAGCGCCCCGAGGGCGACGCGGTTGTAGTCCTCGTCGTCCACCACCAGCGCCGGCTTGCGCACGGCCAGCAGCGCGGAGTCGAGGTCCGAGACCGGGGCCGGCGCCTCCGTCGCGACGGGCAGCGGCACGGCGAGGTAGAACGTCGCGCCCTCGCCGGGCGTGCTCTCGACCCAGACCCGGCCGCCCATGCGCTCGGCGAGCGTGCGGCAGACCGCGAGGCCCATGCCGGTGCCGGGGATGCGGGCGCGGCGCGCCGCCGCGCCCCGCTCGAATTTCGTGAACACGCGCTCCTGCTCCTCGGGCGGGATGCCCGGGCCCTCGTCGGAGACCGCGAACGTCAGCTCGACCGCCTCGGGTCCGGCGGGCCGGGCCCAGGCGGTGACCTCGACGGTGCCGCGCGCGGCGTACTTCAGCGCGTTGGTCACGAAGTTGAGCAGCACCTGCCGTAGGCGGCGGGCGTCGCCGACGAGGTGGGCGGGGACGTTGGGGGCCACGGCGGCCTTCACCGGCACGCCGGCGGCGGCGCTGTCGGCGGCGGTGATGGCCTCGACGGAGGCGAGCAGCTCCGTCGGCGCGAACGCCTGGGGCAGGAGGTCGACGGACCCGCTCTGCAGGCGCGAGAAGTCGAGGATGTCCTCGAGGAGCGACGAGAGGTGGGCGGCGCAGTGGCGGAGCAGGTCGAACCGCCGGCGTCCCTCGGCGTCCAGCGTCGCCGTGTCGATGGCCGCGGAGAGGCCCACGACGCCGTTGAGCGGGTTGCGGATCTCGTGGCTCATGCTGGCGAGGAACTCGTCCTTGGCCGCGTTGGCCTGCTCGAGCTCGGCGGTGCGGGCGCGGACGAGGTGTTCGAGTTCGGCGTTGCGCGCGCGGATGCGGCGCTCGCGCAGGCGCACGGCGCCGGCGCCGGCGGCGAGGGCGAGGAGCCCGGCGCCGGCGTAGGCGCCCGGGGTGCGGTACCATGGCGGCGCGATGCGGAACGTGAGCGCCGTCGCCTCGCCAACCTGGTCGGCCGGGTTGCGCACGCGGGCGGCGAACGTGTACGTGCCCTCGGACAGGCGGGTGAAGGTGAACTGGGTCTGCGGCCCGGCGGGCGTCCATTCGCTCTCGTCCCCGAACCGCGTCTCCAGCCGCAGGAGCGGGCGGGTGGCGTTCTCGATGGGCCGGACCTCGACCGCGAGGCGGTGCCGGCCGAACGCGTAGACCGGGCCTTCGGCCGTGCGGCCCGAGTCGTCGAGGAGGAGCCGCGGCGGGCGCGGCCGGGACCAGGCGGGGAGTTCGTCGGGCCGGAGGCGCAGCAGTCCCTGGCTGCCCCCGAGCCAGACCGTGTCGCGGCCGTCGCGGCGGGTCGCGTGGAGCGCCTGCGGCGTGCCCGCGACGGCGAGCGCGGGAATCGCGAGGTCCCGCCAGGCGCCGGGGCGTCCGGCCTCGTCGAGCTCGAGCACGCCGAACCCGTGCGGCGCGAGCGAGCCGGCCGGCCGGTCGAAGGCGACGTAGAGGCGGCGGCGGTCGGGGGCCAGCTGGAGGAGCCGGACCCGCACGGCCGGCACGGCGCCGACCGGCTCGAGGCGTCCGGTGGCGGGTTCGACGCGCAGCAGCCCCTCGCCCACCGCGGCGAAGATGCGGTCGCCGTCGCCCGCGACGCGCGCCCCGCCGCCCGCGGTCCCCTCTCCCGTGCGGGCCGCCCGCATCTCCTCGAGCGCCCCCGTGGCGAGGTCGAGCCGGAGCAGGCTCCCCTGCCACGCCCCGAGCCAGACCCGCCCCTGTTCGTCCTCCGCCGCGCTCGTCGCCCCGGCCGGGAACCGGGCGAGGGTCTGGA
>CAYWTK010000077.1:0-16730 GCA_964460895.1 uncultured Opitutaceae bacterium
TCGCCCCTCGACCTTCGGCCCTCGACCTTCGGCCCTCGACCTCCCTCGAGGCCCGAGCGCCGATTCAATAATCGAGGTACGGCGCGAGCCACTTCTCGGCCTCGGCCAGGGCGACGCCCTTGCGGGCCGCGTAGTCCTGCACCTGGTCCTGGCCGAGCTTGCCGACGGCGAAGTACTTCGAATCCGGGTGGTTGAAGTAGAGTCCGCTGACGCTCGACGCGGGGGCCATGGCGCAGGATTCCGTGAGCGAGATGCCGGTGGCGGCGGTGGCGTCAAGCAGGGCGAAGAGGGCGGGCTTCTCCGAGTGGTCCGGGCAGGCGGGGTAGCCGGGGGCCGGGCGGATGCCGCGGTACTTCTCGCGGATGATGTCCTTGAGCGCGAAGCGCTCGAGCTTGCCGTAGCCCGAGTAGTCGCGCGCCCGCTTGTGCAGGTACTCGGCCAGCGCCTCCGCGAGCCGGTCGCCGAGGGCCTGGGCCATGATGGCGCCGTAGTCGTCGTGGCGGGCCCGGAACTCGGCGGCGAACTCCTCCACGCCGTGTCCGGCCGTGACGGCGAAGGCGCCGAGGTAGTCGATCCGGCCGCTCTCGCGGGGCGCGAGGTAGTCGGCGAGGCTGTGGTTGTGCTGGCCCTCCGGCTTCTCGTTCTGCTGGCGCAGGAAGTGGAACGTGGTGAGGACGCGGGAGCGGGCCTCGTCCGCGTAGACCTCAACGCTGTCGCCCACGCGGTTGGCCGGCCAGAAGCCCAGCACGGCCTTGGCGGTGTAACGGCCCTCGGCGAGGATGCGCTGCAGCATCGCCTGCGCGTCGCGGTAGAGCTTCGACGCTTCGGCGCCGACGACCGCGTCGGTGAGGATGTCGGGGAACCGCCCGTGCAGCTCCCACGCGGAGAAGAACGGACCCCAGTCGATGAGCTGGGCGACCTCGCCCAGGTCGAGGGGAACCGTGGACGGTGAGCGGTGGGCGGTCTCCGGATCCCGGGCCTCGGACCGCCGACCGGCGTCGGCCGGCGCCGACGAGAAGGTCCTCGTGCCGAGGAACTCCGGGCGCGGGATGTCCACGATGTCCCAGTCGCTCGGCTGGGCGCGGCGACGGGCCTCGGCGAGGGGCAGCAGCTTGCGGACGCCGCGGCGCCCGCCGAACTCGACGCGCTGCTTCTCCTGGCGGTCCTGCACCTCGGCGACGAAGGCGGCCTTGTTCTCCGGGCTGAGGAGGGACGACACCACGCCGATGACGCGCGAGGCGTCGAGCACGTGCACCACCGGCTCCTCGTAGTGCGGGGCGATCTTGACCGCGGTGTGCGCGGCCGAGGTGGTCGCGCCGCCGATGAGGAGCGGCAGCTTGAACTCGAGGCGCTGCATCTCCTTCGCGACGTGCACCATCTCGTCGAGGGACGGCGTGATGAGGCCGGAGAGCCCGATCACGTCCGCCTGCCGCTCCTTGGCGGCGGCGAGGATCTTCTCGCACGGCACCATCACGCCGAGGTCCACGACCTCGTAGTTGTTGCAGGCCAGGACCACGCCGACGATGTTCTTGCCGATGTCGTGCACGTCGCCCTTGACCGTGGCGAGGATGACGCGGCCGGCGGAGTCGGAGGACGGGGCCAGGTCGGCGTCCGGCGACCCCTCGGCCGCGGCGGCGCGGCGCGCGGCCTTCTCGGCCTCCATGAACGGCTGGAGGTAGGCCACCGCCTTCTTCATCACGCGGGCCGACTTCACGACCTGCGGGAGGAACATCTTGCCCGAGCCGAAGAGGTCGCCGACGACGCGCATGCCGTCCATCAGCGGCCCCTCGATGATGGCGAGCGGCTTGCCGTACTTCCGGCGCGCCTCCTCGGTGTCGGCCTCGATGAAGGCGTCGATGCCCTTGACCAGCGCGTGCGTCAGGCGCTCCTCGACGGAGTGCGCGCGCCAGGCCGCGTCGGCCTTGGGCGAGTGGGCGTCGGCCTTCGGCTGGCCGGCGGCCTCGGCCTTGAGCTGCTCGCCGTAGGCGACGAGCCGCTCGGTGGCGTCGGGCCGGCGGTTGAGGAGGACGTCCTCGACGCGCTCGAGCAGGTCCTTGGGGACCTCCTCGTAGACCTCGAGCATGGCCGGGTTGACGATGGCCATGTCGAGCCCCGCGCGGATGGCGTGGTAGAGGAACGCCGCGTGCATCGCCTCGCGGACGACGTTGTTGCCGCGGAAGGCGAAGGAGATGTTCGAGACGCCGCCGCTGACCTTGGCGTGGGAGAGGTTCTGCTTGATCCACCGGGTGGCCTCGATGAAGTCCACCGCGTAGTTGGCGTGCTCCTCGATGCCGGTGCCGACCGTGAGGATGTTCGGGTCGAAGATGATGTCCTCGGGCGGGAAGCCGACCTGACCGACGAGGAGGCGGTAGGCGCGCTCGCAGATGCGGATCTTGTCGCCGAGCGTGGCGGCCTGGCCCTGCTCGTCGAAGGCCATGACGACGACGGCGGCGCCGTAGCGGCGCACGAGGCGGGCCTGCTCGAGGAACCTGGCCTCGCCCTCCTTGAGGGAGATGGAGTTCACGATGCCCTTGCCCTGCAGGCAGCGGAGGCCGGCCTCGAGGATCTCCCACTTCGAGGAGTCCACCATGATCGGCACCTTGGCCACCTCGGGCTCCGCCGCGCAGAGCTGGAGGAAGCGGGTCATGGCCGCGACCCCGTCGATCATCCCCTCGTCCATGCACACGTCGATGACGTTGGCGCCGTTCTCCACCTGCTGGCGCGCGACGGACACGGCCTCCTCGAACTTCCCCTCCTTGACCAGCTTGAGGAACTTCGGGGAGCCCGCGACGTTCGTGCGCTCGCCGATCATGGTGAAGGCGCCGGGCGCGTGGTTGAAGGGGAGCGAACCCGACAGGGCGAGCTTCGGCGCGACGATCGTCAGCGAGCGGGCCGGCTTGGGCCGGACCGCCTCGGCGATGGCGGCGATGTGGTCGGGCGTGTTGCCGCAGCAGCCGCCCGCGATGTTGAGCAGGCCGGCGCCGGCGAACTCGCCCATCTGGCGGGCCATGTCGGCCGGCGTCAGGTCGAAGCCGGTCGGCGAGAGCGGATTCGGCAGGCCGGCGTTCGGGTAGCAGGAGATGAACGCGTCGGACTTCTGCGCCAGCTCGACGAGGAAGGGCCGCAGCAGGTCGGGGCCGAGGGAGCAGTTGAGGCCGACCGCGAGCGGACGCGTGTGCCGCACGGCGTTCCAGAACGCCTCGACCGTCTGCGCGGAGATCATCGTCTCGCCGCCGCGGCCGACGGCGGCGGAGATCATCAGCGGCAGGCGCACGTCGTCCTCGGCGAAGACCTCGTCGGCCGCGACCAGCGCGGCCTTGGCGTTGAGCGAGTCGAAGATCGTCTCGACCAGCAGCAGGTCCACCCCGCCCGCGACGAGCGCGCGCACCTGCCGGCGGTAGTCCTCCTTCACCTGGTCGAAGGTCACGACCCGGAAGCCCGCGTCCTCGGCGTCGGGCGAATTGGAGAGCGACACCGTCAGCGGCCCGATCGCGCCCGCCACGTAGCGGCGGCGGCCGGTCGCGTTGGCCACGCGGTCCGCCCAGCGGCGGCACTGCTGCGCGGACTGGAAGTTGATGTCGTGCGCCAGTTCGCGGAGGAACGGGTTGGCCAGCACTTCGGCGTAGAAGGCCGGGTCCTTGCGCCCGCCGCGCTCGCGGGGGTCCTCGACGAAGAACTCGCTCTGGCCGATGGCCGTGGCCGAGAAGGTGTTCGTCTCGATGATGTCCGCCCCGGCCTCGAGGAAGCGCCGGTGGATGTCCTCGATCGTGGCCGCCAGCGTCAGCGAGTAGACGTCGCCGTTGTTCTTCAGGTCCTTGGGCGCGTCGCGGAACCGCGCGCCGCGCACCTCCTCCTCCGTGTGCCCGTAGCTGCGGATGGTCGTGCCCATCGCGCCGTCGAGCACGACGACCCGCTCCGCCAGCGTGCGGCGCAGGGCGGTTTCGGCGGGGGAAAGCGGACGGTCGGGCGGCATGGGCAAATATGTATCTACAAATCAGGATTCGTTGATATGAAAAGGCAAGGCCCGCGTGGGCGCCCGGCCGGGGGCGTCGGAGATTTATGACGCCGCGCGGCGCGGCGACGGACGCCGCCGCGCGTGTCACCGCAATCGGTGCGCAGGCTTTGCGCTTGGCCCGGCCGGTCGGCGGCGGTTCGCTGGCGGTCCTGGGTTCTTTCTTCTTTTCCCGGCAGACGCAGGGAAGGCCGTGCGAATCGGCCACAGTTGCGCTGCGGTAACGCATGACGCGCTCCCGCCGGTGTCAGGCACCGGAAGACCAATCCCCGCCTCGGCGGGGGTGAAGGGGGGAGCGCGGTCGCGCGGGACGTGCGGGGACAGGTCCGCGGTCGCGGGGTTCGGGCGCCATGCCCGGCCCCCGCTTGCCGCCCCTGGCCCGGCGCGGCCCGCGCCTAGTGCGGAGTCCGAACATCTGGCTGCCGGGCCTCACCGGCCTCCGGCGCGTGTGCGCGCGCCGGCGGCGCCTTCATCGCACCAACCCCGACCTGTCGGGGCCAATGAAGGGTGGGAGTGGATCCGCGATCCCAGGGATCGCCGGCCGGCCTCGCGCCGGCCCGGCGGACCCCGGCCCGGTCTGCTCTTGCCTCCCGGAAAGCAGACCATGCCAACCTCCCCCGGGGCGTCCCTCCGACGCCTCCTCCTCGCCGCCGCCGGCCTCGGGCCGGCGCTCGCGGCCGCCCAACCCGCGCCGGCGCGGCTCGACGAGTACGTCGTCACCGCCACGCGCACCCCGCTCGCGGCGACCGCCACGGGCAGCGCCGTCACCACCTGGGACGCCGCCGACCTCGCGCGGCGCCAGCTGAACTCGCTCCGCTCCGCCCTCGGCGGGGTGCCCGGGGCGCCCGCGTTCGCCTCGGGCGCGCCCGGCGGCTCCACGTCGCTCTTCCTGCGCGGCGCCAACTCCAACCAGGTGCTGTTCCTCGTGGACGGCATCCGGGCCAACGACCCCAACACCGACTACGCCGTCGTACTCGGCGGCGCCTGCGTCGGCGCCTGCGACTCCCTCGAGGTCGCCCACGGCCCGCAGAGCACGCTCTACGGCGGCGAGGCCGTCGGCGGCGTCGTCTCCCTCGCCGCCCGCCGCGGTGCGGGCGCGGAGCAGGCCGTCGTCCTCGAGGCCGGCTCGTTCGGCACCGTCCAGGGCGCGGTCCGCGCGCAGGCGGGCGACGAGGACTCGGCCTACAGCTTCTCGGCCGCCGGCGGGCGGACGGAGAACGACCGCCCGAACAACGCGTTCACCTCCGCCACCCACGTGCTCCGGCTCGACCGCCGCGTGCACGAGCGCCTCTCCGTCGGCGCGACCTGGCGCGGCTTCGTCGGCCGCTACGGCTCGCCGGGCACCCGCTTCACCGCCGACCCGGACAACGAGGAGCGCGAGAGCAACCAGCTCGCGACCGCCTTCGCCGCGTTCTCCCCCGGCCCGGACTGGTCGGGCCGCGCCGTCCTCGGCGCCCAGGACCGCCGCTTCGTGTCCGACAACCCGCGTCCGGGCGGCCCGGCCCAGGTCACGGTGGTGAAGAACCGCCGCGCCGTGCTCGACGCCCAGCTGACGTGGACGGGCGCGGCGCGGCACCGGCTGACGGGCGGCGCCACGGCCGAGCTCAACCGCACGCGCAACACCGGCTTCGGCGACATCGACCGCCGGCAGGAGCTGCTCGCGGTCTTCCTCCAGGACGAGTTCGCGCCGGTCGACGACGTCCTCCTCACGGCCGGCCTGCGCAGCGACGACCACGACACCTTCGGCCGCGCCACCACGCACCGCGCGACGGCCGCCTGGCTCGTCGCGGGCGGCCGCGTCAAGCTGCGCGCCTCGCACGGCACGGCCTTCCGCTCGCCCTCCTTCCTCGACCTCTACGGACGCAGCGCCTTCTACGTCGGCAACCCCGCCCTCCGGCCGGAGCGCGCCCGCGGCTGGGACGCGGGCGTGGACTGGTACCGGCGCGACGGCCGCGGCGCGGTCGCGCTCACGTGGTTCGACACCCGGCTGCGCGACCTGATCGTGTTCGACTTCGGCGTCTCCCCCGGGACCGTGCGCAACGTCGAGCGCGCGCGCACGCGCGGCGCCGAGCTGTCGGTGCGCCTCGCCCCGCGGCCGGGCACGGAGGTGCGCCTGACGGGCACGTTCCTCGAGGCCGACAACCTGACCCAGCGCAACCGCCTGCTCCGCCGTCCGCGCCTTGGCGGCGCCGCCGACGTCGTGCACGACCTCGGCCGCGGCGTCACCGCCGGCGCGGGCGTGGCCTTCGCCGCGCAGCGCGAGGACGTGCACGCGGCGACCTTCGCGCGGATCGACGCCGAGGACTACGCGGTCGCGCGCGTCCACGTCGCCTGGCAGGCCACGCCGCGGCTCGCCCTGCGCGCGCGGGCCGAGAACGTCCTCGGCGAACGCTACGAGGAGGTGCACGGCTACCCGCAGCCCGGCGCGGCCGTGTTCGGCGGCGTCGAGTGGCGGTTCTGACCCGCGGGACTCCGCTCTTGCGACGGGGACGGGGCGGGGGACACTCCCGCCACCCCATGAGCGCCCGCCGGATCCGCCTCCTCCTCGCCGCCGTTCCCGTCCTGTCCGCCCTCGCCGCGCCGGAGGACTTCCGGCAAGGCGAGCCCGCGCAGTCCGAGCGGGCGGCCGGCGCCTACGTGCCCGACCTCGCCGCGCTGGCCCGTCCGTCCGCGAGCGAGCTGCGCGAGCTGGTCGAGCGGTACCGCGCCGACGTCGGCGGGCTGGAGCGGTTCTACACCGTGCCCGACAGCGCCCTGCGGCTCGCGCGCTTCCGCGGGTTCCACGAGGCGTGGCTGGCGCGGCTGGAGGCGGTGGACTACGAGGCGCTCGGCGTCGAGGGCCGCATCGACTGGCACCTGCTGCGGGCCCACCTCCGCCACGAGCTCGCGCTCCTCGCGCGGGCCGAGCGCCGCAACGCCGAGATGGCGCCGCTGCTGCCGTTCGCGCCGGCCATCGCGCGCCTGCAGGAGGACCGCCGGCAGTTCCGGGCGGAGCGACCGGCGGACGCGGCCGCCGCGCTCGACGAGGTCCGGCGGCTGGCCGCGGCGGCGAAGGCCGCGTTCGAGGGCGACGCGCCGCGGCCCGCCCGCAGCACGGCCCTGCGGGCCGCGCGGCGCACGGGCGAGCTGCGCCAGGTGCTGCAGGATTGGTTCCAGCATTTCGACGGGTACGACCCGGAGTTCGGCTGGTGGACCCGGGAGCCGGCGAAGGCCGCGCTCGCGGCGCTGGACGAGCACGCCAAGTTCCTCCGCGAGAAGCTGGTCGGGGCGAAGCCCGACGGGGACGAGCCCATCGTCGGCGACCCCATCGGCGCGGCCGGGCTGGACGAGGACCTCGCGCGCGAGATGGTCGCCTATTCCCCGGACGAGCTCATCGCCATCGCCGAGCGCGAGCTCGCGTGGTGCGAGGCGGAGTGGCGCCGCGCCGCGGCGGAGATGGGGCTGGGCGACGATTGGAGGGCGGCGCTCGAGCGCACCAAGCGCGACCACGTCGCCCCCGGCGGGCAGCCGGCGCTCATCGCCGCGCAGGCCTACGAGGCTATCGCCTTCCTCCGCGACCGCGACCTGCTGACGATCCCGCCGCACGCGGTGGACACCTGGAGGATGACGATGCTCTCGCCGGAGCGGCAGAAGGTCGCGCCGTTCTTCCTCGGCGGCGAGACGATCCAGGTGGCGTTCCCCACCGACACGATGGACCACGCGACCAAGCTCGACAGCCTGCGGGCGAACAACCGGCACTTCTGCCGCGCCACCGTGCACCACGAGCTGATCCCCGGCCACCACCTGCAGGGCTGGTACATGGAGCGCTTCAACCCGCACCGCACGCTCTTCTACACGCCCTTCTGGATCGAGGGCTGGGCGCTCTGGTGGGAGCTGCACCTCTGGGACCTCGGCTTCGCCCGCTCGCCGGAGAACAGGGCCGGCATGCTCTTCTGGCGCACGCACCGCTGCGCGCGGATCATCTTCTCGCTCAACTTCCACCTCGGCCGGTGGACGCCGGAGCAGTGCATCGACTTCCTCGTCGAGCGCGTGGGCCACGACCGCCACACCGCGACCGGGGAGGTGCGCCGCTCGTTCAACGGCGACTACTCGCCCCTCTACCAGGTGGCCTACATGATGGGCGCCGTGCAGATCCGGGCGCTCCACGCGGAGCTCGTCCGCGCCGGCCGGATGCCGGAGAGGGCCTTCCACGACCGCATCCTCGAGGGCGGCAACATGCCGATCGAGCTGGTGCGCGCGCGGTTGTCGGGCACGAAGCTGCCGCGCGACTTCCGGCCGTCGTGGCGCTTCGCGGAGGCGAAGCCGTGAGCCGACGCCGTCGTCCGCCCGCCCCGCCGCCGCCGCGCCCGGCCCTGGGCGGCGTCCTGCGGCTCCTCGTGGTCGTCACCTGCGCCGCCGCGCTCGGCCTGCTGCTCTGGCTCGCGCGCGACATCCTCGCGCAGCTGCGCGGGCTCGGGGGGCAGGGCGGGGCGGCGTCGACGCGGCTGCTGACGGGCCTGTTCGTCGTGATGTGCCTCGCCGGGTTCGTGGCCGCGGCCCTGTGGACCGCGGTGCGCGGGCGCCGACCGGGATTCCGGGAACGGGCGCTGAAGCCCGGCGCCGCTCAGCCCGCGCGTTCGCGGTTGAGCGTGTGCAGGCGGGCTAGGAGGTCCTCGTCCCCCAGGCCCGCCGGCCAGCCGTAGGCGGCCGCGACGGCGGCCTCGCGGGCGTCGGCGTCGTCGCCCCGTGCGGCCCGAGCGAGCGCGAAGCGCGCCTCCTCCTGGTCGCGCGTCAGGGCGCCGAGGGCCGTGCCGGGCGGCCAGGGGAAGGGGAAGGTCGCGACCGTGCGCGCGGGGTCGCGGCGCGTGTGCCGGGCGTCCCACCACAGGCCGAAGGCGCGCGAGGCGAGGACGGCGGCGACCCAGTCGTCGTCGCGGGCGACCACGAGCAGCGAGTCGTCGGGCAGCAGCTCGGAGGAGACCCAGCGGAAGACCGGCGGTCCGCCGGCCGGCGCGGCGAGGTAGCGCTCGAGCCGCGCCAGCGCCGCGCGCAGCGCGGGCTGGGCGTGCGGGTTCACCCACCAGGGCCCGCCGCCGCCGCCGCCGAAGGCGCGGCGCAGGTGGTCGAAGGGGAAGGCGAAGAGCGCCGCCTCGCGCTCGTCGAGTCCGGGCGGGAAGTCCACCAGCCACTGCTCGCGCAGCGCGCGCGGGGTCGGCGCGCTGACGAAGCGCCGGACCACCTCGCTCGTGGGGCGGCCGTGGGGATTGCGCGTGCCGAGCATCCGCAGCGCGAGCGGCTCGGGAATCGCCGCCGCCGCGCGGATGCGCTCGCCGACGAAGGCGAGGGACGAGTTCTCGGGCAGCGCGCGCGGCGCGGGGTGGGACATCGCCTTGCATGTTGCGCGGGGGGCGGGCGGAGCCAAGCGTCGAACGCGACCGCCATGGAATCGCCGTGCCGCCTCGGCTGCCCCGTCTGGGCCCACGTCCCGTGGGTCGGCCGCTTCTTCACCCGCGACGCGCGGCGCGAGGACTTCCTGCCGCAGTACGCCTCGGTCTTCGGCACCGCGGAGGGCAACGCGACCTTCTACGGCCTGCCCGCGGCCGACACCGTGCGTCGCTGGGCGGCGGAGGCGCCGGAGTCGTTCCGCTTCGCCTTCAAGTTCCCGCGGGCGGTCACCCACGACCGGCGCCTGCGCGACGCCGGCGCGGAGACGGCCGCTTTCCTCGGTCGGCTGGAGCCGCTGGGCGCGCGGCTCGGTCCGTTCTTCCTCCAGCTGCACGCGTCGTTCGGCGCGCGCGACCTGCCCGTGCTGGCGGCGTACCTCGACGCCCTGCCGCGCGCGTACGCCTACGCCGTGGAGGTGCGCGCGCCGGAGTTCTTCGCCGCCGGCGACGCGGAGCGGGCGCTGGACGCCCTGCTCGCCGCGCGGGGCGTGGACCGGGTCGTGTTTGACACGCGGGGGCTGTTCGCGGCGCGCGCGACGGACGACTTCGCCCGGGACGCGCAGCGCAAGAAGCCGCGGGTGCCCGTGCGGTTCGTCGCCACCGGACCGCGGCCCTTCGTGCGGTTCGTCGGCGATCCCGACGTGGCGGCCAACCGCGGCCTGCTCGAGGAATGGGCCGGCGTCGTGGCGGGTTGGGTCGCGGAGGGCCGGCGGCCGTACTTCTTCACCCACCACCCGGACGACGCGCACGCGCCCGCGCTGGCGCGGCTGTTCCAGGGGATCCTCCACGCCCGGCTGCCGGCCGTGCCACCGCCGGCGCCCTGGCCGGTCGAGCGCGCGGGCGCCGACGGGCCGGCGCAGCTCGACCTGCTGTGACGGTCAGGCGAACGCGAGGCGGGGATTCGACTCGAGGAAGAGGGCGACCTCGCGCGTGAAGGCCGGGCCGAACTCCGCGCGCTTGGTCGCGCCGATGCCGGTGACGCCGTCGAGCTGGTCGAGCGTCGTCGGGTAGCGCCGCGCCAGCTCGCGCAGGGTGGCGTCGCCGAAGACCACGTAGGCGGGCACGCCGCGCTCGTCGGCCAGCCGCTTGCGCAGCGTCCGCAGGCGCGCGAAGAGGATCTCGTCGCAGGCGATCTCGCCGGCCCGTCCGCCCGCGCGCCGGGCCGTCGGGGCGGCGAGCGGCTTGGTCAGCGTGACCGGCGTGCGTTTCCGCAGCACCTCGAGCCCGGCCTCGGTCAGCTCGAGGACCGGGTACTCGCCGCCGGCCTGCGCGACGTGGCCGAGCCGCATCAGCTCGCGGCCGACGGCGGCCCAGGCGGGGCGCGCGAGCTCGCGGCCGATGCCGTAGGTGCTGAGGCGGTCGTGGCCCCAGCGCAGCACCTTCTCGGTCTCCGCGCCGGTCAGCACCTCGATGACGTGGTTCATCCCGGCCCCCGCGCGCCCGGTCTGGCGGATGCGGTAGAGGCAGGAGAGGAACTTCTGCGCGACGACGGTGCCGTCGTAGGTCTCGCGGGGCTCCAGGCAGTTGTCGCAGGCGCCGCAGGCGTCCGCCGGGAAGGCCTCGCCGAAGTAGCCGAGCAGCTCGCGGCGCCGGCAGCCCGCGCCCTCCGCGTAGTGGAGCATCAGGCGCAGCTGCCGCCGGGCGAGGTCGCGCTCGTGCTCGTCGGTGACCTGCTCGATGAAGTGCGTCTGCTTGGCCGCGTCCCCGCCCGAGAACAGCAGCAGGCAGTCGGCGGGCAGGCCGTCGCGGCCCGCGCGGCCGGTCTCCTGGTAGTAGCCCTCGAGGTTCTTCGGGAGGTCGTGGTGGATGACCCAGCGGACGTTCGGCTTGTTGATGCCCATGCCGAAGGCGATGGTCGCGCAGATGATGCGGCACTCGTCGCGGAGGAAGAGCTCCTGGTTGCGGGCGCGCTCCTCCGCGTCGAGGCCGGCGTGGTAGGCGCGGGCCGCGTAGCCCCGTCCGGCCAGGCCCTCGGCGACGCGCTCCGCCGTGGCCCGGGTGGCGCAGTAGACGATGCCGCTCTCGTCCTCGCGCCGGCGCACGAAGTCGATGACCTGCTTGAGCGGCTGGTCCTTGGGCACGACGCGGTAGGTGAGGTTGGGGCGGTTGAACGAGGCGACGAACACCTCCGGCTGGCGCAGGCGCAGGTGCGCGACGATGTCGGCGCGGACGCGTTCCGTGGCCGTGGCGGTGAGCGCGGTCACCGGGACGTCGGGCAGCAGGTCGCGCAGGCGCGCGAGCTGGCGGTATTCCGGGCGGAAGTCGTGGCCCCACTCCGAGACGCAGTGCGCCTCGTCGATGGCGAGGGCGGACACGTTCCAGCTGCGGAGGTTCTCCTTCCAGTCGTCGAGCATCAGGCGCTCGGGCGCGACGTAGAGCAGGCGCCACTCGCCCCGGTGCAGCCCGCGGAGGCGGGAACGCGCCTCGTCGGCGCCGAGGGTCGAGTTGAGGAAGGTGGCGGCGACGCCCGCGGCCTGGAGCTGGTCCACCTGGTCCTTCATCAGGGCGATGAGGGGCGAGACGACGACGGTCAGGCCCGGGCGCTGGAGGGCCGGCAGCTGGAAGCAGAGCGACTTGCCGCCGCCGGTGGGCAGGAGGGCGAGCACGTCGCGCCCGGCGAGCGAGGCCTCGATGATCTCGCGCTGCAGCGGCCGGAAGGCGCCGTAGCCGAAGGTGGTCTTGAGCGTGAGGAGGAGGTCGTCCACGAAACGCCGAGGTTGCCGGGGCGGGCCGCGCGCAGGCAAGCCCGCCGCGTCCCGTTTCCGTGGCGGTCCGCGTCAGCGCAGGCCCAGCCAGCGCGCGAGGGCGCCGACGGCCGGAGCGGCGCGGTGGCCGCGGCGCACCTTCCGGCCGAGGACGCGGAGCCGGCCCGCGGCGCGGTCGGCCTTCGGGTCCACGTGGCCGACGAGCGCGTCGCGGGCGAGGAGGGGCAGGGCGTAGTAGCCGCGGACGCGCCGCGCGGGCGGCGTGTAGGCCTCCCAGGTGTAGTCGAACGCCCAGAGCGCCGCCGTCACCCGCCGGTCGTAGACGAGCGGGTCGAGGGGGGCGAGGAGCTGCGGCCCGGACGTCTCCGCTTCCGCCCGGGCGGTGGCCTCGACGAGGGGCAGGTCCTCGCGCAGGCAATGCAGGGGCGGGCAGCCGTCCACGGCCACGGGCTGGACGAGGTCGTGGACCGCGGCGAGTTCGGCGCGCGTGAGCCGCGCCAGCCGGCGCTGGCGGAGCTTGAGGGCGGCCTCCCAGCGGGCCGTCTCGGCGGCGGACGGTTCCGGGAGGCTCAGGATCCCCGGGGGCAGCGCCCGTTCCGGCAGGTCGTAGCGGCGCTGGCCGCCCTCCCGGCGGGCGATGAGTAGGCGGCCGTGGAAGAAGAGCTTCTGCAGCGTGGCCTTGGCCTGGGTGGCGGCGCCCCACACCGAGCGGGCGCGGCCGGTGTCCGCGAAGTCCTCCGATCCGAGCGGCCCGCGGTCGGCGATCTCGGCCAGCAGGCGCCCGGCGAGCCGTTCCTGCGCGCGGGTGAGGCGGCCCGACCACGCGCCGCCGCGCCGCTGCCGCGCGCGCATCGCGGCCCGCAGGTGCGGCCAGGCGTCGGCGGGCAGGGCGACGAGCGTGTGCGCGGTGGGGAGGTGGTGCTCCAGGGCCCGCCGCGCCGCGGCGGGGAGCGGGGCGGCGTCGCCGTGGACGTGGCTCCAGAGCTGGCCCTCGCGGTAGCCGGCCACGCGGGGACGGAGGATGAGGTCGTGCATCCGCCCGCAGACGTTGATCGGGTCGATCTGGACGTAGCCGAGCCGCGCGAGGACGGCGCCGACGTCCGGGGCGGGGGCGTCGAGTCCGACCGCGCGCCGGTGGAAGCGGCGCGCGTGGTCCGGGGCGAGGCGGAGCGGGGCGTCCGTCATGGATGGAGTGGGGCAAGACGCAGCAGGGTCGGAGCGCGGAGGGCAAGCCCCGGGTGCGCGGAGGCGGACGGGGTGGCCGAAAGTACCGCCCGCCGTCGGCGTCGGGGCTTGGCTTGTCCGCAAATTCATGTCACCTAAGGTGGCATGAAAAAGCAGGTCCGCCGCTACACCAGTCCCCTCCGTCAGGCGCGGGTGCGGAGGACGCGGGAGCGCCTGCTGCGGGCCGTCGCCCGCTGGATGCTGCGGCGGCCCGATGAGGAACTGAAGCTGGCCGGCGTGGCGCGGCTGGCCGGGGTGGAGCGCCGGACGCTGTTCCGTCACTTCGCGACGAAGGCGGACCTGCTGGCGGCGTTCTGGAGCTGGGCGAACCGGCGGGTGGCGCCGGCCGGCATGCCGGGCACCTGGCCCGAGATCGCCGCGGCCCCCCGGACCATGTTCGCGGCCTTCGACGCCGAGGAGGGCCTGATCCGGGCGAGCCTCCATTCGCGCACGGGCCGGGAGATGCGCCTCGCCCACGTGCCGAACCGGCGCCGGGCCATGGCGGCGGCGAGTGCGGCCGCGTCGATCGCGGAGCCCGAGCGGCGCCGCCTCGAGTGCGTCGCGCACGTGCTCTGCAGCGCGGCGGCGTGGGAGACGATGCGCGACTACGCCGAAGTCGACGGGCGGGAAGCCGGGGAGGCGGCGGCGTGGGCGCTCGGCGTGCTGGCGGCCGCGGCGGGCGCTCCCGCGGTGCGGTCGGGAGCGAGGAGACCTTCTCCATGAACAACCACGTCACCGTCCTCCCCCCTGGTGCGGCCCAAACCGTCTGGGTCGTCCGTGACCGCGTCAGCTTCCTCGGCGGCCTGCCCGGGACCTCGTGCGCCCTGCTCGAGGTCGAAGTGCCGCCGGGGTCGGGCACCCCGCCGCACCGCCACGAGAGCCCCGAGGTCTTCCGCGTGCTCGACGGCGAGCTGCGCGTCGGGCTCTCCGACGGAGCGGCGCTTCGGGAGATCAGCGCCCCGGCCGGAACGGTCGTGCACGTGCCCTCCGGAGCGGTGCACCATTATCGCAACGCCAGCGCCGCGCCCGCGCGCACGCTGGTGCTCGCCGACCGCGCGCTCGAGGCCTTTTTCCGGGACCTCGGCCGGGAGGAGCGTCCCCCGGGTGGCGCTCCCGACGGGCAGGAAGTCGCCGCCATTCGGGCGGCCTGCGCGCGCCACGGCATCGAGCTGCTGGAGCCGCCGGGACAGCCTTGAACCGACCCTTCATCCCTGACTCCCCCGACCATGAAGATCACGACCTATTCCTTCGACGAGTTGGACCTCACGATCACCCGGTGGATGGCCCGCCATGGCGTCACCGCCCTCCGTCTCAGCATGGGCGTCGTCTTCCTTTGGTTCGGCGCGCTGAAGTTCTTCCCGGGGCTGAGCCCGGCGCAGGACCTCGTGGGGCGCACCACGGGCATGATGACCTTCGGACTCGTGCCCACCTCCGTGGCCCTGCCGGTGCTCGCCGCTTGGGAGGTGGCGATCGGCATCGGATTTCTCGCCGGGAAGTGCCTCCGGACCACGGTCGCGCTGCTTGCGCTCCAAATGGCGGGCACGGCGATGCCGCTGGTGTTCTTCCCCGGGGAGACGTTTCAGGCGGCCCCGTTCGCGCCGACGCTGGAAGGGCAGTACATCATCAAGAACCTCGTGCTGATCAGCGCGGGACTCGTCGTCGGCGCCGTGGTGCGCGGGGGTCGGCTCGTCGCCGAGCCGACCCGCAGCGGGCCGCGCGGGTCCTGACGCCCGCGCCAGGGCGAAAAAAAGGCCGCGCCGGGAGGCGCGGCCGACGGCGGGAGGAGTCGACTACTGCTTCGGCATGCTCGCCTGCAGCTCGGCGAGGCGCTTCTCGAGGTTGTTCATCTCGCTCACGAGGCGTTCCTCGACCTTCTTGCGCTCGGTGCTGTTGACGATGCTCATGTTGGCCGCGTCGCGCACGACGTTGGCGGGAAGCGTGAGCAGGCGGGTGAGCAGGCCCTGGTCCTTGAAGGAGCTGAGGTAGAGGGCCGTGATCTCGTGGGAGAGCTTCATCGAGTCCTGGGCGATGGTCTGGGCCGCCATGAGGTTGTTGTTCAGCTCCTGGTTGCGGGCCATCTCGGCGGTGAGGACGCCGCTGATCTGGTCGGAGATGCGCTGGCTGTACTGGTTGATGGACTCGCGGGTGAGGTTCTGGTCCTTGGACATCTCGGAGAGGATCGGGGAGATGCGCTCGACCATGCGGGACGAGACCTTGTCCACCTGCTCGTTCTGGAGCTTCTCGGCCTCCTCGGGCGTCTTCGGCACCTGGCCGTAGGGCATGACCTTCTGGGCGATGGCCTCGGCGAGCTGGTTCATCTTCTCCGTGTTGAGCTTCTGGACCTCCTCGTCGGTCAGGAATACGTCGGCGGCGCGCTTGGCGATGGCATCCTTGAGGAGCTGGTTGACGGATTCGATGTGGCGCCGGGTCTCCTCGGCGGAGGCCTTGAGTTCGGCGTTGGTCTGCTCACGGAGGGCCGACATCTCGGCCTGCTGCTTGGCGGAGAGGTCCTGGACGGTCTTCTGGTGGAACCAGAAGATCGCACCGCCCACGAGGAGGGCCGTCAGGATGACCGCCGGGAGTTGTTCCTTGAGTTTCTGCCACATGGTGTGTCGGGGTTGAAAGGGTGCTGACAGCAATACAGGACGGGGGTTCAAAAGCAATGCCGCCCTCCGGCGCCGATTTCCCATCCCCATGAGCCTCAACCGCTGCGAACAGGCCCTCTTCGATTATTGGGAGCGCAACCTCGACGAGCGCCGCCACTGGCAGGCGCGGACGCTCGAGGCTGCGCGCGGCCCGGCCGCACCGGCCGACGTCGCCCGGGGCCTCGCGCGCGAACTCGGGGCCTATCTGGTCGAGCGGCGCCGGCACGTGCCGGGGTTGCGTGAGTTCGGCGGCACGGAAAGCCTGCTCAACCTCGCGGAGTTGATGGTCCGCCTCTGGGGGCCGTTGCCGAAGCCCAAGCCCCCCGGCGGGACCGCGCGACGCGGATGAGACGCGCCGCGTTTGCCGGGTCTTGGTCGGGAGCCTTTGGGCGCGGGGGGCATCGATGCGTCCGGTCGATTCCCTTTCCCCCGGATGTCTCGGATGATCGCGGATGGGGCGGAGCGTTGGCATCCGCGACTATCCCTCCTGTCGGTGACCGCGGGAACGACCGAGCGCGAAGGCCCGTTCGACCGGACTGAGGATCCGGACGCCGGCGGGGCGAATGGGCGCGGGACTACCGCGGCGGTGGGGCGGGCCGGAGCGTGACAAGGGTCGCGCCCCAGCCGCCGGAGTGTTCGTCGCCCAGGCGAAAACCGGTGACGGCGGGCGAGCGGCGCAGGCAGGCGTGGACGGTGGTGCGCAGCGTGCCGGTGCCCTTGC
>CAYWTK010000078.1:0-16597 GCA_964460895.1 uncultured Opitutaceae bacterium
TCGACGACGGCCCGCGCCCGACCGGCCTGCGCTACTGCATCAACAGCGCGTCGCTCAGCTTCATGGCCCGCGGCGACTACGACCGCTGGGTCGCGCGGACCAGCCCGGCGAAGCCGACGCCCTGAAGGCGAGCGGGGCAGGGGGGACTGTCATCCTCGCTGCTCGACGCTGAGCCCGGAGGGGCGGATTCGGCATCGTTCTCATTCTCGTTCTCGCGGATTCGTCCGTCGTCCGAGCGGCGCTCGAAGGACGCCGGCCATCCGGGCGAACCGATTCGCGGGCAGCCCGGGCGCTCCGCGCCTGCGAAGTCGATTGTCGCGGAACCCGTGATACCAGTGATGGCGTGGGATGAGACCGTGGTGGGTTACAGGGACGCACCTCGATTCCCCCGCTAGGGACTTGCTCACGCTGCGCCTCTGCACGCGGCCCCCAACGCCGTCACGGGCATCTGCCGCGCTCGATCGTCCTCTTGGCCACGGATTTGTCGGATGGAGACGGATGGAATCCCTCCGATCCGGAAAAATCCGTCCGTGGGAAAAGGAAACGGCCGGTGCCGGATGAATCCGCGGATGGCACCAAGCCGTCGCCCCAACCGTTCCACGAGGATCAATGCGCGCCGTGATTGGTGTGAGGCTTCCGCTCCGGGAGGACGCGCGGCCGCGGGCCCTCGCTCCGGCCGTCAGTGCGACTCCGTGAAGCTCGTGATGGAGTGCCACTCGAGCACCTCCTGCACGAGCGCGCGCTCGGCCTTGGCGATGGCCCGCTCGAGGCCGGCCCAGGTCTGGCTGTGCGCGATCTCGCGCCGCACGGTCTCGAGGCGGATCTGCATCTCGCGGTAGCGCGCGACGCGGCGGTGGAGGTCGTTGATCGAGATGAGCGAGATGAACGCCGCGGCCACGACGGGCAGGGTGATGGGTCCGAAGTAGAAGAACAGGGAGGCCATCGCCGGCGGCAGCTCCGGCAGCCCCAGCGCGCCGTGCAGGGCGTAGGCCGCCGTGAGGACGATGGCCGCGACCGTCGCGGAGGTGAACCCGAGACGCAGACGCGCGAGCTGCGGGTTGGCGCGGGAGGCCTGCTTCGCGAAGTAGGCCAGCTGGTCGTCGATGCGGTTCTTCAGGTAGTCCTGCTTGAAGGTGTCGAAATCCGGCAGCGCCTCGCGGGCGGCGCGGCGGTGCATGACGTCGAGCGCGCGGCGCAGCGGTTCGAGTCCCGGCCAGTCGAAGTCGCCGAAGAGCCGCGTGGCCCGGGGCAGGCCCCAGATGGCGAGGGCGGAGCGCGTGATCTCGGCCGCGAGGCGGCAGCGCGTCCAGTGGTGCTGGGTGCGCTGGTGCCGCACGAAGAGGGCGACGCCGAGGGCGCCGAGCAGGAGCAGGAGCTTGCCCCAGGGCAGGCCGAGCCACTTCCAGTGGAAGGCGAGCGCCGCGGTCGCCATCGCGGTCGCGCCGACGTGCAGCCACACGGTCATCGCGATCAGCCGGCGGAAATGGGGCGCGCTGTTGGTCGCCGCGTGGTCCACCTTGGCCTGGAAGGCCGCGACGCGGGCGCGGGTGCCGGGCTCCTCGGCGGTGCCCGGCGCGGGCGGCAGGGCGTTGAGGTCGCGGAGGTTGCCGTCCTGCAGCCGCAGCTGGTCGAAGTTCTCCCGCCGCGCGACCTTGGAGACGGGATTGAGGATGAGGAGCGGGCGGCGCATGGCGCGCGCGTAGGAGACGATGTCCGCCGTGCCCCCCTTGCCCCGCGCCGGCTGGCCGTCCCAGACGGCCAGCAGCAGGTCGCAGTTGTTCACGATCTCGAATCCGCCCGAAAGGTAGGCCTCCTCGCGCGAACCCGGCTCGGACACGACTTCGAGGTGCTCCGCCCGGTCCAGCAGCGCCCGCACCTCGGCCCATTCCTGCGGGCTGAAGTCCCGCTCGAAATCGGTGAGGGGCAGGGGCAGCAGGGCCTCCCAGCCGAGCCCGAGTTCGAGGGCGGTCCGCACGAAGAGTTGGTCGCTGCCGGCGGCGACCGACGACTGGGCGATCCACTCGCCCGGGGCCTCCTTGCGCAGGTCTTCGAGGGCGGACCGAATGGCGGCCGTCGTGCCGACCGGGTCGGTCAGTTGCCGGTGCCCCGTGAATCCGACCACGTGGAACAGGGGCAACTGGGCGGAGCTCATTCGCGGCTGACAGCACCACACCCCGCCGGACCGTGTCAACCGTGGGGGCCCGGCCGGGCGCGTCCCGCCGCTCTTCGGCGGCCGCGCAAGTGCCGTTCCCGGACAATCCGCGGCTGGACACAGGTCCGATCGGCCCTGCCTGCTGATTTTTCACCGTGATTGGGCTGGCAAGGTCCTCACTCAACCGCCTGACTCTGAGCGCTTTCATGCTTGATACCCCCCTCCAGCCGCGCCGGCGGTGCACTCCGGCGCCGGGTGTTGTCGTTGTCCTGCGATTTTCCGCGGGACGGGAATGCTTCGTGCGTCCGCCGGGCGGCTGAGTGCGCCGCCATCTCCCCTCGGTCTAGTCCTTCAAGCCCATGTCCTCCCTGTCCACGAGCCCGCTGCCACCGACCATCTTCGACGACGATGTCTGGGAGGACCTCCTCAACTACATCGAGGAGCGGCGGGTCATCCCCATCGTCGGCCCCGAGCTCCTCAAGGTGGAGACCGAGAGCGGGCCGCGCCTCCTCAACCACTGGGTGGCGGAGCGCCTGGCGGCACGGTTGGGCGTGGATACGGCGCCGTTGGGCGCGCCGGCGACGCTGAACGACGTGGTCTGCACCTACCTCGCCGGCCGCGGGCGGCGGGAGGAGGCCTACACGCGGCTGCGCACCATCATGCGCGAGGCGCCGTTCGCGCCCCCGCGTCCGCTCCTGCAGCTGGCGGAGATCACCGACTTCAACCTCTACGTCTCGATGACGTTCGACCCGCTCCTCGAGCAGGCGATCAACGCCGTGCGCTTCGGCGGCGCGGCCAACACGGAGGTGATCGCCTACGCGCCGAACCGCGTGGCCGACCTGCCGGTCGAGCGCGACGACCTGCCCCGGCCCGTGGTCTACCACCTCCTCGGCCGCCTGAGCGCGTCGCCGACCTACGTGATCTCGGACGAGGACATGCTCGAGTTCGTCTGCGCGCTGCAGAGCGAGCACCTGACGCCGGAGAAGCTCTTCCACGCCCTCGAGCACAGCCACCTGCTCGTCATCGGCAGCGACTTCTCGAACTGGCTGGCCCGGCTGTTCCTGCGCATGACCAAGCGCCGCCGCCTCTCGGACCCGCGCGACGTGGGCGAGATCCTGGCCGACAGCCACAGCCTGCGCGATGTGCGGCTGGTGTCCTTCCTCCAGCAGGTCTCGGTGCGCACGCGCCTCTTCGGTGGGGCCGAGGGCTTCGTGGACGAGCTCCACCGCCGCTGGACTTCGCGCCGCGGGACGCCCGCGCCGGCCGCCGCCGGCGGCGCCGCGCCGGTCCGGATCCTCCCGCCCGCGCGGGAGATGCCGGAGAACGCCGTCTTCGTGAGCTACGCCCGCGAGGACCTGCCCGCCGTCCAGCGCCTCAAGGCCGCGCTCGAGGCCGCCGGGCTCACGGTGTGGTTCGACATGGACCGCCTCGAGGGCGGCGACGACTACGACCGCAAGATCCGCGGCAACATCGCCCGCTGCTCGTTCTTCCTGCCGGTCGTCTCCGCCACCACCCAGCGGCGCCACGAGGGCTACTTCCGCCGCGAGTGGAACTACGCCGTGGACCGCACCTACGGCATGGCCGACGGCGCCGTCTTCATCCTGCCGGTCTGCATCGACGACACGCCCGAGGCCGGGGCCGTCGTCCCCGAGAAGTTCAAGGCCGTCCACTTCAGCCGCGCCCCCGGCGGCGAACCCTCGGCGGATTTCGTCCGCCGCCTGCAGGAACTCGGCAGCGCGCGGCGCGCCTGAAGCGCTGCGCGAACGCCGAACGCCGAACGCCGAACGCCCAACGCCGAACGCCCAACGCGGAACGCCGAACTCTGAATGCCCGAGAAATTTGATCTGGAGGACCGACTGCTGGATTACGCCGTGCGCGTCATCCGGGTTTCGGAGTCCTTGAAGCGCTCGCCTGCCGGCGCGCACATCGGCGAGCAGCTGCTGCGTTCCGGGACTTCACCCTTCGGGCACCACGGGGAGGCGGAGAGCGCCGAGTCGCGCGCCGATTTCGTGCACAAGCTGCGCATCTGCGCGAAGGAGCTGCGCGAGGCGCGACGTTGGCTGCGGCTCGTGGAACGGGCCCAACTCATCGCCAAACCTCACTTGCTCGCCGGCATCCTCGCGGAGGCCGACGAGCTGATCCGCATCTTCTCCGCCAGCATCCGGACGGCCGAATCGAATTCGAAGCGCAAATGAGCCAAAATCCCTCGGACTTCAGCGTTCAGCGTTCGGCGTTCGGCGCTCAGCGTTCCGCCGCCCCCCTGACGGCGGCGGTCGACGCCCAGCACCCGTGGCTCGGCTTGGTCTCCTTCACCGAGGAGACGCGCGCCTACTTCCACGGCCGCGAGGACGAGGTGGCCGAGCTCGGCCGGCGCGTGCAGCGCAAGCTCCTCACGGTCCTCTTCGGCCAGTCGGGCCTCGGCAAGACGTCGATCCTCCAGGCCGGCCTCGTGCCGCGGCTCCGTCCCGAGGGTTTCTGCCCCGTCTACGTGCGGCTCGACTACGACCCGCACTCGCCGCCGCCGTCGGAGCAGATCAAGCGCGCCGTCTTCCGCGCCACCGAGGCGGCGGGCACCTGGACCCGCAGCGGCACGGCCGTGGCGGGCGAGACGCTCTGGGAGTTCCTCCATCACCGCGACGACGTGCTCCGCGACGCGGCCGGCCGCACGCTCACGCCGATCCTCATCTTCGACCAGTTCGAGGAGATCTTCACCCTCGCGCAGTCCGACGACGCCGGGCGCCGCCGCGCCCAGGAGTTCATCCAGGACCTGGCGGACTTGGTCGAGAACCGCCCGCCCGCCGCGCTCGAGGCGCGGATCGACCGGGACGAGACCGACGCCGCGCAGTTCGACTTCGCCCGCGCCGACTACCGCATCCTCATCTCGCTCCGCGAGGACTACCTCGCGCACCTCGAGGGCCTGAAGGACCGCATGCCGTCGGTGACGCAGAACCGCATGCGCCTGGCGCGCATGACGGGCGCGCAGGCGCTCGCCGCCGTCCGGCAGCCGGCCCCGCACCTCGTGGGCGAGGCCGTGGCCGAGGCCATCGTGCGCTTCGTCGCCGGCGGCGCCGCGCTCGCCGTGGCCGAGGTCGAGCCGTCGCTCCTCAGCCTCATCTGCCGCGAGCTCAACAACGCCCGGCTCGCCCAGGGCCACGCGGAGATCTCCGCGGACCTGCTCGCCGGTTCGCGCGACACCATCCTGACGGAGTTCTACGAGCGCGCGCTAGCCGACCAGCCGCCCGGCGTGCGGGTGTTCCTCGAGGACGAGATGCTCACCGAGTCGGGCTTCCGCGAGAGCTGCGGCGAGGAGCGCGTGCGCAAGGCCTTCGTCGCCGCGGGGGCCGCCGAGGGCGCGCTCGCGCAGCTGGTGGACCGCCGCCTGCTGCGGACCGAGGACCGGCTCGACCAGCGCCGCGTCGAGGTGACGCACGACGTCCTCTGCAGCGTCATCGTCGCCAGCCGCAACGTCCGCCGCGAGCGCGAGGCCCGGGCCGAGACCGAGCGTCAGCTCGCCGCCCAGCGCGAGCGCGAGGCCGCCACGCGACGCTCGCTCACCCGCGCCCGGCTGGTCGCCGCCGTGGCCGTCGTGCTCATGCTCGCGGCCGCCGGCAGCGCCGTCTTCGGCTTCGTCAACCTCCGCCGCGCCCGCGCCGCCGAGCAGGCGGCGCTGCGCGCCGAGCAGGCCGCGGCCCGCACCGGCCAGCTGGCCGACGCCGCCCGCGCCGAGGCGGAGAAGATCGTGGGCTTCCTCGTGGACGACTTCTACCGGCAGCTCGAGCCGACCGGCCGCGTCGAGATCGTCGCCTCCCTCGCCGCCCGCGCCGCCGACTACTACCGGAACCTCCCGGCCGAGCTGCGCACGCGCGACACCGCCCGCAACCACGGCCTGACGCTCGCGCGCTACGGCGCGGCCCTGAACTCGCTCAACCGCACCGACGACGCGGCCCCCGTGTTGGCCGAAGCGGTGAAGATCCTCGCGGCCCTCGTCGAGGGCGGCGACACCGCGCCGGAGTCCGCCCAGGGCCTTGCGCTGGCCCTGCGCAACCAGGCGACGCTCCTCCAGAACCAGGGCCTGGTCGCGGAGTCGCTCGAGACGCTCAAGCGGACGGAGGCGGTGCTGCGTCCGGTGGCGACGCGTCCGGACGCCTCCCGGACGATGCGCAACGACTGGGCCGCCACTCTCACCGCGCTCGGTCTCCAGCACATCCGCACGGCCGACGACGGCAACGAGCGGGCCCTGCCCATCTACGCGGAGGCCCGCAAGGTTGTCGACGGCCTGCTCGTGGAGTTTCCCGATGACGAGGAGACCCTGACCAACAGTGCGTTCGTGGACGTGCGGGCGGCCTTCGCGCAGAACGGCCTCGGCCGGACGGAGGACGCCTTGCGGTTGACCGAGTCGAGCGCGGCGAGCTTCGAACGCGTGCTGAACTCCAATCCCGGGTATCTGACCGCCCTCAACGGACGCGGCATCGCGCTGGGCGCGCGGTCGAACGTGCTTTTCGCCCAAGGGCGGCTCAGCGAGTCGCTCGTGGCCGCCAAGGAGAGCGAAGCGGCGTACGAGAGCTACGTGGAGCTCAACCGCAACGCCGGCGTCGCCTGGGGCAACCTGGTCGGCGCCCGGTCCCGGGTGGCCGACCGCCTGCTCAGCCTCGGCCGCCGGCGCGAGGCGATCGAAGCCTGGCGCCATGCGCTCGAGGTGGAGCGGAGCGTCCCGCTTTCGAGCAGCTTGGCCAACAACCTCTCCCGCATGGCTGCGGGCGTGGCGATCTGGGAGGCCGACGCGGGCAACTTCGCCGCCGCCGAGAAGGCCGTCGCGGAGTCCGAGCGCCTCTTCACCCGCGCGGGTCGGGACGAGAGCCAGGAGGGCATCACGCGGCTGGTGAAGGACGACCTCTTCCGACTCCTGAACAGCGTGGTGCGACTCCAGCAGCCCGGCAAGGAGGCCGAGGTGATCAGCACCGCGCAGCCCATCGCCGATCGGTACGCCGATCAGCCGGCGAAGAACGATTTCGAGCGGGCCTGGAAGGCCGGCATGGTCCGGTGGTCCCAGGAATCCGTGAGCGACGCGGCCCTGCTCACCGGACGCTGGCCGGAGGCGGAGAAGGCGATCCAAGGCCGCCTGACCGCGCTCTTCGCGGGCGGCGTGCGCAACGTCTTCGACCGCGCGGAGGCCGCTAACCTGAGCAGCGATCTGGCCTACGCGTTGGCGCGGCAGGGACGACGGGACGAGGCGCGCAAGGCGCTGGAACCGGCGCTGGCGTTCTTCGCGGAGGCCTTGCCGCGGTACAGGGAGTTTCAGTTCTGGCATACCGCGGGCGCCCGCGCCCAGCGCGCCCTCTTCTACACCCTCGGAGACGATCCAGCCACCTTGCCGGCGCGGCGAGCGGCCGTGGCCGAGGCGAAGCGCCTGCTCGGACTGGTCGGCGCCGAAATGAAGTCGGGCCGACGGGAGCGCGAGCTGGTCGCTTGGATCGCCGAGATGGAGGCCGCGTTGCCGGCATCGTGAGACGTCCGCCGCCCAACCGCCGAAGCCGAATGTCGAGAGCCCAACGCCCAGCGTCCCATGACCGACCCCACCCCGCCATCGCGGCGGTCCGCGTCGGGGGCGTCCAATACCGAGCGCCGAGGATCGAGAGTCCCATGATCGTTCGCGATCCATCTTCCCGGAGGCCCTGCCCTTGAGCATCGAACGTTCCATTCCTTCGGGTGCGATCTTCCTCAGTTACGCCCGCGAGGACGCTGCCGCGGCGCGCCGCATCGCGGAGGCGCTGCGCGCGGCCGGGCTGGAGGTGTGGTTCGACGAGAACGAGCTGCGCGGGGGCGATTCCTGGGACGCGAAGATTCGCCGGCAGATCGACGCCTGCGCGCTGTTCCTGCCGGTCATCTCCCGCCACACGCAGGAGCGGGGCAAGGGCTACTTCCGCCTCGAGTGGAAGCTGGCCGTCGAGCAGACGCACCTCATGGCCGAGGGCCTCGCTTACCTGGCGCCGGTCGTGATCGACGACACGCCCGAGTCCGGCGCCCTCGTCCCGGCGGAGTTCCTCAAGGTGCAGTGGACGCGCCTGCCCGGCGCCCTGCCGACGCCGCAGTTCGTCGCGCAGATCCAGCGGCTCCTGACGTCTCCGCAGGCCGCCGCGCCTGGAGGGCGTCCCGCGGCCGCGGGACCGACCCCGCCGCCGCGCGCGGCATCAGCCTCGAACCCACCGAACCCGGCGGGGTCGGGAGACCCCGCCCTACAGGCTCAGGGTTCGCGTGACCGGGGTTCACGCCTGCCGCTCGCGCTGGGCATCGCCGCGGCGATCGCGGTCGCGGCGGGGCTGTACTTCTTCCTTCGTCCAGGCGCGAAGCCTGCCGCGGAGACCGCGACCGCGCCGGCGCCCGCGGTCGCCGCGCCGGCCCCGGCTCCGGTGGCCGCCGCTCCGGCGGTGTCGGGCAAGTCCATCGCCGTCCTGCCCTTCGCCAACCTGAGCGCGGAGAAGGAGAACGAGTTCTTCGCCGACGGCATGCACGACGACCTGATCACCGCGCTGGCGAAGGTGCGCGACCTGAAGGTCATCTCGCGCACGTCGGTGCTGGCCTATCGCGACACGACCGCCCGCAACCTGCGCAGGATCGCCGCCGACCTCGGCGTGGCCGCGGTCCTCGAGGGCAGCGTGCAGCGCGCCGGCAACCGGGTGCGCATCAACCTGCAGCTGATCGACGCGCGCACCGACGCGCACCTCTGGGCCGAGACCTACAACCGCGAGCTCAACGACATCTTCGCCATCCAGGCCGAACTCGTGCAGCAGGTGACCGGCGCGCTCAAGGCCACGCTGACGGCCGGCGAGCAGGACCTGCTGGCCCGGCGTCCGACCGAGAGCCAGGTGGCCTATGACTTTTACCTGCGGGCGCGCCTCCAGGGGCAGGCCCTGGGTCTGGGGGCCTCCCGGCAGCAGTACGAGGCCGTGGTGGCTCTTTACGAGCAGGCCGCCGCTGCCGATCCGGCCTTCGCGCTGCCCCACGTGCAGGCGTCCATCCTGCACGGGACGATGTTCTGGTTCGGCGGACTGGACTCGACCGTGGAGCGCCGGGCCAAGGCCGAGGCGGCGTTGCGGCAGGCCGAGCGGCTCGCCCCCGACGCGCCGGAGACCCACCTGGCCCGCGGCTCGTTCGAGTACACCTGCCGCAACGATTGGGCCCAGTCGTTGGTGGAGTACCGCCGCGCCGAGGCCGCCCTCCCCAACGACGCGCAACTGCAGTACCGCATGGGGATCGCGCACCGTCGCCTGGGGCAGTACGACGAGGCCCAGCGTCGGTTCGACCGCGCCGTCGCGCTCAATCCCAGCGACCTGAACGCGGTCCTCACCTATTTCGAGAGCCTGGTCGACCTGCGGTCCTACCGGCGGGTCGTGACCGAGATCGACCGCTTCGCGGCGCAGTTCCCCCACGAGCGGCGCCTGCTGCTGGTCCGGGTGCGGGCGCGGGCCGGACTCGCCGGCGACCAGGCCGCCTTCGTGCGGGACATCGCGGCGCTGCCGCGGGCCACCACCGATCCCCACGGACTGCGGGCCGCCTTCATCGACGCCATGAACGCCGGGGACCTGGCGGCGGCGGAAAGGATCTTGGAAGACCCCCGGACGCCTTCGCCGAGCGACGGCGCGGGAGCCCTGATCGCTCCGATGGAATTGTCTCGGTCTCGTCTCGCCTGGCTGCGCGGCCGGCCCGACGACGCGCGCCGCTTCGCCGACGAGGCGATCGCCCGATACCGGGCGGGTGTCTGGATGCCCCGGCAGGAGGGAGCGGTCCGCATGGGCGTGGCCCTGGCCCATGCGTACGCGGGACGCGAGACGGAGGCCCTGCGCGAGGCCCGCGCCGCGTTGGACGACCAGATGCGGCGCGACCGTTATGCGGCCATGAACCTGAAGGGTTCCTACGGGGAGCTGCTGGTGGTCTGCGGTCGCCGGGAGGAGGCGATCGAGGTCCTGCGGTCCCTCGCGGGCGAGTACGGCGGCGTGGGCATCCCGATCGAGGTGCGCCTCGATCCAATTTGGTCCCGCCTGCGCGACGACCCGCGCTTCGAGGAAATCCTGCAATCCATCCAGCCCCGGTGACCGACGCCCCGAAAGCCATCTTCCTTTCTTACGCCCGTGAGGACACGGACGCGGCGCGGCGCATCGCCGAGGCCTTGCGCGGCTTCGGCGTGGAGGTGTGGTTCGACCAGAGCGAGCTGCGGGGCGGCGACCAGTGGGACGCCAAGATCCGCACCCAGATCAAGTCGTGCGCGCTGTTCATCCCCCTGATTTCGGCCACCACCCAGGAGCGCGACGAGGGCTACTTCCGGCTGGAGTGGAAACTGGCCGACGACCGCTCGCACCTCATGGCGGCGGGCAAGGCGTTCATCGTGCCCGTCGTCATCGACGACACGCCCGAGACCGGCATGGCCGTGCCCGATTCCTTCACGCGCGCGCAGTGGACCCGCCTCGCCGGCGGCACGCCGACGCCGCAGTTCGTCGAGCAGGTGAAGCGCCTGCTGGCGAAGCCGCAGGTCGGTGTAGGGCGGGGTCTCCCGACCCCGCCGGACTCGGTGGAGTCGAGGCGGATGCCGCGGTCGGCGGCGGGGTCAGGAGACCCCGCCCTACAGGGGACGCGCCGCGAGCGCCTGTCGCTCGCGCTCGGGGCCGTCGCCGCGCTCGCGGTCGCGGCGGGGCTGTATTTCGCGCTGCGCCCCAGCGCGAAGTCCGAGCTCGTCACGGCGCCGGTGCCCCAGGCCGCGCCGGCCGCGGCGACACCGGCCAAGGCGCCGGAGAACCAGTCGATCGCCGTGCTCGCCTTCGCAGACATGAGCGAGGGGCGGAACAACGAGTTCTTCTCCGACGGGGTGAGCGAGGAGCTGCTCAACGTCCTCGCCAAGGTCCCGGGCCTGCGCGTCGCGGCCCGCACCTCGGCGTTCTCTTTCAAGGGCAAGAATCTCCCGATCCCCGAGATCGCCGCGAAGCTCAACGTGGCCTACATCGTCGAGGGCAGCGTGCAGCGCGCGGGCGATCGGGTGAAGATCACGGCGCAGCTCATCAAGGCGGCGGACGGCTTCCACGTGTGGTCCGACACCTTCACGCGCGACGCCAAGGACGTTTTCGCCGTGCAGGAGGAGATCGCCGGCCGCATCGCCAAGGAGCTGTCGCTCAAGCTCGGCGTCAGCTCGGTCGCGGCGAAGGCCGCCGTGAATCCGGAGGCCTTCGAGCTGTTCGTCCAGGCCCGCATGGAGTGGAACCAGCGCTCCCCCGAGGCGATGGCCCGCGCGGAACAGAGGCTGAACCGCGTCCTCGAGCTCGACCCGGGTTTCGCGCCGGCCCGCGCCCTCTTGGCGCTGGTCTGGTGCTTCCAGGCGGTGGAACGGAGGGAACTGGGGTTCTTCGGCCAACGCGACGCCCCCCTCGTCGCCCGCATCCGCGCGGAGGTCGACCGGGCGCTGGCCCTCGACCCGAACCTGGCCGAGGCGCACACGGCGCTGGGCTACCTCCACTGGCTGACCTGGCGGAACGACGAGGCCGTGCGGTCGCTCCGGCTGGCGACCACCCTGAATCCGAACTACGCGACCGCCTACCAGTTCCTCGGGCGCCGGCTCCTGAGCGACGGCCGACTGGGCGAGGCCGAGGCCGTGATGCGGCGCGCGACGGAACTGGACCCGCTGTCGCACCGGATCCTGGACAATTACTTCATCCCGCTCAGTCACCAGGGACGCTACGCGGAGGCCCTGACGGTCGTGGACCGCGCGCTCGCCCTCCAGCCGGATTCGCTGCAGGCGCGCGTCTGGCGAGCGATTTGCCTGTCCCATCTCGGCCGGCATGGGGAGGCGGTGGCGGTCGTGCGGGAAGTCTCCGCGGGCGAGCGGACCTCCCATCAGGCTTTCGCCGTGACCGTTCTCGTCCGGGCGGGATTGGCGGACGAAGCGGAGCAGATCTTGGCGCGGATACCCCGGGACGATCCCACGGACCGCCGGGTCACGGTGTTGGCGAGGTTGGGCCGGCCGCAGGAGGCCTTGGACGCCATGGATGCGGCGAAGATCAACGCCCCCACGGCGTCGGAAATGCTCTATTCCGCGGACTACGACCCCATCCGCGCCGACCCGCGCTTCATCCGCTTGATGGCCACGCTGGGCCTGACGGAGGCCCACGCCCGCGCGCAGGCCGAGCGCGCGGCGCGCCGGACGGAGAAGCCGAGATGAACGCTCAACGCCCAACGCTCAACGCTGAACGCCGAATGATCGAACCAACCGGCAACCTCGAGCGCCGAGCCGCGTCGCGGCTTGTAGCCGCAGGCGTGAGCCTGTGGTGGCTGGTAGCGGAATTCGTGAGAATTTCGTGTTTCTCGGGCGCACGCGAGGTGCGCCCCTACAGGATTTCTGCGCGCTGGGACCTAGACGGGAGGATTGGCCCTTGAGCGTTCAGAGTTCAGCGTTCGGCGTTGAGCGTTCCGCGCCGCGCGGGGCCATCTTCCTCTCCTATGCGTCGCAGGACGCCGAGGCGGCGAAGCGCCTGTGCGACGCGCTGCGGGGCGCGGGGGTCGAGGTGTGGTTCGACGTCGAGGGCGGGCTGGAGACGGGCGACGAGTGGGACGCGAAGATCCGGCGCCAGATCAAGGAATGCGTCCTCTTCCTGCCCGTCATCTCGGCCAACACGCAGGCGCGGGAGGAGGGCTACTTCCGCATCGAGTGGGACCTCGCCGTCGAGCGCGCCCGGGGCATCGCCAGCGGCGTGGCGTTCATTTTGCCGATCGTGATCGACGACACGCGCGAGGCCGAGGCGCTCGTGCCGGACCGCTTCCGCGCCGTCCAGTGGACGCGCGCCCGCGGCGGCGAACTCGCGCCGGACGCCGTCGCGAAGTTCGCCAAGCTCTGGTCCCACCGCGCCGGCCTCGCCAAGCACCGCGCCGCCGAGGCCCGTCCGGCGACGGGGGAGGGGAGTCCCGCTGCCGCTTCCGTTTCCGCCGCGCCCGCGCCCGCGCGCGGCCTGCCGTTCGGCATGCTCGGCTTCACGTTCGGAGTCGTGGCGCTGTCGCTGGGCGTCGTCTTCTACAGCACCTCGCGTCGGGCCGCGCGGGACGCCGCGGCGAAGACGGAGACCGCCGCCGCCGCGCCCGCGACCCCCGCGGCCCGCGATTGGCCCCGCTCGGCCGAGCTCAAGCGCGTGGTCGCGCTCCTCGACGGACTCCAGGTCATCCCCGAGGACTTCCGGCTCGCCGAGGAGATCGCGACCCGCGAGCTCGAGCGCAACCCGACCGACCCGGAGGCGGTCACGGTCATGGCGCGCGTCCACAGCATGTGGCTCCTGCGCGGCTGGGACCGCTCCACCGCCCGCTACCAGAAGGCCAAGAGCACCGCCGAGCGCGCCCTGCAGCTGGCCCCCGACGAGCCCGAGGCGCACGTCGCGCTCGCCATCTTCCTCTACACGCGGAACACCGAGCTGCCGCGGGCCCTGGAGCTGGCGCAGCGCGCGGTGGACCTGCGGCCCGACGAGCCGCGCTTCCACCGGATGCGGGACAACTGCCTCTGGAACCTCAACGTTCCCGCGACCAACGTCTTCCTCGACCTGACGGAAGAGCACGAGACGCCCGGACTGCGCGAGGCCCTGGCCTCGGCGCGGCGGACCGTCGGGCGTTTCCCGCGGGACCCGCTCGCCCGCTACGAGCTGGCCCGGCACTACCGCGACATCGGCCGCTGGGCGGACTTCGAGCGCGTGAACGAGGAGACCCTGGCCCTGTACCCCGTCGCCAACGCCCTCGTCTGGAAGGCCCGCGCCCGCTTCGCCCTCCACGGGGACCTCCCCGGGATGAAGGCGGTGCTCGACCAGGTGCCGGCGCGCGTGCGCGGCATCGAGCGCACCGTCTTCGGCTACTTCCTCTACGCGGCGTTCACCGGCGAGGTCGAGGTCGGCCTCGCGGCGCTCAACGGCTTCACCGACCCGTGGATGATCGACTTCGACTTCCGCGGCCCCAAGGCGCTGCTCGTCGCGTCGCTCCTGGAGGTCGCCGGCAAGAAGGAGCTGGCCCGCGTGCAATACGGGCTCGCGCTCACGGAGCTCACGCAGTCCCGCGCGCGCAACCCCGAGGACCTCCAGACCTACATGGTCGAGGCCTGGATCCTGCACGGCCTCGGGCGGACCGAGGAGGCGCGCGCCGTGCTGCGGACCTTCGGCGAGGCGATGGCGCGTCCGCACGCCGTCAGCCCGCTCGCCACCTGGTGGTTCCAGGCCATCCCGGCGCACCTCCTGATGGGCGAGCGGGAACGGGCCCTGGTCCTCATCCGCGAGGCGGCCTCCTCCCGTCCGGACGGACGCGACACGATCCGCCGCCGCCTCGCGCTCGACCCGCGCCTCGCCGCGTTCCGCGCCGACCCCGAGATCCGCGCCCTCCTCGCCGACCCCGCCACCGCGGTCCTGGCGAAGCCCCCGAGCGAGGCGGCGCAGCTGGCCGCGCGCGCCAAGGCGCTCTTCACGAAGGTCGGCTACAGCCGCGAGGACCTCGCGGCGGCCGAGGAGCTCGCGCGCCGCGCCACCGAGCTGGAGCCCGACTCCGCGGCCGCCTGGGGCGCGCTCGCGGCGGTGCACGGCACCTTCCTGCAACGGGGTTGGGAGACGGACGAGAAGCGCCGCGGGGAGATCCAGCGGTCGGCCAACCGCGCCCTCGGCCTCGATTCCGGGCAGCCCGACGCGCTGTTCGGCATCGGTTACCTGTTCTCCCGCCAGGGCGCGCTGCCGCAGGCGGAGGAGGCGTTCCGCCGCGGGGTGCAGTCCGCGCCGGACGACACCCGGCTGCTTCGCGCGCTCTCGGGCGTCGTGCTTGGCCAGGGGCGCGTGGAGGAGGGCCGGGCCCTGCTCGTGGACGCCCTGCGGCGCCACCCGGAGGATCCGCTCATCCACTACAACCTCGCGCAAAGCTACGTGAGCTATTCCTCCGGCCGCCGGGACCTGGACCGGCTCGAAGCGGCCTTCCGCCACCTCGATGCGGGCATCGCCCTCGAGCCGCTGGCGACCCTGCTGCTGCAGAAGGCCGTGCTCCTCGCCGGCTGGAAGGGCGACCTCGCCGGCGCCCGGGCCACGCTGCTTCAGCTGGAGCAGCGGCCTCTGCACGAGCGCACCGACGACCGCGCGGTCTTCATTCCGCTTTGGATCGCCACGCTCGAGCGCGACCCGAAGGCGGTCGCATCCGCCGCGGCTCTCTCCGCCCGTTCCTATTTCGAGGATTGGGTCGCGCACCGTCGGCCGCGCGACTGGCACCTCGCCCTCGCCCGCCGGCTCGAAGGCAAGGAGGCGCGCGCCCGCCTCGACTGGCAGCGGGCCGAGGCGACGATCCGCGAGCGCCTGCGCGAGGATCCCGCCAACGAGCAACTGAATTTCGACCTCGCCACCACGCTGGCCTGGCTCGGACGCGCCGAGGAGGCGGACGCCCTCTTCGGGCCCATCGAGGCGGCCTGGCGCGAGGAGCTCGGCCCGCGCCGGGCCGGGCTGGCGGCTCATTTTCACGCGGCCCGCGGCGACGGCGCGAAGGTCGCCGCCTACCTCCCCACCGCCCTCGACGCCAACGTCACCCTGACCCGCCACACCTTCGCCGTGGACCCGTGGTTCGACGGCGTCCGCGACCACCCGGAGGTCCGGCGCGTGCTCACGGAGGGCAAGAACCAGCCGTGAGCGTCGAACGCTTCCGCCGAACGACCAACGTCCAACGCTAAACGCTCAACGCCGAATGACCGAACCAACCATCAACCTCCAACGTCGAGCCTGGGTCAGTGGCCGATTCCGTGGGAAATGGGTAGGTGTTTGGCGTGTCGCGGGCGCACGCGAGGTGCGCCCCTACAGGACTCTTGCGCGAGGCGACCTTGCCGGGAGGATCAGGCCTTGAGCGTTCAGAGTTCAGCGTTCGGCGTTGAGCGTTCCGCGCCCCACGGCGCGGTTTTCCTCTCCTACGCCTCGCAGGACGCCGAGGCGGCAAAGCGCATCGCGGAGGCGCTGCGCGCCGCGGGGGTCGAGGTGTGGTTCGACCAGAACGAGCTCGTGGGCGGCGACGCCTGGGACCAGAAGATCCGCGGGCAGATCGGCGCGTGCGCGCTGTTCGTCCCGATCATCTCGACGCAGACGCAGGCGCGGCTGGAGGGGTATTTCCGGCGGGAATGGAAGCAGGCCGCGACGCGGACGCAGGACATGGCCGACGAGAAGACGTTCCTGCTGCCGGTCGTGATCGACGGCACCCGCGAGGCCGAGGCCAAGGTGCCGGCGGAGTTCAAGGCGGTGCAGTGGACGCGCCTGCCCGGCGGCGAGACCAACGCGGCCTTCGTCGCGCGCGTCCAGCGCCTGCTCGGCGCAGGCGAATCCGTCTCCGATGTAGGGCGGGGTCTCCTGACCCCGCCGCCGGGCGCGGCATTATTGAGGTTCGCGTAATAGAATGACATCAAAGGCATAGCTCGGATTGGACCCA
>CAYWTK010000079.1:0-16471 GCA_964460895.1 uncultured Opitutaceae bacterium
GCGCTGGTGGAGGAGCGTGAGGAAGTGCGCGGCGAGGTTGGGCGCGTCGGTCTCGGTGTGGATGCGGACCCTGTGGTTCGCGTAGTGGTGCCAGTAGAGGAGCATCGACGGCAGGCACGCGAGGAGCCGGTCGGCGATGTCCTGCGCGCCGGGCACGTTGTCGGGCGTCGGCCCCGACTGGGGCAGCGCCTCGGGCTCGAGGTGGCCGAGCATCGAGCAGCCCGTGCGCAGGACGTCCATCGGGTGCGCGGTGGCGGGGATCTGCTCGAGGACCTTGCGCAGCGCCTCGGGCAGGCCGCGGAACTTGCGCAGCTTGCGGTGGTAGCCGGCGAGCTGCGACCGGAGCGGGAGCTCCCCGTAGATGAGGAGGTAAGCCACCTCCTCGTAGCAGGAGTGCGCGGCGAGCTCGGCGATGTCGTAGCCGCGGTAGTGCAGGTCGTTGCCCGAGTGGCCGACGGTGCAGATCGCGGTGTTGCCGGCGACGACGCCGGAGAGGGCGACGGACTTCTTGGCCTTGGGGGCGGGGGTGGGGGCGGGTTGGTCGGTGCTCATGGGATGGACGGGTTGGGCCGCGGAGCCTCCGCGGGCCGGCGTCAGGCTTTCTCCTTGGGCGGGGTGTAGCCGAGGGTCGTGTAGAGGTCGGCGCGGGTCTGCATGCGCGGGACGGCGGCCTGCTGGGTCCCGTCGCGGCGCAGCGTCGTGTAGAAGTCGAGCGACGCCGCGGCCGCCGCGCGCGAGGCGCCGAGCGGGTAGAGGGCCAGGGCGACGCCGGCGGAGCGGAGCTGCTCGACGGTGAAGTACGGCGTCTTCCCGAACTCCGTGAGGTTGGCGAGGACGGGGACGCGGACGGCCGAGGTGAACGCGCGGAAGTCGTCCAGCGAGGTCAGCGCCTCGGCGAAGATCATGTCGGCCCCGGCCGCGACGTAGGCCTGCGCCCGGGCGATGGCGCCGGCCACGCCCTCGTTGGCGGCCGCGTCGGTGCGGGCCATGACGACGAAGGACGGGTCGGGCTTGCCGGCGACGGCGGCGCGCACGCGCGCGACCATCTCGTCGGTGCCCACCAGGTGCTTGCCGGGCAGGTGGCCGCAGACCTTGGCGGGGACCTGGTCCTCGATGTGCACCGCGGCGACGCCGGCGGCGGCCATCTCGCGGACGGCCCGCGCGGGGTCGTCCCAGCCCGTGTCGATGTCCACCAGCAGCGGCAGCGCGACCCGCTGCGTGATGCGCCGGGCGTCGATGAGCACGTCGGCGAGCTCCGTGCGCCCGGTGTCCGGCCAGCCGTAGCTGTGGTTGGCGACACCGGCGCCGGAGAGGTAGAGCGCGCGGAAGCCGGCACGCTCGGCGAGGAGCGCGGCGTAGGCGTTGATCGCCCCGGCGATCTGCAGGGGCGACTCGGCCGCGAGGGCGGCGCGGAACTGGGAACCGGGCGTGGGCATGGGCGGGAACCGGAGGGGCGGGACCGTATGACGCGCCCTTCGCCACTGTCGAGGGCCGCGGCGGAGCGGCCGCGGGCTAGTGGGAATCGTTATGGCCGGGGTCCCGGCGGCTAAATGCCCGGCCCACGGGCCCCGCGCTCAGTCGAGGAGCAGGGCCGCCTGCACGCCGGGACCGTGCACGCCCTCGATGAGGATACCCTCGACGTCGGCCGTCTTGGAGGGCCCCGTCACCCAGACGATGTTCGGGTCCGCCGGCATCGCGGCGAGGGCGGCGGAGAGGTCCGGGAAGATGTTGCCGCGCCGGAGCACCGCCACGTGGGTCCACGGGGCGAGGGCGCCGAGGCGCGACGAGGTGCCGGCGTCGGTCAGGATGAGCGTGCCCGTCTCGGCGATGGCGCCGCTGGCGGCGGTGATCCCGAAGTCGTACGCGTCGACCCGCGCGGGATCGAACACGGTCTCGACTTCGACCCCGGCCGGCAGGTGGTCGCGCAGGAGGGGCAGCAGCGCCGGGTCGCAATACCCGCGCTTGGCGCCGAGCTTCTCCAGCAGCGGAGCGAGCCCGGCGGGCGAGGCGAGGGGCGTGCCGTTGACGGCGGCGAACCGCTCGGCGAAGCGCGTCCAGCGGTCGCCGTCGGTCCGGGCCGAGCGCAGCGCGACGAGCTCGGCGTCCCATTCCGGTCGCGGCGCGCGCGTCGGCAGCGGCGCGAGGGCGGCGCGGACGCGGGCGAGGATTTGGTCGCGGTCGCTCATTTCCGGTCCCTTTCGCGCAGCCAGCGGCGGAACTCGCCGCCGCGCCAGGGCGGCAGCGTGCGCTGCTCCTGCCAGGCCTGGAGGGCCGGCACGGGGATGAGCTTGGCGGGCAGGTAATCGAGGGCCTTGCCGCCGAACAGCGCCGCCTTCCACGCCGTCGGCTGCGAGGCGAGCAGCGCCCAGGCGCCCATCGGCGGCGTGCCGATCGCGGCCTTCGGCGCGCCCTCGCGCTTGCCCTTCTCGCGCAGGCGCAGGAGCAGGTCGGGGATGGGGATGTCCACCGGGCACACCTCGTTGCAGGCGCCGCAGAGCGACGACGCCTTCGGCAGGTCGGCCAGCTCGGGAAACTTCTTCCCGGCGAGGAGCGGCGAGAGCACGGCGCCGACCGGGCCGGGATAGACGCTGCGGTAGGCGTGGCCGCTGGCCTGGCGGTAGATCGGGCAGACGTTGAGGCAGGCGCCGCAGCGGATGCAGCGCAGGATCTCGCGGCAGTCGGAGGCGAGCACCTCCGTGCGGCCGTTGTCGACGAACACGACGTGCATCTCCTCCGGGCCGTGCGGCTGCGTCGCGGCCTTGGGGCCGGAGATGAACTCGGTGTAGACCGTGAGCTGCTGCGCGGTCGCGGAGCGGGCGAGGAGGTTGAGGAGGACGCCGAGGTCGCGGTCGGAGGGGACCAGCTTCTCGATGCCGACGAGGGCGATGTGGACGCGCGGGGCCGCGAGGCTGAAGCGGGAGTTGCCCTCGTTCGTGACGAGGACGACGCGCCCGCTCTCGACCGAGACGAAGTTCGCGCCGGTCAGGCCGACCTCGGCCTGGAGGTACTTGTGGCGGAGGAAGGCGCGCGCCCGGCGCGTGATCGTGGTCGGATCGTCGTCGTAGGCCCCGAGCCCCTCGCGTTCGAAGCTCCGCGCGATCTCGCGGCGGTTCTTGTGGATGATCGGGCGGACGATGTGGCTCGGGTGGTCGTGGTCGATCTGGACGATGAACTCGCCGAGGTCCGTCTCGAGCGCCTCGATCCCGCGCTTCTCCAGGTAGTCGGCGAGCCCGATCTCCTCCGAGACCATCGTCTTGGCCTTCACCATCCGCTTCGCGCCGCGCTCCTGCATCAGGCGGAGCACGGTGGCGCAGGCGGCCTCGGCCGTCGCGGCCCAGTGGACGTGGGCGCCGTTGGCCTTCAGCCGCTCCTCCACCGCGGGCAGGTAGGTGTCGAGGTGCTCGAGCACGTGCTGCTTGATCGCGCCGGCGCGGCGCCGCAGCGCGTCGGGGTCCTCGAAATGGTCGTGCAGGAGCTTGGTGCGCTTCTCGTGCGTCGCCTTCGTGCTCTGGTAGACCGAGGCGCGCTTGTCCGGCGGGAGCGTGGCCGCCGCGTGGTCGATGGGTTGGGTGGCCATGGGGGAGCGGTCAGCGATCGGCGATCAGCGTTCAGCAGGCAGCGGTCCGTGGTCAGCAACGGGTGGTGGGAAGTCGATCGGCCCGCGGTGCGCCCGGAGGTTCGGGAGCGGAAGGCTGAATGCTGAGGGCTGACCGCCGATGCCTTTCATCGCAGCAGTCCTCCTTCGCGCAGCGCGTCGCGCAGCACCTGCGCGAGGTGCCGGATGCGCAGGGGCCGGCCCTCGCGCTCGGCGAGGCCGCCGAGGTGCATCAGGCAGCTCATGTCGCCGGAGACGAGGATGTCGGGCTGGGCGGCGCGGACATGGTCGAGCTTCAGCCGGCCCATCGCGGAGGAGAGGTGGGGGAAGGCGACGGAGAACGTCCCGCCGAACCCGCAGCACTGTTCGGCCTCGCCGAACGGCACGACCGTGGCGCCGGCGAGGGAGCCGAGGAGCTGGAGCGAGGCCGCCTCGCTGCCCGTGCCGCGGTTGTGGCAGTTGCGGTGGAAGGCGATGGTGCCGTCGAAGCGGCCGGGCCAGGTCCGCACGCCCAGCCCGTGGACGAGGAAGTCCGCGAACTCCCACGTACGCGCCGCGAGCGCCCGCACCGCGGGCAGGTCGGCCTCCTTTTCGAACTCGAGCAGCGCGCCGTGGCGCAGCATCGCGGCGCAGGAGCCGGAGGGCAGCAGGACGGGCGCGTCGCCGGCGAAGGTCCGCAGCGTGTGGCGCACGACCTGGCGCGAGGCGGGCCAGTCGCCGCCGTTGAACGCCGGCTGGCCGCAGCAGGTCTGGCCCGCGGGGAACTCGACCGCGACGCCGAGGTGCTCGAGCACTTCGACCGTGGCCCGCGCCACGTCGTCGAAGAACGCGTCGCAGAGGCAGGTCGCCATCAGCTGCACCCGGCGCGGGGCGCCGGGGGCGAAGGGCGGGGGACGTCCGGGGCCGGAGGTCACGGGCGGGGCGCGTAGGCCGTGCCGACGAGCTGGCGGGCCAGCTGCGCGCGGAACGCGGCGAGGTCGCGCACCGCGCCCAGCGCGAGGAGCTGGTGCGCGAGGTTGCCCACGGCGGTGCCCTCGAGCTCGTAGGAGACGACCGGCAGCCCGCTCGCGTCCGCCGTCTCCTGGCAGAGGAGCCGGTTGCGCGAGCCGCCGCCGACGATGAGGATGCGGCCGAAGCGCCGGCCGGCCAGCCGCTCGAAGCCCCGCACCGCGTCGGCGTGGCCGCGGCCGAGCGAGGCGCAGATCAGGCGCACGTAGCCGGCGAGGTCGCGCGGCGGCCGGGCGCCGGCGCGGCGCAGCTGGGTGTCGATCGCGGCGCGCATGTCGGGAGGATTGAAGAGGGCCGGGTCGGTCACGTCGAGCAGGCGCTGCGGCCGCGGGGCCCGCTCGGCCGCCGCGATCAGCCGCTCCCAGCCTGTGTCGTCCTTCGGCCGGGCGGCGAACGCCGGCAGGGTCTGCTCGAGCAGCCACAGCCCGAGGCAGGAGCGCAGGGGGCGCCAGCGGCCGTCGCCCATCCGCTCGTTCGAGACGCGGGCCGCCCGCGCCGCGTCGCCCAGCAGCGGCCGGCCGCTCTCGAAGCCGAGCAGCGACCAGGTGCCGGAGCTGAGGTAGAGGTCCGAGCCGTCCGGCGCCGCCGGCATGGCGGCGAAGGCGCAGGCGGTGTCGTGGCCGGGCACGAGCACGGTCTCGACGCCTTCGAGCCCCGGCAGGCCGCGCACCGGACCCAGCCGGCGCGGCGAGGGCGTCGGCCGGCCGAACCAGCGCCGCGGGATGCCGAAGTGGCGGAACGCCTCCTCCGACCAGCCGCGGCCGCGCGCGTCGAGCAGCTGCGCGTGGCTGCAGATGGAGAACTCGTTCACCTTCCGGCCCGAGAGCAGGTAGTTGAAGTAGTCGGGGATGAACAGGCAGCGGTCCACGACGCGCTCGAGGCCCGGCACGGCGGCGAGCGTCTCCTGGAGCTGGAGGCTGGTGTTGTACGGGTAGTTCGGGATGCCGGTCCACCCGTACACCCGCGCGAACCCGCGGCGCGCGAGGCGGGTGGAGAGCGCCTGGGTGCGGTCGTCGCGGTAGGCGTGCGTGGGATGCACCGGCCGGCCGTCGCGGCCGAGCAGCACGTGGTCCACCGCCCACGAATCGCAGCCGACCGACGCGAGGCGCGGGAAGCGCCGCTTCGCCTCGGCCAGCCCGGCCCGGACCTCGGACCACAGGTACGGCAGGTCCCAGTAGGCGTGGGCGCCGAGCGTGCGGAACTGGTTGGGGAAGCGCCGGACCTCCGCGAGCTCGAGGCGGCCGCGCGACCAGGTGCCGACGATGACGCGGCCGCTCGTGGCCCCGAGGTCGACCGCGGCGCAGTGGACGGCCTTCATGGCTCAGCGCAGGAAAGCCTCGTGGAGGCCGCCGTCCACCGTCAGCACCTGCCCGGTGGTCTTGGAGAGCCGGCCGGAGACGAGGAGGAAGTAGGCCTCCGCCTGGTCCGCGGGCGTGATGGGCGACTTGGTCAGCGTGCGGTCGGCGTAGAACTGCGCCAGCTTGCGCACGAGCGACTCGGTCGGCTCGTCCTCGGTGTACGGGATCTGGTACTTCGCCAGCGACCCGACGACGCGGTCGCGCGGGAACATGGCGGAGCCCTGCACGACGGTCGCCGGGGCGACGCCGTTGACGCGCACCAGCGGAGCCAGCTCGATGGCGAGCTCGCGGACGAGGTGGTTGGCGGCGGCCTTGGAGGTGTCGTAGGCGATGGAGCCCTTCTTCGCCACGACCGCGTTGGCGGAGGTCGTGAGGACGAGGCTGCCGCGCAGGCCCTGCTCCTTCCAGGTCTTGGCCGCCTCGTCGCCGACGAGGTACGAGCCGGTGACGTTGACGCCGAAGGTGAAGGCCCACTTGTCGTCCGGGATGTGCCCGGTCGTGTCGGAGGGCCAGAACACCCCGGCCGTGACGCAGATCGAGTCGAACCCGCCGTAGGCGAGCGCGACCTGGTCGAGCATCGCGCGGATCGAGGCGCGGTTGGTGATGTCGCAGGCGAGCCCGATGGCCGGGCCGCAGCCGGAGAGGCCGGAGCCGGCGACGCCGATGCCCCGGCCGAGCTTGGTCGTGAGCTCGGCCGCGGTGGCCTCGGCCCCGTCGGCCTTAACGTCGACGCAGACGAGGTGCGCGCCGTCGCGCGCGAGGCGGTGGGCGGTCTCCTTGCCGATGCCGGAGCCGGCGCCGATGACGACGGCGACGTGGCGGGCCAGCTCCTTCTCCGCCGGCATGCGCTTGAGCTTCGCCTCCTCCAGCAGCCAGTACTCGATGTCGAAGGCCTCCTGCTGCGGCAGGGCGACGTAGCGGTCGATCGCCTCCGCGCCGCGCATGACCTCGACGGCGCAGTTGTAGAACTCGGCCGTGACGCGCGACTCGGACTTGTCCTTGCCCCAGGCGACCATCCCGAGCCCGGGGATGAGCACGACGGTGGGGTTGGGGTCGCGCATCGCCGGCGAGTTCGCGTGGCGGCACTTCGCGTAGTACGCCGCGTAGTCCTTGCGGTAGGCCGCGAGGCCGGCGGCCAGCTTGGCCTTGAGCGCGGCGAGGTCCTCGGCCTGCGGGTTCCAGTCCACGTAGAGCGGCTTGATCTTCGTGCGGAGGAAGTGGTCGGGGCAGGACGTGCCGAGCTCGGCCAGCCGCGCGGCGTCGCGCGAGTTGACGAAGCGCAGGATGGCCGCGTCGTCCTGCACCGTGCCGATGAAGCGCTTCTCCTGGGAGACCTGGCCGCGCAGCCACGGGAGGATGGCGGCGAAGGCGGCGCGGCGGCGCGGCTCGTCGAGGGCGGCGTACTTCTGGCCGCCGAACGCCGACGCGTCGCCGCCCTTCGCCGCGTAGCGTCCCTCGATGAAGGCCGCGGCCTCCTCGATGAAGCGCAGCGTCTGGACGTAGCACTCCTTGTCGTCGTCCGCCCAGCAGATGAACCCGTGCTGGCCCATCATGATGGCGCGCACGCCGGGCTGCTCCCGCGCGATCCGCTCCATCGCGAGCCCCAGCTCGAAGCCGGGCCGCATCCACGGGACGTAGGCCATGCGTCCGCCGAAGATCTCCTTCGTCAGCTGCTCGCACCGCTCCGAGGCCGCGATGGCGATGATCGCGTTGGGGTGCATGTGGTCGACGTGCCTGCCCGGCAGGAAGGCGTGCAGCGGGGTGTCGATCGACGGGGCCCGGGGATTCAGGTTGAAGGTCGTGTGGGTGTACATGCCCACCATGTCGTCCTCCGCGGGGCTCTTCAGGCCCTTGTCCGCGCGCGCGGCGTAGAGGCCCTGCAGGTCGCGCAGCTTCGGCTGGTAGAGCGACGAGAAGTTCTCGCGCGTGCTCGTGCGGAGGTCGCCGCCCGAACCCTTGACCCAGAGGACCTCGACCGGGCGGCCGGTCAGCGGGTCGGTCTCGGTCAGCTTCGACGAGGTGTTGCCGCCGCCGGTGTTGGTCACCCGCTGGTCGCTGCCGAGCAGGTTCGAGCGGTAGACCAGACGGCCCACCGGGTCCAAGGACGCGGCGCGGGCGTCGTCCCAAAGGTAATTCACGTGTTTGAACGAGTTCATGGCGGAAGGGAAACGGGGGCGGTCAGGTGCGGCGCGCAAGGACGTCGCGCTCGTAGGTCCGGACGACCGGCATCCACGCGCGGTCGGCCGGCACGCCCTGCCGGCGGCAGTGCTCGGACCAGACGGCGCCGAACGGCAGGGTCTTGCTCTCCTCCAGCAGCGCGAGGCGGCCGGTGTGGTCGCCCGCGGCCTCGAGCTCGCGGAGCTGGGCCGTCGGCTCGAGCAGCGCGGCGAGCAGGCATTTGAGGGCGTTGCGCGTGCCGATCACCCAGGCGGCGACGCGGTTGATGCTGGCGTCGAAGTAGTCGAGTCCGATGGCCGTCCGCGGCAGGAAGCCGCCGCGCACCAGCTCCTCGAGCAGCGCGCGCGTCGGGTCGTCGAAGAGCACGACGTGGTCGCTGTCCCAGCGCACGCCGCGGCTGACGTGGAGGAGCAGGCCGGGGACGAACTGCAGGACCGACGAGACCTTGTCCGCCACGGACTCCGTCGGATGGAAATGGCCCATGTCGAGGCAGAGGTGCTTCCGGCGCGTGATGGCGTAGCCGAGGTAGAACTCGTGCGAGCCGACGACGTAGCTCTCGGAGCCGATGCCGAAGAGCTTGCTCTCGACGGCGTCGCGGTGGTGGGCGTCGTCGAGCGGCTCGGCGAAGACCTCGTCGAGCGCCGCGGCCAGCCGCTCGCGCGGGCCCTTGCGGTCCGCGGGCAGGTCCTTGTGGCCGTCGGGAATCCAGACGTTGGTCACGGTCGGCGACCCGAGCGCGCGGCCCATCGCCGCGCCGATGCGCCGGCAGGCGGCGGCGTGCGCGATCCAGAAGCGGCGGACGGCGGGGTCGCGGTGCGAGAGGGTGAAGCCGTCGGCCGCGAGGGGATGGGAGAAGCAGGTGGGATTGAAGTCGAGCCCGAGCCCGCGGGCCTTCGCCCAGTCGATCCAGCTTTGGAAGTGCTCCACGCCGATCGCGTCGCGCTCCACCTTGCGGCCCCCGAAGTCGCCGTAGATGGCGTGGAGGTTCAGGCGGTGCCGGCCCGGGATCAGCGCCAACGCGGCGTCGAGGTCGGACCGCAGCTCGTCGAGCGTGCGCGCCTTGCCCGGGTAGTTGCCCGTGGCCTGGATGCCGCCGCCCTCCAGCGTCGCCCCGGCGCGCTCGAACCCGCCGACGTCGTCGCCCTGCCAGCAGTGGAGCGAGATGGGCGTGCGGGCGAGGGTGGCGAGCGCCGCCTCGACGTCCACGCCGAGGGCGGCGTAGGTCTCGCGGGCGGCGGCGAAGGCGGCATCGGAATGCGAATTCTGCGTCATGGGGTGGGGGTGGGAGGTCGGCGATATTAGCTGACAATCCGACGGCCGCCAATACGGTGACTGACCATAGAAATACGAAAATTGAGCCAGCCCCGGGGCTTTTCCTACGGACGCTACCTCCCCGCGACCCCCGAGGCGGAGCCGTGGGGGGTGGCCGTGACGGCGGCGGGCCGGCAGGTCGCGGTCCCGGGCGAGGACTACCCGCCGCCGGGCCATCCGGCGGACCACGCGTTCACCTGGCGGCAGGGCCGGGTGCTCGGCGCCTGCCAGGTGGTGTTCGTGACCGCGGGGCGCGGACGCTTCGAATCCGCGGCCGTGCCGGAGCGGGCGGTGGCGGCCGGCACCGCGCTCGTGATCCTGCCCGGCGTGTGGCACCGGTACGCGCCGGATCCGGCGACGGGCTGGACCGAGCACTGGGTCGAGCTGCGGGGAGCGGTGGTGGACCGCCTCATCGCGCGGCGCGTGCTGCGGCCGGGCGACGCCGTGGCCGCGGTGGACCGGCCGCGCGAGCTGGAGGCGCTCTTCGACTCGATCCACGCCCGGCTCGCGGGCGGCGCGCCACGCGCGCACGACCCCGAGCGCGGCGCGGTCGGGCTGCAGATCCTCGCGCTCGTCGCCGCCGTCCGGCCGGCGCCCGAGCACGGGCGCGCGCTCCGGCTGGTCGCGCAGGCCGAACGCCTGCTCGCGGAGGGCGTGGAGGGGGCGCCGGCCATGCCGGACATCGCCCGCCGGCTGGGGATGGCCTACTCGCATTTCCGGCGGGAGTTCCGGCGGCAGACCGGCCTGTCGCCGCAGCGCTACTACAACCAGGTGCGCCTCGAGCGGGCGCGCCGGCTCCTCGGCGCCGGCGACCTGCCCCTGAAGGCCATCGCCGAGCAGCTCGGCTACAGCTCCGCCTACCATTTCTCGTGGGCCTTCAAGCGCCACTTCGGCGTCGCCCCCGGCCACTGGCGCCGCCGCCTCGCCGCCGCCCGCCCCGGCGGGCGCGCCTGACGCGGGCCGCCGCCCGCGCGTCCGCGGGGGAACCGCCCGGCGTCGCCCGGATTCACGGCCGGCGCGCGATGCCGCCCTGCCGCACGAAGGCGCGCGGGCCGATGCCGAACACGGCCTTGAAGCGGCGGGAGAAATGGTAGGCGTCGGGAAAGCCGACCCGCTCGCCCGCCTCCTTGACGAGGCAGCCCGAGTGGCGCAGCAGCTCGGCGGCGGCGTCCATCTTCCGCCGCAGGAGGTAGCGGTAGGGACTCATGCCCTGGTGGCGCCGGAAGAGGCGGCACACCTGCGCGGCGGTCGTGCCGCAGCGCGCCGCGACCTCCTCCAGCGTGCGCAGGCGCGGCGCCTCCTCGTCGATCAGCCGCCGGCAGCGGTGGAACGTCTCCTCCGCGACCCCCGCCACCCCGCGCGGCTGGGTGCGCGCGAGCTCCGCGATCCGCAGCAGGAGCAGCTCGGCGAGCAGCTCGCACACCCGCGGCGTGGTCGGCCGATGGCGCTGCCCCTCGCGGATCAGCTGGTCGAACGTCTCCTGCACCTCCGCGAGCCGGGGCAGCGCGAGCACCCGGCCGGCCGAAAGCCCCGCGCGGCGCAGGCGCGCGGCGGCCCGCGCGCCCGAGAAGCAGAGGAAGTACTTCGTCATCGGCGCCGCGGGGTCGCAGCGCAGGTGCAGCCGCGTCCCCGGCCCGTAGCGGAGGAGGGAGCCCGGACGGAGCGGGCTCGCCACGCCGTTCAGCGTCGCCGCGCCGCGCCCCTCGACGACGAACTCGAGCACGTGGAACGAGAAGCCGTCGCGCGCCACCTCGTAATCCGGCGTGCAGCGCTCCACCCCGCCGTAGGCCACGCCGCTCGCGCGCGCGGCCCGCGCCGGCTGGAAGAAGCAGCGCTGGCTCGTCACCTGCGCGGAAAGCGGGTGGATCGTGGAGGGGGGGCGCCCCGACGCGGTTCTCACGCCGCTCACCTTGGCTCCGTCCGACCCGAGGCGCAGCAAGAATATCCAGCTTTTGGTCAGTTATCTCCATTCCGCCGCCGCAGGCGGAAGGTAGAATGTCCATTCCAACTATGGACCTCCAGCTGCGCGATCGAGTCGTCCTGGTGACCGGCGGGGCCCGCGGGATCGGCGAGGCCATCTCCCGGTCCTTCGCCGCCGAGGGCGCCGTCGTCTGCGTGCTCGGCCGCAACGCCGCCGAGGGCGAGCGGGTGGTGGGCGACCTGCGGGGCTCCGGCGCCCGCGCCGAGCACTTCGTGGTCGAGATGACCGACGAGCGGGCGGTCCGCGCGGCCGTGGACGAGATCGTCCGGCGCTGCGGGCGCATCGACGTCGTCGTCAACAACGCCGGCGTGAACGACGGCGTCTCGCTGCGTTCGCCCGTCGCCGACTTCCGGACCTCGCTCGAGCGCAACATCGTCCAGTGCTTCGTGCTGGTGCAGGCCTGCCTCGACCGGCTGATCGCCAGCCAGGGCGCGATCGTCAACGTCGGCACGAAGTGCGCGACGACCGGCCAGGGCGGCACCAGCGGGTACGTGGCGGCCAAGGGCGCGATGAACGCCCTCACCCGCGAGTGGGCCGTCGACCTCGCGCCCCACGGCGTGCGCGTCAACTGCGTCGTGCCGGCCGAGGTGATGACGCCCCAGTACGAGCGGTGGATCTCCACCCGCCCGGACCCGGCCGCGGCGATCCGCACCATCGAGCGGAACATCCCCCTCGGGCGGCGGATGACCACGGCGCAGGAGATCGCCGACGCGGTCGTCTTCGCCGCGTCCCCCCGTTCGGCGCACACGACGGGGCAGATCCTCTACGTGGACGGCGGCTACACGCACCTCGACCGCGCCTGCACGCTCCGATGAACTCCCCTGTCCCGCGCCGCTTCGGGTCGGTCCTACGCGTCCGACCCGAGCGCTTCGAAGAGTACCGTCGGGCCCACGCGGCGGTCTGGCCGGAGATCCTGGCGATGATCACGGCCTGCCACATCCGCAACTACTCCATCTACCACAAGGACGGCTGGCTCTTCAGCTACTTCGAGTACCACGGCACGGACTTCGCGGCCGACATGGCCCGCATGGCGGCCGATCCCCACACGCAGCGGTGGTGGGCTTGGATGGAGCCGATGCAGGAACCCCTCGCGACGCGGGAGCCCGGTGAATGGTGGGCCCGGATGGAGGAGGTCTTCCACCATGAGTGAGTCCCGGTGAACGAGCCCTACATCGACGCGCACGTCCACTTCTGGGACCCGGCCCGGCTCCCTTACCCGTGGCTGGCGGCGGCGCCGGGCCTCGCCGGGGCGCACCTGCCGGAGGACTACGCCCGGGCGACCGCGGCCGACCCGGCCGAGCACTACGTCTTCGTCGAGGCCGACTGCGCGCGCGACCGCGCGAGCGACGAGCTCGCCTGGGTCGAGTCCCTTGCCGGGCGCGATTCCCGGCTGGCCGCGATCGTCCCCCATGTGACCGTCGACCGCGGCAGGGCGTCGGAGCGGGCGCTCGACGCGCTGGCCTCGCACCCGCTGGTCCGGGGAGTCCGCCACCTGGTCCAGGACGAGTCCGACCCGCGCCACGCCGCGCGGCCCGAGTTCGTCGCCGGCGTGCGCGCGGCCGGCCGCCGCGGCCTCGGCTTCGAGCTCTGCTGCCGGCCCGTCCAGTGGGCCGCCGCGGCCGCCCTCGCCCGCGCGTGCCCGGAGACGACGATCGTCCTCGACCACGCGGGCAAGCCCGCGATCGGGGGCGACATCGCCCCCTGGCAGCGCGCGATCGACCGGCTGGCGGCCTGCCCCAACGTGGTCGGCAAGCTCTCGGGCCTCGTCACCGAGGCCGACCACCGGACGTGGCAGGTCGCCGACCTGCGCCCGTACTTCAACCACCTCTACGCGGCCTTCGGGCCCGACCGGCTCCTGTTCGGCAGCGACTGGCCGGTCGTCACCCTCGCCGCCAGCCCCCTGCGCTGGCGCGAGGCCGTGCGCGTGCTCACCGCCAAGCTCAGCGCGCCGGAGCGCGCCGCCCTCTTCCGCGGCACCGCCCGGCGCATCTACCGCCTCCCCTGACCATGTTCCGCCTCGACCGAAAGACCGCCCTCGTGACCGGTGCCGGCTCCGGCATCGGCCAAGCCATCGCCGTCCTCTTCGCCCGACAGGGCGCCCACGTCTGGGTGGTCGACCTGGATGCCGCCCGCGCCGAGGCGACGTGCGCCGCCATCCGCGGGGACGGCGGACGCGCGGACGCCGCGGCGCTGGACGTCGGCGACCCGGCCGCGGTCCAGGCGCTGGCGGCGCGCGTGCCGGCGCTCGACGTCCTGGTGAACAACGCGGGCATCGGCCACGTGGGCAGCCTGCTCCAGACCGCGGCGACCGACCTGGACCGGCTCTACCACGTGAACGTCCGCGGCTGCTTCAACCTCTGCCGGACGTTCGTGCCCGCCATGCTCGAGCGAGGCGCGGGCAGCGTCGTCAACCTCGCGTCCATCGGCGGCGTCATCGCGGTGCGCGAACGCCTCGCCTACAACGTCACCAAGCACGCGGTCGTGGGCCTCACGCGCTCGCTCGCCCTGGACCATTCCCACACGGGCGTGCGGTTCAACGCGATCTGCCCGGGCCGCGTCGAGACGCCCTTCGTGCAGTCCCGCCTCCGCGAGTATCCCGACCCCGCCCAGGCCTACCGGGAGATGGCCTCGACCCAGCTCAACGGGCGCATGGCCCGGCCGGACGAGGTCGCGGCCGCGGCGCTCTACCTCGCGGCCGACGAGTCCGCCATGGTCACGGGCTCCAACCTCATGATCGACGGCGGCTGGTCCGCCGGGAAGTGACCGCCTCCCCCACATGAACCTCTCCGGCAAGATCACGGACCTGCGCGTCCTCGACGTGCGCTTCCCCACGTCGCTTTCGCTCGACGGGTCGGACGCCATGAACCCCGACCCCGACTATTCCGCCGCCTACGTCGTGCTCGCGACGGACCGCGGGGACGGCGTCGAGGGCCACGGGCTCACCTTCACCATCGGCCGGGGCAACGACATCGTCGCCGTCGCCATCGAGGCCCTCCGCCCGCTGGTGGTGGGCCAGCCGATCGCCGCCTTCGCCTCCGCGCCCGGCGCCTTCTGGAAGCACCTGACCGGCGACTCGCAGCTGCGCTGGATCGGACCCGAGAAGGGCGTGATCCACCTCGCCACCGCCGCCGTCGTCAACGCCCTCTGGGACCTGTGGGCGAAGCTGGAGGGGAAGCCGCTCTGGAAGCTCCTGTCCGACCTGACCCCGGCGCAGATCGTCGAGATGGTGGACTGGCGCTACCTGACCGACGCGCTCACGCCGGAGGAGGCCCTCGCCCGACTGGAGCGCCTCGTCCCCACGCGGGCGGCGCGCGAGGCCGAGATGCGCCGCGACGGCTACCCCGCCTACACGACGTCGGCCGGCTGGCTGGGGTACTCGGACGAGAAGATCCGGCGGCTCTGCCGCGAGGCCCTCGCCGAGGGATTCACGCACTTCAAGATGAAGGTGGGCGCGGACCGGGCCGACGACCTGCGGCGCGCGGCCATCTTCCGCGAGGCCATCGGCCCCGACCACGCCTTCATGGTCGACGCCAACCAGCGCTGGGACGTCGGCCAGGCGATCGAGTGGACCAAGGCGCTGGCGCCGTTCCGGCCGCGGTGGATCGAGGAGCCCACGTCGCCCGACGACGTGCTCGGCCACGCCGCCATCGCGCGGGCCCTCGAGCCGCTGGGCATCGGGGTCGCCACCGGCGAGCACTGCCAGAACCGCGTCGTCTTCAAGCAGCTGCTCCAGGCGCGCGCCATCGCCTATTGCCAGATCGATTCGTGCCGCCTCGGCGGCGTGAACGAGGTGGTCGCCGTGCTGCTCCTCGCGGAGAAGTTCGGCGTCCCCGTCTGCCCGCACGCCGGCGGGGTCGGCCTCTGCGAGTACGTGCAGCACGAGTCCATCTTCGACTACATCTGCGTCAGCGGCTCGCTCGCGGGCCGCGTCACGGAATTCGTCGACCACCTGCACGAGCACTTCGTCGACCCCTGCGTCGTCCGCCGCGGCCGCTACGTCGCGCCGCTCGCGCCCGGCACCAGCATCACCATGAAGCCCGCCTCGCTCGCCGCGCACACCTACCCGCACGGCGCCGTGTGGCGGGGCATCCTCCGGCCCGCGTGAAGCTCATCCGCTACCTCGACGCCCAGGGCCGCGTCCACCACGGGGCCGAGCAGCCCGACGGGACCGCGCGCCGGATCGCCGGCGACGTCTTCGGCGTCCACGCGGTGACGGCGGAGCCCGCCGACGTCCGCAAGCTCCTCGCCCCCGTCGCGCCGACCCAGATCCTCTGCATCGGCCTCAACTACCGGCGGCACGCCGCCGAGACGGGCGCGAAGGTCCCCGAGCGCCCGATCCTCTTCGTCAAGGGCATCAACGCGACGCAGCACCCGGGCGACCCGATCTACCTGCCGCGGCACCTGCGCAGCGACGAGGTGGACTACGAGTGCGAGCTGGCGGTCGTGATCGGCCGCGCCTGCCGGAACGTGACGCGCGCCCGGGCCCTCGACCACGTGCTCGGCTACACCTGCTGCAACGACGTCTCCGCGCGCGACCACCAGCTGCGGCTCGGGGGCGGCCAGTGGTGCCGGGGCAAGTTCTTCGACTCCTTCGCGCCGCTCGGCCCGCGCCTCGTCACCCCCGACGAGATCCCGAATCCCAATGCCCTGCGCATCGGCACGCGGCTCAACGGGGAACTCGTCCAGGACTCGAACACCTCGGACATGATCTTCGACGTGCCCGCGCTGATCGAGTACCTCAGCGGCAGCACCACGCTCGTGCCCGGCACCGTGATCCTGACCGGCACCCCCCAGGGGGTCGGCATGGCCGCCCAGCCCGCGCCGCGCTGGCTTCGGCCCGGGGACAGCGTGAGCATCGAGATCGAGGGGATCGGCACGCTGACCAATCCGGTCGAGCCCGAGCGGACCTAGGGGCCGCCGGCTTGGAGCCGGAGCGCCCCGGAGTCCGGCACGAGAACAGACTCGCCCGGCCTCTCCGGTTGTGGCACCAGCCTCCTCGCGCCCGGGTGGCGGAATGGCAGACGCAGGGGACTTAAAATC
>CAYWTK010000080.1:0-16374 GCA_964460895.1 uncultured Opitutaceae bacterium
CGAAGCGCTGCAGGTCCGGATAATGCGCCGCGAGCGCGCTGCGCACGCGGTCGAGCAGCGTCACGAACTGCGAGAAAATCACGACCTTGTGGCCGGAGCTGACGACTTCCTGGAGCTTTTCGATCAGGAGCTGGAGCTTGCCCGAGTCGCTGAGCGGCAAGTTCTGCCAGGGCAGCAAATCCGGGTCGCAGCACACCTGGCGCAGGCGCGTGAGCAGCGCGAGGAAGCCGAAGGACTTCTCGCGCAGCGCCACCGTGATGTCCTCGCCGAGGCGCGCGAGCCCCTCGGTGCAGAGGCGCGCGTATTCGGCGCGCTGCACTTCGGTGAGCGGGCAAAGGAGGTCCATCTCGACCTTGGGCGGGAGTTCGGTGGCCACCTCGTTCTTCGTGCGGCGCAGCTTGAACGGCGCGATCTGCAGCCGCAGCCGCTTCATCGTGCCTTCGCGATCGGCCGCGAGCGTCGACTCGAACGCCGTGCGCGATCCGAGCAGGCCGGGCAGCAGGTAGCGGAAGATCGACCACAGATCGAGCTGCCGGTTTTCCAGCGGCGTGCCGCTGAGCACGAGCCGATGTGCGGCCTTGAGCGCGAAGCACGCCTGCGTGACCTTCGCGTCCGGGTTCTTGATGAACTGGCCCTCGTCCAGCACGGCGTAGCCGAACTCGCTCGCGTCGAGCAGCGCGCGGTGCTTGCGCAACTGCGTGTAGCTCGCGAGCCAGATGACCGGCTCGGGATTCGTGCTGAAATCGTGGCCGGACTTGAGCGTCTCGACCTTCGCCTCGGGGAAAAAGCGCGCCAACTCCTCGCGCCACACGGGCACCACGCTGGCCGGACACACCACGATGTGCCGGTGGCCTTCGAGCGGGCGCGTGCGCAACAGCGCGATGACCTGCGCCGTCTTGCCGAGACCCATTTCGTCGGCGAGCAGGCCGTGGCAACCGGTCTCGCACAGGTGGTGCATCCACTCGACGCCGCGCTTTTGGTAATTGCGCAGGAACTCCGGCCACGCGGGCGGCTGCGCGGGCGGCGACATGACCTTCTGCCGCCACGCCTCGAGCTCGGGGCCGACCGTCACCTTGATGCGCGTGTCGTTGAAGAGCGAAAAGATCAGATACGGCGCCATCGCGCCGCCGGCCGCCTCGGTTTCGTCGACGCTCTTGCGCCAGTGGTTGAGGCTCTCCCATTTTTCGGGGGCCATCGTCACGATGCCGAGATCCGGCACGAGCATCGGCGTGCGGCCATGCTTGAGCAGCGCGGCGGCCTGTTCGTCGGTCAGCAGTTTTTCGCCCGCGCGGAAAATCCAGCGGAGGTTCAGCCCGTCGACTTCGCCGGCCGCGCCGCCCTTGCCCGACGCCGGACGCTTCTCGGCCACGGCCTCGATCTCGATCGTGCGGGCTCCGTGCTTGAGCGAGTCGACCTTGGCGTCGACCTCGAGCGCGAACTGCTTTTTCCAGTGCGGCAGCACGTCCTTGAGGAAGCCCGGGATGTCCGCGAGCGACTCGAGGGCGTAGGCGTGCGTGGCCTGGTTGTAGCGGAAGTGCGCCTTGCGCGCGTAGGTGGCCAGGGCGATGAGCTTCGCGCGCTCGCCGGGTCCGGGATGGTAGGCGGAGTTGCCGAGCGCGGGGATGCGGGTCTTGCCGGACTTCCAGTAGGCGAGGAAGACGAGGCCCTCGCCGGTGGCGGTGAAGCTCAGCAGCAGGTCGCGCTCCTTGCCGTTCTCGGCCTTCGCGCCGGCGCCCGCCGCGGGGGAAGCGGGACCGTGCCCGTTGCCGTTGGTCCCGTTGCCGTTCGACTCGGCGACCGCCCCGACCGCGGGCAGGCGCGACGTCATCTCGTCCGCCACCAGCTCCTCGATCTCATGGAGCCCGGCGACCGCGATGGCGTTGGCCAACAGGACGTCGGTCGTGGACGAGCGCACGCGCATCTCGTCCCCCACCCACTCGATGACCGCGTACTCCTCCTTCTTGTCGACCTTGCGGTGGATGATCGCGTCCCGGGCGCCCAGCTCGATCTCGCGGATCTCGCTGTCCCGGTACATCTGGTGGCCCCGCTCCACCTGCCCGGCCTCGAAGAAGCGCTCCCAGTCCGCCTCCAGGCGCTCGAACCAGAACTCCAGCGACTTGGGAGTGTAGACGCGCTTCGGACCGTGGGAGCTCATCAGGGATAAAAGCACCCGGTTAAAAACCGGGCCGTTCGGCGGGCAATCCCAAACTTGCCGGGAAGCCCGGTCCGCGGAGCCGGTCAGTCGGGGTCGTGGTAGCGCCGGCGGGCCTTGACCTGCACGATGCGGCCCTCCGGCAGCACGAACGCGGTCAGGGCGCCGCCGAGGGCGCAGCCGGTGTCGATGCCGATGGTCCACTTCGTCCGCTCGACCGTCTCGCGCGGGGTGTGGCCGTAGACGACGAAGGGCGGCCCCTTCCACACCTCCGACCAGTGCGGCGCCTCCGGCGCCTCCGCCCGCTTCCGCGGCTCCCCGTTCCGGTCCACCACCTGGATCCGGGTGACGACGCGCGCGGGCTGGCGCCGCCAGGGCTGGTCCGGCAGGAATCCGCCGTGGACCAGCACGACCCCGAGGTCCTCGTCCTCGTAGGTCAGCTCCATGCCCTCGAGGTAGTCCCAGCACCGGCCGTCCAGCTGCTCGAGCGTGGCGTAGTCGGAGCGCTTGAGGTGGCTCGGGTCGTCCGTCTTGCGGTAGTTGAGCAGGCGCAGCTCGTGGTTGCCGAGGAGCGAGCGGGTCGCGTGCCGGCGGGCGAGCTGGATCACGCGGTGGCTGTCGGGTCCGCGGTTGACGAGGTCCCCGAGCAGCACGAGGCGATCGGAGGGACGCAGGTCGACCTTGTCGAGCAGCGCCTCGAATTCGTCGGGGCAGCCGTGGATGTCGCCCACGGCGATCAGGCGCCCGGCCATGGGCGTCAGTCGGCGGCGGCCTTCTTCCCCGCCTGCTCGAGGACCGCCGCGGCGCGCAGGCGGGCCTCGACCATGAAGTAGTTCTGCGCGGCGAAGGCCGGCACGTCGCCGCCCGCGGGCACGGGGGCGTAGGTGGAGTCCGGCTGGAGCCGGCGCGCGTCCACGTTGTCGCGCAGCTCGGCGGGCAGGATGTCGCCGACGATGCGGCGGCGGAGGTCGGGGTCGAGGACGGGGAAGAGCGCCTCCACGCGCCGGAAGAAGTTGCGCGTCATCCAGTCGGCGCTCCCGCAGAAGAGCAGCGGGTCCCCGCCGTTCTCGAAGTAGAAGATGCGCGCGTGCTCGAGGAAGCGGCCGACGATGTTGCGCACGCGGATGTTCTCGCTCTGGCCCTTCACGCCGGGCGCGAGGCAGCAGGTGGAGCGCACGATCAGGTCGATCTGCACGCCCGCCTGGGAGGCGGCGTAGAGGTTGTCGATGGTCACCGGGTCCACCAGCTTGTTCATCTTCGCGATGATGCGGGCGGGGCGTCCCGCCGCGGCGTGGGCCGCCTCGGCGGCGATGAGTTCCTGCGTGCGCGCGTGGAGGTTGAACGGCGCGACAAGCAGGTGGCGGAACTCCGGCGTCCGGCCGAACCCGGTGAGCGCGTTGAACAGCTGCGCCACCTCGGCCGTGATCTCCTCGCGGGCGGTGAGCAGGCTGAGGTCGGTGTAGAGCCGGGCCGTCTTCGGGTTGTAGTTGCCGGTGCCGAGGTGCGCGTAGCGGCGGAGGCGGTCGCCGTCGTGGCGGACGACGAGGCTGCACTTGCAGTGGGTCTTGTGGCCGACGAGGCCGTAGACCACGTGCACGCCCGCCTCCTCCAGCTCGCGGGCCCACTTGATGTTGTTGGCCTCGTCGAAGCGGGCCTTGAGCTCGACCAGCGCGGTGACCTGCTTGCCGTTGCGCGAGGCCTCGATGAGGGCGCGGACGATGGGCGAGTCGCCGCTCGTGCGGTAGAGCGTCTGCTTGATGGCCAGGACGGCCGGGTCCCGCGCGGCCTGCTCGATGAACTCCAGCACGGGCGCGAAGGCGTCGTACGGGTGGTGGAGCAGCGCGTCGCGCTCGCGGATCGCGTCGAAGATCGACGGCCGCGAGCGGAGGTGCGTGGCGTCGACCGGCACGAAGGGCGCGTACTTGAGGTCGGGCCGGTCGACCATCTCGTACAGGCTCATCAGCCGGAGGAGGTTCAGCGGGCCCGGGGTGCGGAAGACCGACTCCTCGCCGAGCTGCACGTGGGCGCACAGGGCCGAGAAGGTCTCGGCCTCGATCCCGTCCTCGATCTCCAGCCGCACGGCCGCGCCGCGCCGCAGGTTGCGCAGCTCCTCCTCGATCTTCTTGAGGAGGTTCTCCACCTCCTCCTCGTCGATGTAGAGGTCGCTGTTGCGCGTGACGCGGAAGGCGTGCGCGCCGCGGATGACGTAGCCGGGGAAGAGGGCCCCCGCGCAGTGCTTGAGGATCTCGCTGAGGAAGATGAACCGCTCGGGACCCTCGCCCGCGACGCCGAGGCGGACGATGCGCGGCAGGCTGCGCGGGACCGGCAGGATGGCGAGGTGGTGGTCGTGCTCCGGGGTCTCGGGGTTGTCGAGCGAGAGCAGGAGGTTGAGGGTCTTGTTGCCCAGCTGGGGGAACGGGTGGGCCTGGTCCACCGCGAGCGGGGTGAGGACCGGCTGCACGTTGCGCGCGAAGTAGTCCTCGACCCACTGGCGCTGGACGGCGTCGAGCTGGGCGGCGCCCACGAATTCGATCCCCTCGGCGGCGAGGGCCGGCACGAGCAGCCGCTGCCAGCACTCGTGCTGCGCCCGGGCGAGGGCGCGGACCTCCGTGTTGATCTGCCGCAGCTGCTCGCGCGGGGTCAGGCCGTCGATGCTCGCCTCGCCCCCGCCCGTCTCCTGCTGCTGGGTGAGGCCGGCCACGCGGATCTCGAAGAACTCGTCGAGGTTGGAGCTGACGATGGCGAGGAACTTGACCCGCTCGAGCAGGGGATTGGCCTCGCTCTGCGCCTGCTCCAGCACCCGCCGGTTGAAGGCCAGCCAGCTCAGCTCCCGGTTGAAGTAGCGGTAGTGGGTCTTCTTGCCCCCCTCGGGCGCGAGCGAGCGGCCGGCGTTGGCCGGGATCTTGGTCGAGCGACGCGGACGGCGAGGGGGGGTGGTCATGGTGCGGCGGAGCCGTACGCCGCCGGGCAGGTCGGCTCCAGCGGGAACGGGCCCGTAACGTGGATTTAACCCTCTCCCGGCGCAAGCGGCCCGTTGTCGCGGGCTTGTCACCGCGCCGCCACGCGACGGCCACACGCGCCCCCCACCCTCGCGGCGCTGGAAGGCCGGCCCCCCGCCGCCGCTCCGGCCCCACCGCTTGCACCTCGCGCTCGTCACCGAAACCTACGCTCCCGAGATCAACGGCGTCGCCATGACGCTCGGCCGCCTCGTCGACGGCCTCGCCCTCCGCGGCCACCGCATCACCATCGTCCGCCCGCGCCAGCGGCACGAGTCGCCGCGCTTCACCGTCACCCGCCGCCTCGCCTGCGAGCAGGTCCGGCTGCCGGGTCTCCCGCTGCCCGGCTACCCGCAGCTGCGGATCGGCCTCCCGGCCCGCCGCCGCCTGTGCCGCCTCTGGCGCCGCCAGCGGCCCGACCTCGTGCACGTCGCCACGGAGGGACCGCTCGGCGCCACGGCCATCGGCGCCGCCCGGGACCTCGGCATCCCGGTGACCTCCAGCTTCCACACGAACTTCGACCAGTACACCCGCGACTACCGCCTGGGCTGGCTCCGACCGGTCGTCGCGGCCTGGCTCCGCCACGTCCACAACCGCACGCTGCGGACCTTCGCGCCGACCCGGGACCTGCTCGCGCGGCTCGAGACCGAGGGTTACCGCGGCCTCCGCCTCCTCTCGCGCGGCGTCGACACCGCGCTCTTCGACCCGGCCCGCCGCGACGCCGACCTGCGGCGGCAATGGGGCGCCGGGCCCGACGACCTCGTCGTCGTGCACGTCGGCCGCATGGCCGCCGAGAAGAACTATCCCCTCCTCTTCCGCGCCTTCGACGCCGTGCGCGCCGTGGCGCCGCGGGCCCGCCTCGTGCTGGTCGGCGACGGACCCCTGCTCGCCGCGTTCCAGCGCCAGCGCCCCGACGCGGTCTTCACGGGATTCTACACCGGCGTGAACCTCGCCCGGCACTACGCGTCGGGCGACCTCTACCTCCACGCGAGCCACACCGAGACCTTCGGCAACGTCGTGACCGAGGCCCTGGCCAGCGGCCTGGCCCTCGGTGCGTTCGACTACGCGGCCGCGCGCGAGTTTGTCGTCCCCGGCCGCGACGGCCTCACCTGCCCGGTGGGGGACGAGGCGGCCTTCCTCGACCAGGCCGCCCGCCTCGCCGCCGACGCGTCCCTCCGCGCGCGCCTCGCCGCCGCCGCCCGCACGCGCGCCCTCGCCCTCTCGTGGGACGCGGTCGTGGACGGCTTCGCCCGCGACCTCGCCGAGGCCGCCGCGGAGCACGCCGCCCGCCGCGGCGGCCCGGCCCCCGCCTCCGCCCTCGCCCCGCAGCCCCTTTCCCCATGAGCAAGCTGCACGTCCGCACCGCCATCCTCTCCGACGTGCACCTCGGCACGCCGCACGCGAAGGCCGAGGAGGCCGCGCACTTCCTCAAGCACGTCCGCTGCGACCGCCTGATCCTCAACGGCGACATCATCGACGGCTGGCGCCTCCGCCGCGACGGCCGCTGGACGCGCGCGCACACCCGCTTCGTGCGCCGCGTGCTGACGCTGGTGCAGAAGAAGGACACCGACGTCTACTACCTGCGCGGCAACCACGACGACTTCCTCGCGCGCCTCCTGCCGATGAGCTTCGAGCGGATCGAGCTCCGCGAGGACCTCGTGCTCGAGACCCCGCGGGGCCGGTACCTCGTCCTCCACGGCGACGTCTTCGACGGCGTGGTCAAGAACATGGTCTTCCTCGCCCACCTCGGCGACGCGGGCTACGCGCTGCTCCTCCGCCTCAACCGCGCCTACAACCTCTGGCGGCAGCTGCGCGGCAAGGAGTACTTCTCGCTCAGCCGCGCCATCAAGGCCCGCGTGAAGCAGGCCGTGAGCTTCATCGGGAAGTTCGAGGAGCAGGTCGCCGCGCTGGCCCGCGCGCGCGGCTGCGTCGGCGTGATCTGCGGCCACATCCACACGCCGGCCGACAAGACGATCGACGGCATCCACTACCTCAACTCCGGCGATTGGGTCGAGTCCCTCAGCGCCATCGTCGAGCACCTCGACGGACGCTTCGAGCTCGTCGCCTTCGAGGAGTTCGCCCGCCGCTACCCGATGCGGCGCGACCCGGTCGACGCCGACGAGGCCGACGCCGACTCCGCGCCCGTCCCGCCCGCCACCGCCCTCGCGGCCTTCCCCGCGTGAGCGCGCGGCGCATCCTCATCCTGACCGCGAGCTACGGGGAGGGGCACAACTCGGCCGCCCGGGCGCTGCGCGCCGCGTTCGCCGAGCACCCGGGCACCGAGCCGGTTGTGGCGGACCTCTTCGCCGCGCTGGCGCCTCGGCTCGACCCGCTCCTGCGCCGCGCGTACCTCGGGCTGATCAACCGCGCGCCCGGGCTCTGGCGGCGCGCCTACGGGTGGCTCGACCGCTCCCCGCGGGCCCCGCTCCTCTTCCGTGCGCTGGCCCCCCACCGCGCGGCGCTCGCCCGGCTGATCGCGGAGCAGCGTCCGCACGCGATCTGCTCGACGTATCCGGTCTATCCCTGGCTGCTCCAGGCGCTGCGGTCCCGCGGGGTCGCCGTGCCTCCGGCCTACACGGTCGTCACCGACGCGCTGAGCATCAACTCGCTCTGGCACCGGGCGACGGCCGACGGGTGGTTCGTCACCGACCCCGACTCCGCGGCCCAGCTGCGCGCGGCCGGCCTGCCGCCCGCGCGCGTCGCGGTGTCCGGCTTCCCCGTCGCCCTCGCCTTCGCGGACCGCGACCCCGCGCTGCGGCCGCCCGACCCGGCGGCGGGCGGGCGGCGGCGGGTGCTCTTCATGATCAATTCCGGACGGACCGGCGCGCTCGCCACGGCCCGCGCGCTGCTCGCGAGGCCCGACCTCGCCCTGACCCTCACCGCCGGTCGGGACGAGGGCCTGCGCCGGGAGCTCGAGTCCCTCGCGCGGTCCGCCCCCGCCGAGGCGCGGGTCCTCGGCTGGACCGACCGGGTGCCCGAACTGCTCATGACCCACCACGTGGTCGTGGGGAAGGCCGGCGGGGCGACGACGCAGGAGGGGATCGCCGCGCTCTGCCCGATGGTCGTGAACCAGGTCGTGCCCGGACAGGAGGAGGGCAACTGGGAGCTGCTGCGTCGCCACCGCGCGGGCGTCCTGGCGACGAGTCCCGCGGCGGTGGTCGCGGCGCTCGACGACGCCTTCGCGGACCGCGCGGCGCGGTGGCACGCGTGGCGCGAGGGACTCCGGCGACTCGTCCGTCCCGGCGCCGCGCGCACCATCGCGGCGGCCGTGCTCCGCGGGCGCGGGGCCCCGCTCTCTGCCGCGCCGTGAAGACGCTCTTCGTCCTGAATCCGGGGGCCGGCCGGAACCGCCGCCGCCCCGGGCTGCGCGGCGAGCTCGAGGCGTTCGTCCGCCGGCATCGCCTCGACGCCGCCGTGGCCCCGACCTCCGGACCCGGCCACGCGACCGAACTGGCCCGCACCGCCCTGCGCGCCCGCTGCGCGCGCGTCGTCGCGGTCGGCGGCGACGGGACGATGAACGAGGTCGCGCAGGGGCTCGTCGGCACCGACGGCGTCCTCGCCCTCGTGCCCTGCGGTTCCGGCAACGGCCTCGCCCTCCACCTCGGCCTCCCCACGCGGCTCGAGCGCGCGCTCGCGCTGCTGGTGGATCCGGAGGCGCGCCCCGTGGCCATCGACACCGGATGCGCGAACGGACACCCGTTCTTCAACGCCATGGGCCTCGGCTTCGACGCCGAGATCAGCCGGCGCTTCAATCGCCTGGAGCGACGCGGACTCGCGGCCTACGCGCGCCTCGTCGCCGGCGCCGTCGGGAGCCACCGACCCGAGCGCGTCGAGGTGGTGATCGACGGCGAGAGCTTCTCGCTGACCGCCGCGCTGATCGCGGTCGCGAACTCCGACCAGTACGGCAACCACGCCCTCATCGCTCCCGGGGCGCGCGTGGACGACGGGCGCCTCGACCTCACCGCCATCCCGGCTGTCGGCCTGCTCGGCAGCGCGGTCCTTGCGGCGCGGCTGTTCGCCGGAACCGTCGCGGCCCACCCCGGGGTCCTGCGCCGCACCGGACGCCATTTCCGCCTGCGGCGCGCGCAACCGGGAACGATCCACACGGACGGCGAGACCCACGAGACCGACGCGGAGATCACGGTCGAGGTGCGTCCGGCCAGCCTTCGATTGCTGGTTCCGGCGGCGACCGCCTCCCGACTGGCACCGCGCGCCGCACCGTCGGTCCCCGCCGCAGCCGCGCCGGTCGTCGGGTGAAGACTTGGCCAAGGACCGAGGTGCGGCCGCGTCGGGGCGAGGAGCGGGCGCCGTCCCTAGGGCCGATCGGACCTCCGGTGGCGGCCCGCGGAGGGCAGCGCGGGCTTGCGCGCGAGGGACCCCGTCCGCAACGTCGGCGCGCGTCGCTGGCACGCATCCTGCCGTGACGCTTGGAGTCCACCCCACCCAGCCCCCATGTCCTCGATCACCGTCACGCGCCTCACCGGCTTCGACCGCAACAAGAAGTCCACCCTCGACCGGCCTGCGGTCGTCCTCGGCACCGACGCCGGCGCCGACGTGAGGTTCGACCCGACGTGGGACAAGACGGTCAGCCCGCAGCACTGCACCCTCGAGTTCCGCGGGGGCGCCTGGTGGCTGAAGGACACGAGCCGCGACGGCTGCTTCATCGGCGGACGGAAGGTCGTGACCGAGAAGCTCGTCCCCGGCGCGGTGCTCGAACTCGGCAAGGGCGGCCCGAAGGTGCAGCTCGATTTCGCCGCCGCCGCACCCGCGCCGGCGGCGGCTCCTGCGGCGCCGGTCGCCGCGGCCGTGCGCCCGACCGCGGCCCCGTCTTCGGCCGAACCGCCCCCGATGCCCTCGGCCGCTCCCGCCGCCGCCGGGCCGCGTCCGGCCGCGGGCGGCAACCGCGGCCTGCTCCTCGCGGTGATCGCCGTGTTCTTCATCGGATCCCTCGCCGCGCTCGGCTGGTACTTCCGCGACCACCTGCCCTTCTTCCGCAAGGCGCCCGAGCATGCGCTGGCCGAGGTGGCCAAGGAGTACGCGGAGGCGGTCGGCCTGGTGGTCGTCGTCGGCGAGGGCGGCCCGCAGGGTTCCGCCACCGCCTGGGCCATCGCGCCCGGCGTGTTCGCCACCAACTCCCACGTCTCCGCGCCCGTGGCGGAGCACCTGAAGCGCGGCGGTCAGGCCTACATCGCGATCAACCGCCGCTCCGACCTGCGCCTCAAGATCACGCGGGCGGTCGTGCACCCGCGGTACATGAAGCCCGAGAAGAACTTCGAGGGCAAGGAGCCCGCCGCCATCACCTACGACGTGGGCCTGCTCTACGTGGAGGGCCAGGCGCCCAAGTTCTTCCGCCCGGCGCCGAAGGCCGAGTTGGAGAAGCTCGATTCCGGCTACCGCATCGCCTTCCTCGGCTTCCCGATGGAGGGGCTGAGCGGCAACAACGTCGACGTGCGCAATCCCGTGGCGACGATGCAGTCGGGCATCATCACCGCCGTGACCGACTACTGGCTCTCCCCGGCCGCGTTCGAGAAGCGCTTCTCCGTCCAGCACAACATGGGCGCGACCGGCGGGGCGAGCGGCAGCCCCATCTTCAATTCCCGCGGCCAGGTCGTCGCCCTGCTCAACGCGGGCAACATCATCGGATCGATCAACGCCTCCGGCAACGTGGTCCGCGCGCCCTCGGCCGCGATGGTCAACTACGGCCAGCGCGTGGACCTGCTCCGCGACATCTGGCCCGACTACCCGAAGGAGTGAACTGACCGGGCGGTCGCCCCGCGGCCGCTCGCACCGTCCGCCGCGGGCGAATGGCGTCCGGTCGGGCGCATCCGCCGGCCCTCCCCGCCGACCGCGCGCCGGACCGCCCTGCGCGATTCCCGCGGGACTTCCCACCGTGGACGGCGGGCGGGCGCCGGGCGGCGCTCGCCGCGGCCGCGGTCCGACGCCTCGGCCACCGTCGATTCCCGCGCGCCTCGGACAATCGACGCCGACGACCCGCGAGCCGCCTCGTCGCCCCGCGCGCCTCCGTGCCCGGCGGCGGAACGCGGCGAGGGCGCCGACTCTCCAGGAAACGCCGCGGCCGGGGCGGGGGCGACAACCGGAGCGACCCCGGTCGCGCGGCCTCATCACGACCGCGGTCCGTCGGCCCGTCCGACCTTGCGGACACTCCCCACCGCCGCTCCGCCCAGCGTCCCCCGCCGAGCCCGGTAGTAACGCAATGCGTTACTACCGGGCTCGGCCGGGCGACCGGTAAGGAGGGCGTCCGCCGCGCGTGATCCCGCGCCGGTGCGCCGCCTCGACCCGCGCTTGGGCGGGGCGAGCGGGGTCGGCTTTCGTGGGATACGCCAGCGATTTCAGGAGGACGGCAGCCGACGTCGCTGCTCCCGGAGAAGACGTCTTGACGACGGGGAACCTGGGCTTCCGGCTCCGCGAAACCGCCTACAGAAAGACCGGATCCGCACTGGCTCCGTTCGACGGCCCGGGCCGTCGCGGATCAGGCCGCGCGACGCCGCCAGCGGCGCCAGCCCAGGAGGCCGGCCATGCCGGCCAGGAGCATCGCGCCGTAGGTCGAGGGCTCGGGCACCGGCGTGACCTGCTTGTCGAAGCTCTGCCACCGCGTGTCGTTGCCGGCGAAGCCGTCGAAGACGATCTGGTTGGTCGGCGGAGCGCCCTGCGCCCCGGGGTTCGTGTTCGAGTAGAAGTAGTCCTGCGCGTCGCTCCAGCTGTTGATGTTCAGGATGCTCGCGCCGCCGGTGATCGCGATGCTCTGGACCGTCAGGGCGGAGTTCGAGCTGGACCCGAAGTCGATCGTCGAGGTCGCGGTCACGCTCAGGTTGCCCAGCGTGCCGGTGAAGCCGTTCAGGTTGAGGGTGCCGCCCGCGAGCGTGATCTTGATGTTGGTGTTGGTCAGGTCGGCGCCCAGGGTGAACGTGGCCCCGGGCCCGATGATGAGCTCGCCGGTGCCGAGGAGCTGACCGGAGAAGTTCGAGACTCCCGAGGTGAGCGAAAGCGCGCTGGTGCCGGCGCTGCCGAAGTCCACGGAGCCCGACCCGGAGACGCTCGCGATGGTCTCGTCGAAGCCGGCGAGGTCGAGCGTGCCGAGCGCCCCCAGGGAGATGACGTTGGAGTTGGCGAGCCGCTCGCTCGCGCCGAGCGCGAGCGTGCCCGAGCTGATGGTCGTCGTGCCCAGGTATCCGTTGGCCCCGGAGAGGGTCACGGTGCCGGTGCCGTCCTTGGTGAGCCCGCCGGTGCCGGTGATGGCTCCGGAGATGACGGTGCTACCCGCACCGCCCACGTTGAGGTTGTTCGCGCCGAGGGCGGTGGCGCCCGAGACCGTGAGCGTGCCGCTGTCGGTCTGGATGCGGCTGTTGCCCGTCAGGGTGATGGCGCCGGACACCGTGTTGCTGCCCGCGATGCTCTGGATGGCGCCGTCGATCGCGCCGGTGCCCAGCGAGCTGAGGGTCATGGCGTTCGACAGCGTCGCGCCGCCCTGGACCTCGAGGTTGCCGGTGCCGGTGACCGTGACGGTGCCGGTGCCGAGCATGTTCGCGGCCGGGCCGGAGACGTTGATGATGCCGGCGGAGAGGTTGACGTTGCCCGCGAAGCTGCCGCTCGAACCGGTGAGGGTGAGCTTGCCGGTGCCGGACTTGTTGAGGGCGCTGCCGGCCGCGCCCGTGAAGGAGCCGGAGTACGCGGACTCGGCCGAACCGCTGACGGTGAGGTCGCCCGTGCCCATGGTCACGCTCGCGCCGGCGGCGCCGTCGAGGCGGGCGATGGTCTCGTCGTTGTTGTTGAGGTTGAGGACGCCCGAGGAGTTGATGGTGACGACCGACGTGTTCGCGATCTGGTTCGCCGCATCGAGCCGCACCGTGTCGGTGCCCGAGCCGTCGCCGATCACGAGGTTGCCCGCGATGGCGTTGGTGCCGGCGGTCTTGTTGAGCACGAGCGTGCCGGAGTCGACGGTGGTCGTGCCGGTGAAGGTGTTGGCGGTGGTGCCGGACAGCGTGGTCGTGCCGGTGCCCGCGACGGTCAACCCGCCGGTGCCGATGGAGATGGCGCTGGAGACCGTGACGTTGCCCGCGCCCGAGACGGTGAGGGCGGCGTTGCTCGAGCTGGTGATGCCGCCCGAGAACGCGAGGGTGCCGCCGGAATCGGCCGACACCGTCGCCGGTCCGGAGAGGGTGACGACACCGGAGAGCGTGTTCGTCCCCGAGGCGGCGACGTTGCGGATCGCCCCGTTGCCGCCGACGCCCGTCCCCGCCACCGTGATCGCCTCGCCGATCGTCATGCCGCTGGCCGTGCCGATCTCCAGCGTCGCGCCCGCGGCGACGGTCGTGCCGACCGAGGTGTTGCCGAGCGCGCTCGCCGACGACGCCCGGAGGATGCCGGCGTTCACGAAGATGTTCCCCGTGTAGCTGCCGTTGCTGCCCGACAGCACGAGGGACCCGCCCGTGTTCTCCTTGACGAGGTTGCCGGCGCCCGAGAGCGGCGCGGAGATGGTGAGATTGCCGCTGCCGATCATGTCGACGACCGTGTTGTCCGTCAGCACGACGCCGCCCGCGACGGAGATCGTCTGGTTGTTGCTCGACCGCTGCTGGATGAAGGCGAGCGACCCCGGGCCGTTGAACGTGAGGGTGTTGCCGGTGTTCTGGATCGCGGCGATCGTGAACGAGGCCGCGCCCTCGTCGAAGCGGATGGCCTCGACCACGCGGTTGCCGCGCACGTCCACCGTGGTCTGCGCGCCGGTGCCGAAGGCGACCTTGGCCCCTGAGGGCGGGACGCTGTTGTCGGGCGACCCGGTCCAGTTCGCGCCGCGGTCCCAGCGGTTGGTGTTGTTGCCGCTGTCCCACGTGTACCAGCCGGACGTGTTCGGATTGATCGGCCGCCAGCCGCCGCCGTAGCTGCCCACCGTCTGGGCGGCCGCCTGGGTCGCGCCGGCGCCGTAGCCGACGAAGTAGAACTGCTCGAGCACGCCGCTGGTCAGCGCCGTCTGCGAGGCGATGATGTCGCTGCCGCTCTCCCAGCCGCTGATCGTCAGCACGCCGCTCGGCGCGGGCGTCGCGTTCTGGAAGAGGAAGTAGTTGGCGTTGCCGTCGGCCCCGAAGTTGACCTCGCCGTTGTTCGACCAGGTGAGGTTGTTCACCTGCTCGGAGTGGGTGTTGAGGTTGAGGACGCCGCCCGCGAGGTCGAGCGAGCTCGAGTTGGAGATGCGGTCGCTGGCGCCGAGCTGGAGCGTGCCGGCCGAAACCGTCGTGTTGCCCGTGTAGGTGTTGGCGCCCGAGAGGGTGAGCGTGCCGGCGCCGGTCTTGGTCAGGCCGCCGGCTCCCGTGCCGCCGTTGCCGATGACTCCCGAGATCGTGGACGACGTGCCGGTGTCGGTGCTGACGGTGAGGGTGCGGGCCGTGTTGTTCTCGGAGAGCGCGACGTTGCCGCTCAGGGTCGCGTTCGTGAGGGTCAGCGTGCGGTTGCCGCCCGACTGGGTCAGCGAACCGGAGAGCGTGAGGTTGGACAGGCCGGCGTTGCCGGTCAGCGTCGTCGTGTTGGCGAGGGTGTTGGACGCCGTGGAGGTGACCGTGCCGCCCGCGAGCGTCAGCGCGCCGGAGCCGAGGCCCGTGTTGTTGTTGGTCGAGATCGTGCCGCTGTTCAGCACCGTGCCGCCGCTGTAGGTGTTGGCGGCGTTGAGGGCGATCGTGCCCGCATCGTTCTTCGTCAGGCTGCCGGTGCCGGAGATCGCGCCGCCGGCCGTGGTCGCGCCGGTGCCGTCGAAGAGGATGTCGTTCGAGCCGAGCGCGATCGTCCCGCCGAGCGTGAGGGTGCCCGTGCTGTTGTTGCGCACGGTGATGTCGTTCGCCAGCGCGAGGTTGGAGTTGACCGCGTGGTTGGCGACGCCGCGCGTCTGGGAGACGGCGATGCCCGAGAAGCCGGGAACCGAGCCGGCGTCGAAGGTCAGCGTGTTGTTGTTCACCGTGTAGGCGAACGGCGCGTCGATGGAGAGCGAGCGGATCGTGCGGTTGGCGCCGGTGTCGATCGTCTGCGCGGTGGTGACGAACGTGTTGTTGAGGAGGATGTCCGAGCCGATCGACGGGACCACGTTCGGATTCCAATTGTTCGTGGTGCCCCACTGGCTGTTGCCGTCGCCGTTGTCCCAGAGGTTCGCGACCAGCGTGGTGACGTTGAGGTTGCGGACCTCGTGGTAGTTGGTCGACGCGCCGGTGCCCGACGAGAAGCCGTACTTCAGCGTGTCGGGGCGGGCGTAGCCGGACAGGTCGAGCGAGAGCACCGTCTGCGGGCTGGTGCCGCCCTGCTGCAGCGTGACGGTCAGCTGGTTCGTCGGCGACAGGAGCATCTGCACCTGGTTGAAGGTCGTGGGACGGGTGCCCACGTTGGGCGTGTCGATCGAGGTGGTGAGCGAGCCCGTGCCGCCGAGGTAGTCGTAACCCGTCGTGCCGTCGCCCGGACCGCGCACGACGAACGCATCGGGGGTGGCGCCCGGACCGCCGATGCGGCCCTCGGTCGGGTTCGAGAAATTGCCGTACTCGTCGATCGCGATGCCGAGGTAACCGCCCTTGAGTCCGTCCTGGTTCGACTTCTGCGCGTAGCCGAGCGATCCGCCGTCCGCGCCGACGTCGAACGTCTGCGAGCCGTCGAAGAGGAAGAACGTGATGCCGTCCGCCCCCGTGCCACCCCAGCTCTGGTACTCGAACGACGCGTAGACGGTCGCGTTCGTCGCCGTGAACGCCGTGGTGTAATGGGCGCTCGTCGCCTGGTTCAGTCCGGTGCTCGTGAGCCGCAGCCAGCCGTCGCCGGCCGGATCGACTCCGCCCGAGGTCAGGATCGGCGTGAAATTGACTCCGGAGAAGACCCATCCCGGTGCGGTCGAGGTCCGGAACGACTCCGTCACGACCTGCGCGACACCGGAAGCGGTGGCGAGAATCAGCAGCGCGATGGTCTGGAGGAGGCGACGCACGTCGGGGTGGTGGGAGTTTCCGATTCGGTACCCATTTTTGAATAGGGAAATGCCCTCAGACGCAAGGCTGCATGGCCCTATCCCTCGAAATAAATCCGAGGGAAAAAGACCCGTCCTGGGAGAGAGGAGGACGAGCCGATACGGCCGCGATGCCGCAACCCGGGGAAACTCTCAATCACCTCCCAGACAGTGTCTTAAGAAATCCTGTCACCGGTCCCTAGCGTCCCGAAAACCGCACATCCATCCAGACGGCCAGAGCCAGC
>CAYWTK010000081.1:0-16339 GCA_964460895.1 uncultured Opitutaceae bacterium
GCCAAACGGTGCGCCTTTTGGCGATCACCGCTTCAACTGACTGAGTCCGGCTTAGGGCGAGGGGATGGGCGCGCAAATAGTTCCTCATCCATTCCAGCCCCCCGGCCTCGTCGTGGAACGCGCCGTCGAGCTGCGACTCGAAGGCGGCCTCCAGCGCCGGTCCGAAGTGGGGACCGGGCTTCACCCCGAGCGCGATGAGGTGCCGGCCCAGCACGATCGGCCGCGGCGCCTCGTGCTCGAGGGCCAGGCGCCGGGCCGCCTCGCGGAGCGTCCCGATGTGGCGCGCCGCTTCGGGGGACACCAGCGGCGGGCGGCCGAGGTGGTCGGCGGTCATGACCGCCAGGAGCTCGTCCAGCGAGGCCGGGGCGATGCGGCGGGCCAGCCGGCGCACCGCCGTGTCGCGCAGGGTCGGCTGGCCGTGGTGGTGGTGCGCGAGGTGGTTGACGACCAGCGGGCCGACGTGCGCCGCGAGCCCGGTCGGCGCGCCGATGCGGGCGAGGAACGTCTCGGCCAGCGGCCCGCCCGCGGCCTCGTGGCCCGGGCTGATCCAGCGCACCCGCCCGCGGCGCTCCGCCTGGTGGGTCGTCACCGCCTTGCCGAAGTCGTGCGCCAGCACCGCCAGCGAGAGGACGCGCCGGACGGCGGGCGCGCCGTCGCGCCACGGGTCCAGTCCGACGAGCGCGTCGAGGCAGTGGCCGGTGTGCACGAGCACGTCGCCCTCCGGGTGCCATTCGGGATCCTGCGGCAGCCCGTCGAGGGCGGCGACTTCGGGGAAGCAGTGGATCCAACCCGTCTCGCGCAGGACCCGCAGGCCCGCCGAAGGCCGCGCCGCCCGCGTGCACCACTTGTCCCACTCGCCCCAGATGCGCTCGAGCGGCAGCTCGCGGTAGGTGTCCCGGATCGACCTCGCCAGCGCGGCGGTGGCGGGGTCGAGCGAGAGCTCGAACCGGGCCGCGAGCTGGAAGGCCCGGAGCACGCGGAGCGGATCGTCCGCGAACGCCGGCCCGCCGTGGCGCAGGCGCTTCGCCCGCAGGTCCTGCTCGCCGCCCAGCGGGTCGATGACGCGGTCCGCGAAGGGGTCGTAGGCGATGGCGTTGATCGTGAAGTCGCGCCGCGCGGCGGCCTCCGCCTCCGTCAGCGTCGGCTCCGGCGTGACGGCGAAGCCCCGGTGTCCCGCCCCGGTCTTCGATTCGCGGCGGGGGAGCGAGAAGTCGTACTCGAGCCCCGCCAGCCGCACCTTGATCACCCCGAAGCTCCGGCCGACCAGGTCCGTGGGCCCGAAAGGCGCCAGGGCGCGGCCGAGGCGTTCGAAGTCGATCCCGAACACCTCCACGTCGAAGTCCTTGGGCTCGAGGCCCAGCAGCCAATCCCGCACGCAACCGCCGGCCAGGCGGGGACGCGCCCCGGCGTCGCGGAGGGCCCGCAGGGCGGCGAGGAGCGGTTCGGGGAGGCGCATGGGCGGGACGGACCGCAGCGTGGCCCGGACGCCGGGAAGCGCAAGGTCCCCCCGCGGCGGTCAGGCGCCGGGACCGCGCACGGCGCGCAGGGCGACGAGCAGCCAGCCCACGAGGAGGGCGACGCCGCCGAGCGGCGTCACGGGGCCGAGCAGGCGCGGGCCGCCGAGGCTGAGCACGTAGATCGAGCCGGAGAAGAGCGCGACCCCGACCAGCCACGCGACGGCCGCCGGGACGTTCGGCGCCCCGGGCGACTCGCGCCAGCCGGCGAGGGCGAGCAGGGCGACCGCGTGCACGAGCTGGTAGAGCACCGCGGTCTCCCAGTTGGCGAGGGTGCCCGCGGAGACGAGCGCCGCATGCACGGGCCCGTGGGCGCCGAGGGCGCCGAGCAGGACGCCGCTGAACCCGAGCAGGGCGGCGGCGAACGTGAGGAGGCGGGTGGGGCCGGTCATGCCGGTAGCCTATGGACAACCCCGGCGAAACCAATCTTCGTTTGGCCCATGGTGCGCCTCGCCCTGCTCCTGCTCGCGCTGCCCGCGGCCGCGGTCGCGGCCCTGCCGTGGCTCGACGGCGACTGGAGGCGCACGGTCGAGGGGCGCGCCGTGTCGCGCTTCGTCCACCACGGCGTCGAGCGCGCCCCGGAGTCGCTGCAGCCGCGGGCGTGGCTGGAGAACGACCGCCTCCGGTTGGGCACGTGGACCAGTTTCCCGGCGAACGACACCCGCAGCCACGAGTTCGCCCTGGTCGCCGCCGCGCGCCACGAGTGGGGCGGGGGGGCGGCGGTCGAGGCCGAGGTCACGCACTTCCACCTCCGCGACGCCCGCAACGGCCACCCCGGACACACCGCCGAGCTGACGCTCGCGGTCTCGCACCGGGCCGGACCGGGCCGGGTCTCGGTCGCGGTGCTGCACGACGTGAAGCGGCGGGCCGAGCTCCTGCGCCTCGCCTACGCCGGCGAGCTGGCCCTCACCCGGCTCGGCGCGTTCCTGCGCTACCGGTTCGAGGTCGGGACCAAGGCGGCGCGCGACGTGCTGCCCAATCTCCCCGGCCCGCGGGTGGGGGATGCCTACCGCTATGCCGACCTTGAGCTCGAGGTCCCGTATCGGGTCGCCGAATCCTGGGTCGTCACCGTCGGCGGCTCGGCCTCGGTCACCCGCGGGCAGCGCCCCTTCTGGTCCCCCACGGGGGCGTCCGCCGGACCCAAGGTCGCGGCTTCGCTGGGAGTGGCGTTCGAGTTCTGATCCGGGCCCCGCCCGGGGAGGGCGACATCCCCGAAACCTTGGGTGTTGACAGGGTAGGGGGGACTCTTTCCCTTGGGCCTCTTTCCGCAATGAAAACCCATCTGGCCAAAAAAGAGGCAGTCCAGCCCAAGTGGTATCTGATCGATGCCGAGGGCAAGGTCCTCGGCCGTCTCGCCGTCAAGGTCGCCAACATCATCCGTGGTCGCAACAAGGCCACCTACACGCCGCACGTGGACACCGGCGACTTCGTCATCGTGACCAACGCGAGCAAGGTGGTCCTCACCGGCAAGAAGGAGGCCGTGACGGAGTACATGTCGTTCTCCGGCTACGTGGGCGGCGAGAAGTACCGCAAGCTCGCCGACGTCCGCGTCAAGAAGCCCGACTTCATCGTCATGCAGGCCGTCAAGGGCATGCTGCCCAAGAACCGCCTCGCCGCCAAGATGCTCACCAAGCTCCGCGTCTACGCCGGCTCCGAGCACCCGCACGCGGCGCAGAACCCGATCAAGCTTTGACCCGACCCATGAGCGCTGACTCCACCGTTTTCCTCGGCACCGGCCGCCGCAAGACCTCGACGGCCCGCGTGCGCCTCCTCCCCGGCTCGGGCAAGCTGACCGCCAACGAGCGGGACTTCGCCACCTACTTCAAGCACGACGCCTTCATGCGCCGCGCCGCGGGCCCCCTGGCCACGGCCGACGTGAAGGAGAAGTTCGACGTCGTCGCCAACGTCCAGGGCGGCGGCATCAGCAGCCAGGCCGGCGCCGTCGCGCACGGCATCGCCCGCGCCCTGCTCAAGTTCAACGGCGACCTCCGCGTCACGCTGAAGAAGGCCGGCCACCTCACGCGCGACCCGCGCGAGAAGGAGCGCAAGAAGCCCGGCCAGCCGGGCGCCCGCAAGCGCTTCCAGTTCTCGAAGCGCTGAACCGTCGGCGCGACCGCCGGTGCGATCCCGCGGGGTGCCTTGCGCACCCCGTTTTTATTTGCGCCCCCGGTCGGCCGGCACATTGATTCGCGGACTTCGGACCCAGATGAAAGTCGGCATCGTCGGCGCGTCGGGCTACTCCGGCGAAGTTCTCGTCAAGCTCCTCCTCGGCCACCCGCGCGTCACCCTGGCGGCGGTCACCTCCCGCCAGCACGCGGGCAAGCCGCTCTCCGCCGTGATCCCGGCGCTCCGCGGCACGGCCGCCGATGCGCTGGCCTTCAGCGGCTCGGACGCCGCCGCCCTGGCGGCGCGCGACGACGTCGACGTCTGGTTCCTGGCGCTGCCGCACGGCGCCGCGGCCGACTTCGCCCGGGCCCTCGTGCCCGCCGGCCGGCGCGTCATCGACCTCAGCGCCGACTTCCGGGTGGCCGACCTCGCGACGTACGAGCGGTACTACGGCCGCCACCACGCGCCGGAGCTGCTGCCGCAGGCCCGCTTCGTCCTCCCCGAGCTCACCGACCCGCGCTGGCGCGACGAGATCCGGCTCGCCGCCGCGCCGGGCTGCTACCCGACGAGCACGCTCGTGCCGCTGGCGCCGCTCCTCGCGGCCGGCCTGGTCGCGCGCGAGCACATCGTGGTGAACTCCTTCAGCGGCGTCTCGGGCGCCGGCCGGAAGGCGGAGGAGATGTACCTGTTCGTCGAGCGCGCCGAGAGCGCGAAGGCGTACGGGCTCGTCCGCCACCGCCACCTCGCCGAGATCGAGGAGCAGCTGTCGCTCCGCGCCGGCGCGCCCGTCGTCGTCCAGTTCAACCCGCACCTCGCGCCCATGCGGCGCGGCATCGCCACCACCATCACCGTGCCGGCCGCCCCCGGGGCCACGGTCGAGGGCGTCTACGCCGCCTGGCGGGCCGCCTACGCGGGCCGGCCGTTCGTCCACCTGCTGCCGTCGGGCGAGACGCCCGACTCGGCGCACGTCACGGGCACCAACCGCGTCGACCTCTCCGCCGTCCACGACCCGCGCACCGGCAACTTCGTCCTCACCTCCGCGCTCGACAACCTCGTCAAGGGCGCGAGCGGGCAGGCCGTCCAGATCCTCAACCTCTGGGCGGGCTTCCCCGAGACGGCGGGCCTGCCCTGAACGCACCTTCCTCCCCATGACCCACCTCACCGTGACCCCCGACAGCGCCGGCCTGACCGACGTGCCGGGCTTCGAGGCGGCGGGCGTCGCCTGCGACATCCGGCAGAAGAACGACCCCAAGCGGCTCGACGTCGCGCTCGTCCATTCGCTCCGGCCCTGCACCGCCGCGGGCACCTTCACCCGCAACGCCGTCAAGGCCGCGCCGGTGCTGCTCTGCCAGGAGCACCTGGCGGCCGGCGGGCCGTTCCACGGCTTCGTCGCCAACAGCGGCAACGCCAACGCCTGCACCGGCGCCGAGGGCCTGCGCGACGCGCGGGCCATGGCCCAGCGCGCGGCCGCGGCCCTCAACCAGCGGCCGGGCGCGTTCTTCGTCTGCTCGACCGGCCGCATCGGCCAGCCGCTGCCCATGGACCGCGTGCTCAAGGGCATCGAGCGCGCCGTCTCCGACAAGGGCCGGACCCCGGCCCACGGCAAGCGCGCCGCCGAGGCCATCCTCACGTCCGACACGCGGGCCAAGACGGTGACGGTCTCCTTCACCTACGACGGCAAGCGGCACGTCGTCGCCGGCTGCGCCAAGGGCGCGGGCATGATCCAGCCGAACATGGCGACGATGCTCGCCTTCCTCGCCACCGACTTCTCCGTGCCGCGGAGCTTTCTGCAGAAGACCCTCGCCGAGGCGGTGACCGGGACCTTCAACTGCATCACGGTGGACGGCGACATGAGCACCAACGACACGGTGCTGATGCTGGCCAACGGCCACTCCGGCGTCTCGGTCGGCGACAAGAGCCCGCGCGAGCTCCGCGTCCTCTTCGCCGAGGCCGTGTGGAAGGCCTGCGAGGTGCTGGCCGACAAGATCGTCTCCGACGGCGAGAAGATCACCAAGGTCGTCGAGGTGAAGGTGCAGGGCGCGGCCTCGGCCGAGGACGCCGAGAAGGTCGCCCGTGCGATCGGCAATTCCCTCCTCGTGAAGTCGTCCTGGTGCGGCGAGGACCCGAACTGGGGCCGGCTGGCCGACGCCGCCGGGTACTCCGGCGCCAAGCTGGTCGAGTCGAAGCTCGACATCCGCTACAACGACGTGCCCGCCCTCACCGCCGGCCGGCCGCATCCCGAGCTGAAGCCGAAGTGGAAGGAGGTCGTGCGCCACCGCCGCTTCACCGTCACGCTCGACCTGCACCTCGGGAAGGCCTCGTTCCGGCTCCTCGCCACCGACCTGACCGAGGCCTACGTCACGTACAACAAGAGCGAGTGACGCGCGGCGCCGACGGCGCGTTTTTTTTCGTGGAAACCGCCCGCCGTTGGCCCCAGAGATTTCGCCTCCGCCTCCCCCGATGACCTCCGGTCACCCCTCCTCCGTCCTCCGCCCGTCGCCATGAACGTCGACGAGGTGATCGCGAAGGCCCGCGTCCTCCTCGAGGCGCTCCCCTACATCCAGGATTTCCGCGGCTCCACGTTCGTCGTGAAGTACGGCGGGAGCTTCATGGACGACCCCAACCCCGCGGTCCGCGTCCGCGTCGCGACCGACATCGCCTTCCTCGCGGCCGTCGGCATCAACGTCGTGGTCGTCCACGGCGGCGGGAAGGCCATCAGCAAGGCGATGGACGCCTCGGGGCTGAAGGCCACGTTCGTCAACGGCCTGCGCGTGACCGACGAGGCGACGATCGCGATCGTCAAGCGGACGCTCGACGAGGTCGTCAACCGCGACGTGTGCGAGACGCTCGCCGCCGTGAAGGCCCGCCCGCGCGGCCTGCCGGGCGACAGCGTGCTCGTCTGCCAGAAGCTCGCGGTCGACGACGACGGCAACCCGGTGGACCTCGGCTTCGTCGGCGACCCGACCGAGGTGAAGGTGAAGCTCATCAAGAAGGAGATCGGCGAGGGCTTCATGCCCGTCATCTCGCCCGTGGCCGAGGGCTACGACGGCAAGCCCTACAACGTGAACGCCGACACCGTGGCCGGCCGCGTGGCCAGCGCCCTCCGCGCCCGCCGGCTCGTGTACATGAGCGACGTCCCGGGCCTGCTCGCCGACCCGAAGGACCCGGCCTCGCTCATATCCACCCTCCGCATCTCCGAGGTCGAGGGCCTGAAGAAGACCGGCGTGATCGACAAGGGCATGCGCCCGAAGGTCGCCAGCGCGGTCCGCGCCCTCCAGGAGGGCGTGCAGCGCGTCCACTTCGTCGACGGCCGCATGCCGCACAGCCTCCTGCTCGAGATCTTCACCGACAAGGGCGTGGGCACCGAGATCGTCCACGGCTGAACCGGTCGATCGAGAGATTCGGAGTGCGGACCGCGGAAAACCCCCTGAACCTCCGCACCCTGGTCCGCCTCGACCCCCGATCCGCCTTCCCCCCTCCGCAACCGAGATGAACGCTCCCTCCATCGTCCGCACCAACGCCGCCGAGTTGTACGACGCGTACGTGATGAAGAACTACAACAAGGCCCCGCTCACGCTCGTGCGCGGCGAGGGGGTCTGGGCGTGGGACGACACGGGGAAGAAGTACCTCGACTTCGCCTCCGGCATCGCGGTCAACGCCCTCGGCCACTGCCACCCGGTCTGGGTGGAGGCCATCCGGCGCCAGGTCGGCGAGCTCATCCACTGCAGCAACCTCTACCGCAACCCGCTCCACGGCGAGCTGGCGCGGCGGATCGTGCAGCAGGCCGGCCCGGGCCGCGTCTTCCTCGGCAACTCCGGAACGGAGGCCAACGAGGCCATGATCAAGCTCTCGCGCCTCCACGGCATCCGGAAGTCGGGCGAGGAGGGCAAGTGCTACAAGGTGCTCGTGGCCAAGAACGCCTTCCACGGGCGCACCTACGGCGGCATGAGCGCCACGCCGCAGGAGAAGATCCAGAAGGGCTTCCGCCCGCTCCTGCCCGGCTTCGCGGCGGGCGAGCTCAACGACGTCCGGAGCTTCGCCGACCTGGTGGACGACCAGACGGCCGCCATCATGGTCGAGACCGTGCAGGGCGAGGGCGGCGTCACGCCTTGCACCGACGAGTTCCTCTGGGGCCTGCGCGAGCTCTGCGACCGGCACAACCTGCTCCTCATGCTCGACGAGGTGCAGTGCGGCTTCGGCCGGACCGGCGCGTTCTTCGCCTTCCAGCACTCCGGCGTGCGCGCCGACGTCATCGGCATGGCCAAGGGCATCGCCAACGGCTACCCGATGGGCGCGATCTGGGCCGCGGAGAAGCACGCCGACCTCTTCACGCCGGGCTCGCACGGCACGACCTTCGGCGGTTCGCCGCTTGCCTGCGCGGCGGCGCTCGCCGTGCTCGACGTCATCGAGCGCGACGGCCTGGTGGCCAAGGTCGCGACCCACGGCGCCCGCTGGAAGGCGGAGCTGGAGAAGCTGGCGGTCGAGTTCCCCCGGCAGGTCGCCGGCGTGACGGGACGCGGCTACATGCTCGGCCTGCGCCTGCACGGCGAGCCCGCGCCCTACCTGCCGCTCCTGCGCGAGGGCGGCCTGCTCTGCCCGGTCGCCGGGCTGAACACGATCCGGCTGCTGCCGCCGCTCATCGCCACCGCCGAGCACCTGGCGCTCGCGACCGACATCATCCGCGGCGCGCTGCGGCGGAAGGAGACCGCCTGATGCCCCTGCGGCACTTCCTCGCCGAGACCGACTTCTCCGCCGCCGAGGCGGGCGAGATCTTCGCGCTCGCGCGGCGCCTCAAGCGCGAGCGCGGACGGCACGAGCGGCCCCTCGCCGGGCAGACCTGGGCGATGATCTTCGCCAAGAGCTCCACGCGCACCCGCGTCTCCTTCGAGGTCGGCATCCACGAGCTCGGGGGCAACCCGCTCTTCCTCTCGAAGAACGACATCCAGATCGGCCGGGGCGAGAGCATCGCCGACACCGCCCGCGTGCTGTCGCGCTTCGTCCACGGCATCGTCATCCGGACGTACGCGCACCAGGACATCGCCGAGCTGGCCCGGCTCGGGTCGGTTCCCGTGGTCAACGCGCTGACCGACTTCCTCCACCCCTGCCAGATCTACACCGACGCCTTCACCGCGGCCGAGCGCTGGGCCGGGCCGGACGGCGACCTCCTCGCGTCGCTCCGCGGGCGCAAGGTGGCGTTCCTCGGCGACACGTGCTTCAACATGGCCAATTCCTGGATCCTCGGCGCGGCCCTCTTCGGCATGGAGGTGGCGCTGGCCGGTCCGCCGGGCTTCGAGCCCGGCGCGGAGATCCGGGCCGCCGCGGCCCGCGCGGGCGGACGCTTCCACCACACGACGGACCCGCGCGAGGCGGTGGCCGGCGCGGACCTCGTCTACACCGACGTCTGGGCCAGCATGGGCCAGGAGGACGAGAGCGCCGAGCGCGCCCGGCGGATGATGCCGTACCAGGTGGACGCGCGGCTCTTCGCCGCGGCCAAGCCGGACGCGCTCTTCATGCACTGCCTGCCCGCCCACGCCGGCGAGGAGGTCACGCAGGAGGTCCTCGACCACCCGCGCTCGGTCATCTTCGACGAGGCCGAGAACCGCCTCCACGTGCAGAAGGCCATCCTCGCCGTCCTCGCCCGCGCGCGCGGCTGACGCCGCGTCACGGCTCGAGCACGAGCGAGACGCGGTTGGCCGCGGTCTTGAAGAAGCGCCCGGTGGCCAGGTCGCCGTCGTCGAGCTTGGCGTCGATCTCCGCCAGCTGCTCGTCCGAGCAGGTCAGGCTCGAGATGGAGATGCCGGCCGAGAAGCCGAAGTTGTTGCGGTCCCAGTTCCAGCGTCCGCCGATGGGCGTGACGGCCTGCCAGGCGGAGGTCTTGAAGTCGCCCGCCATCGAGACCGGCCCGGTCGGCACGGCGCCGGCGCCGCCGTTGTTCGGCCAGAAGCCGTTCTGCAGCGCGTAGGTCTCGAAGGCCTGGGCGAAGACCCGAAAGTCGCTCACGACGCGGTTGTTCTGGGCGCTGCGCTGCACGCGCTTGAGCGCGGGCACGGCCATCGCCGCGAGCAGGCCGATGATGACGGTCACGATCATGATCTCGACCAGCGTGAAGCCCCGGGACGGGCGACGGATGGCGGCGGCGGGGCGCATGTCGGCGGGGGCTGGCCCGGAGTGTGTCACGGGGCGGCGCGGGCGCAATCCCGCAGGAGTCAAGGCCCGGTAAATCCGCGATTTTTCTTTTGCGGGCTCCGGCGCCGCGGACTCAACTCGCGGTCTCACCATGAAGATCGTGCTCGCCTACTCCGGAGGCCTCGACACCTCCGTCATCGTCAAGTGGCTCCGCGAAACGTACGACGCCGAGATCGTCACCTTCGCGGCCGACATCGGCCAGGAGGAGGAGCTCAAGGGCCTCCCCGCCAAGGCGAAGAAGACCGGCGCCTCCAAGCACTACACCCTCGACCTCGTCGAGGAGTTCGCGCGCGACTTCATCTACCCGATGATCCGCGCCAACGCGATCTACGAGGGCCAGTATTACCTCGGCACCTCGATCGCGCGCCCGCTCATCGCCAAGGCGCAGATCGACATCGCGAAGAAGGAAAAGGCCGACACCGTCGCGCACGGCGCCACCGGCAAGGGCAACGACCAGTGCCGCTTCGAGCTGACCTACATGGCGCTCGCGCCGAACCTGCAGATCGTCGCGCCGTGGAAGATCGACAAGTTCCGTGAGGAGTTCCCCGGCCGCGCGGAGATGATCGAGTACTGCGTGAGGAACAACATCCCCGTCGAGGCCTCGCTCAAGAAGCCCTACTCGATGGACCGCAACCTCCTCCACATCTCCTACGAGGCGGGCATCCTCGAGGACCCGTGGTTCGACCCGACGACCAAGGAGAACAAGGGCATGTTCAAGCTCTCCGTCTCGCCCGAGGACGCGCCGAACAAGGCCGAGTACGTCGAACTCGAGTTCGAACAGGGCAACTGCGTCGCCGTGAACGGCAAGCGGCTCTCCCCCGCCGGCGTGCTCAAGACGCTCAACAAGCTCGGCGGCAAGCACGGCATCGGCCGCGTCGACCTCGTCGAGAACCGCTTCGTCGGCATGAAGTCCCGCGGCGTCTACGAGACCCCGGGCGGCACCATCCTCATGCACGGCCACCGCCAGGTGGAGTCGCTCACGATGGACCGCGAGGTCATGCACCTGCGCGACTCGCTCGTGCCGAAGTACGCCGAGCTGGTCTACTACGGCTTCTGGTTCGCCCCCGAGCGCGAGGCCCTGCAGGCGCTGGTGGACGAGTCGCAGAAGCACGTCACCGGCACCGTCCGCCTCAAGCTCTACAAGGGCAACATCATCACCTGCGGCCGGAAGTCGAAGCACTCGCTCTACGACATGAACGTCGCGTCGATGGAGGGCGTGAAGTCCTGGTACAACCAGAGCGACGCGACCGGCTTCATCCGCCTCAACGGCCTCCGCCTCCGCGCCCGCTACTACGCGCAGGGCGGTCCGAAGGTCTGACCCTCGGCGCCTGGGCGTCTCGCGAGCCGCGCGGTGCGCCGCGCGGCTTTTTCGTCGACGGCCGTCCCCGTCCGGTCGGCCTGCGCCCAGCCGTCCTCCCGGACGACGAAGCGTCCCCGGGGGCGACGAATAAATCCCGCCTTGCCCCGTCCCGGCGGGCGGCCATGTCCGAGGGCGTGCATCCGGGCCTCCTCGCCACGCCGCGCTGGACCACGCTCGTCGCGGCGTGGGGATGCGTGGCGCTCATGCTGCTCGTGCAGATGGCCGCGCAGCTGGACCCGCTGGCCCCGCCGATCGAGAAGGCCTGGGCGCTGCTGCAGCAGCTGATGCGCGCGGTCTACTGGGGGCTGCTCACGCCCTTCATCTTCCGGCTGCTCGCGCGCTGGCCGCTCTCCGGTCCCGGCCGCTTCGGGCACCTGCTCCTGCACTTCGGCATGGCCTGGCTGCTCGCGGCGGTCTTCTTCGCCGCCCGCGTGCCGGCGTTCCACGCGATCTACGACATCCCCGACCACCAGCGGGACTTCGTCTTCCTCGCCGCCCGCGCCTCCGTGCGCAACGTCGTGGACCCGATCCTCTACTTCTCCGTGGTGGTCGCGGGCACGATCCAGCAGGTCTACGAGGACCTGCGGCGCCGCGAGCTGAGCGAGGTCCAGCTCCAGCAGCAGCTGGCCGAGGCCGAGCTGCAGGCGCTCAAGCAGCAGGTCCAGCCCCACTTCCTCTTCAATGCCCTCAACGCCGTCGCCATGCTCGTGCGCGCCGGCCGGCAGGAGGAGGCGGTGCGGATGCTCAGCCAGCTGGGCGGGCTGCACCGGCGCATCGTGGACGCGGCGGGGCGGCAGACCGCGCCGCTGGAGGAGGAGTTCGCCTTCGTCGCGGATTACTTGGCGATCGAGCGCACGCGCTTCGGCGACCGGCTCCGGGTCGAGACGGTCCTGCCGGACGACTGCCGCCGGGCGGAGGTCCCCTGCCTGCTCCTCCAGCCCCTGGTGGAGAACGCGGTGAAGCACGGCGTCGCCCGCCACGAGCAGGGTGGACGGGTGCGCCTCGCGGCCCGCCGCGCGGGCGACCGGCTCCAGATCGAGGTCGCCAACGACCTGCCCGGGGCCGACCGGCTGCCTCCTCCGCCGGGCACCGGCTCCGGCCTGCCGCTCACCCGGCGCCGGCTCGAGCGGCTGCACGGCCTGCGCGCCGACTGCCGCGTCGTCCGCTCGAGCCGCGAGTTCCGGGTCTGCCTCGAGTTTCCCTTCCAGCCCGTCCCCTCCGCCCCATGAGCTACCGCGTCCTGATCGTCGACGACGAACCGCTCGCCCGCGCCGGGCTCGCCGCCCTGCTGCGCCGCGATCCCGCCGTCGCGCGCGTGACCGAGGCCGGGAGCGCGGCGGAGGCGTGGCCCGTGATCGAGCGCGACCGGCCCGACCTGCTGTTCCTCGACGTGCAGATGCCGGGCCGCTCGGGGCTCGAGCTGGCCGAGCGCCTGCCCCGCACGGGGGGGCCGGTCACGGTCTTCGTGACCGCCTACGACCGCTACGCCCTCCGGGCGTTCGACCTCCACGCGGTGGATTACCTCCTGAAGCCCTATTCCGACGAGCGCTTCCACGAGGCCTTGGAGCGCGCCAAGCAGCGCCTGCGGCTCGGCCGGCTCGGCGAGCTCGACGACCGCCTGGCGTCCGTCCTCGCGGAGCTGCGCCGCGGCGACCGCGAGGCGCCGCTCCCGAAGGCGCCGGCCGCGTCCGCGGATTCGGCGACCGCGGTCTTCCGCACCGGCGGCGAGATCCACGTCGCCGCCGTGCGCGAGATCCGCTGGGTCGAGGCGCAGGGCGACTACCTGCGCATCCACGGCGCCGGACCGGCGGTGCTGGTGCGCGAGACCATGCGCGCCTTCCTCGAGCGCTTTCCCGGCGGACCCTTCGTGCGCGTGCACAAGTCGTCCATCGTCAACGTCGCCTGGGTCGCGCGCGTCGAGCACCTCGCCGCCGGTGACTACGAGGCCGAGCTGCGCGACGGCACGCGCGTGCGCGTGAGCCGCCTGCACCGCGAGGACCTGCTGCGGGCGCTGGGCTAGCTAGCGTTCTCCCCGCGTGGAGTCCGGCCTTCCCGTGTCCGGTCCGGCTGGCGGGCGGACGCGGCGAGGGCGCCGCATCCCCAAGGGAAGCATCCCCATTTGGGCATCTCCGGTGGGGCATCCCCGGTGGGGCATCCCCGGTGGGGCATCGCGGGTGGGACATCGCCAACGGGAGATAGGGAGGGGCCTCCGCAGGGGAGAGCCGAGGGACATGCGGAGGTCGTCCGGAACGGCGTCCGGACGCGCGCGCCGGTGGTCGCGGAAACGGTGACGAAAGGGTGACGGAGCCCGCGGCGGACGGGCGCAGGTGGGGACGCCTTGCCGCAGGCGGGGGCGGATGGTCGCCGGCTCGTTGCCGCGGGCGCGGGAGCCGGTGGGGTGGCGGATACGCGGGCTTCCCGGTCCGCACACCTCACCCAACCGATACCTATGCAACCAAGAACCTACCCGTCGTCCGCGGGCGCCCGATTCGTGGGTGCCCTGCTGGCCCTCGCGACCGTGTCCGCCTCCGCGCAACCCGCCGCCGCTCCCGCCGCCAAGCCGGAGGAGGCGGTGAAGCTCGAGGCCTTCAGCGTCCTCGGCTCGCGCATCAAGCGCATCGACGCCGAGACCCCGCAGCCCGTCGTCCGCCTCAGCTTCTCCGACTTCCAGGGCACCGGCTTCTCGACCCTCGGCGACGCCATCCGCGCCATGCCGCAGATGAGCGGCCAGTCGCTCGTCTCGACGGACGGCGGCACCAGCTTCACGCCCGGCGTGAGTTCGTTCAACCTCCGCGGCCTGGGCAACAACAACACCCTCGTCCTCATCAACGGCCGCCGCGCCGCGCCGTTCGCCTCCGCCGGCTTCAACGGCTTCCAGACCGTCTTCGACTTCAACTCCATCCCCGTCGCGGCCATCGAGTCGCTCGAGGTGCTGAAGGACGGCGCGTCCGCCATCTACGGCTCCGACGCGGTCGCGGGCGTGATCAACGTCAACCTGCGCAAGAACTACACCGGCCTCACCACCGAGTTCTCGTTCGGCAACACGTTCGGCACCGACTCGAACGAGAAATCGTTCTTCGTCATCACCGGCGCCCGCACCGACAAGGCCTCGGTCGTCGCGACCTTCGACTTCCGCCAACGCGCGTCCATCTACGGACGCGACCTGGCGTGGACCGACGAGTCCAACGGCACCTCCGTCGGCGGCATCGACCAGCGCAGCTCGCAGACCCCGATCGCGGGCGTCCGCGGCCTCACCGGCCTCCCGGGCTTCGCCAACGGTCGCGCGACGTTCCTCACGCCGCAGGCCAATCCGACCCTCGCCAACGCCGTCAACCAGACGCCGCTCTACAACTTCCAGGAGCTGGCCGGGCTCACGCCCGACGAGCGCTCGTTCGGCTTCTACACCCGCGGCACCTACGACTTCTCGGAGAACCTGATGGGCTTTGCCGAGCTGTCGTTCCGCCGCTCGGAGGTGACGATCGACGCGGCCCCGACGAACTACTTCTCGGGCAACGAGAACGGCGACGGCCCCGGCGGCATCGGCATCTTCCCGGCGACGAACCCGTTCAATCCCTTCGGCCAGAACGTGCTCGATATCCGCTACCGCTTCAACGAGCTCGGCAACCGCATCCAGGAGTCCATCGCGGACACCCCGCGCCTGGTGATGGGCTTCGAGGGCAAGCTGCCGCAGGGCGACTGGTCCTGGGACGCCGCGGTCGTCTACTCGCACAACAAGGTCGACCAGCTCTCGCGCAACCAGACCTCCGACCGGCTCGTGCAGAACGCGTTCAACGGCGTCTCGCTCAACGGCACCACGCGCTACCTGAACCCGTTCGGCCCGAACCATCCCGACGTCCTCAACTACCTGCGGATCACGAACCCGAACTACGACACGTTCGAGGTCCGCTCGGCCGACGTCGGCGTCAACGGCTCGCTCTTCGACCTGCCCGCCGGCCCCGTCAGCCTCGCCGCCGGCGCCGAGCTCCGCACGGAGCGCCTCGAGAACATCGGCACCCAGCTCAACCGCGACGGCCAGATCGTCGGCGGCAGCCAGGGCTCCGACACGTTCGGCGACCGCCGCCTGCACTCGTTCTACGCCGAGCTCAGCGTGCCGGTCCTCAAGGACTCGCCCGCCGGCTCGCTCGAGCTCCAGCTCGCCGCGCGCCACGAGGACTACAGCGACTTCGGCCAAACCACGAAGCCCAAGGTCGCCGCCGTCTGGCGCCCGATCCCCGAGGTCCTCGTGCGCGGCTCGTTCGGCGAGTCGTTCCTCGCGCCCAACCTCGCGTTCCTCTACACGTCCCAGAGCGTGAGCTTCACGGCGAACTCGCTGCCGGACCCGCTCCGCCCGGCCGACCCGCCGACGCAGATCCGCCAGTTCGGCGGCGGCAACCCGGGCCTGCAGCCCGAGGAGACCAAGGTGACCTACGGCGGCCTCGTGCTCCAGCCGTTCGTCCGCCAGTCGGGCAGCCTCTTCCGCGACCTCTCGTTCGGCGTGGACTACATCCGCTTCGAGCAGACGGACCTCATCGCCCGCCTCACCGCCAACCAGATCCTCGGCAACCTCGCCGCGTTCGGGAACCTCGTGGTCCGCAACGCCCCGACGCCGGGCCAGACGGTCGGCACCATCAACGGCGTGCTCACGACCTGGCAGAACCTGTCGACCGCCGACTTCGAGGCCTGGGACTTCAACGCCCGCTGGGTGCTGCCGCGCACGCGGTACGGCCAGTTCCGCCTCGACCTGACCGCGACCTACGCGGCGACGGTCGAGGGCACCGGCTCGACCGGCCTGCCCTTCGACACGGACGGCAACTACAGCTTCCCGCTCTGGCGCGGCAACGGCACCATCGCCTGGCAGCACGGCGACTGGTCCGCCTCGGTGCACACGACCTTCATCGGCCGCTACAGCACCGCGGGCTCCGGCCTCGCCGGGCTGCCCGACGTCGGCGAGCAGGTCCAGTTCAACCCCCAGGTCGCCTACCGCGGCTACAAGGGCTACACCTTCACGGTCGGCGTGCGCAACGTGCTCAACGAGGCGCCGCCGGTGGACCCGTCCGACAGCAAGCTGGTCAACGAGAACGTCAACCTCGTCGAGCCCGCCTTCTGGTACGTGCGCGTGAGCCGCGACTGGTAAGGCCTACGACCCTCGCGTCGCCTTTTCGCGCCCGCCCTC